>JBGPKK010000004.1:0-66245 GCA_041485905.1 Vicinamibacteria bacterium
CAATCGCCTTGGCGGGCATGCCGGCCACGCACGGCGTGAACTGCGTGTTGGTCTTGCCCGTGCAGGTGACGGCGGTGACACCGAGCTTAAGCGCCGGGATGAATCCGGCCGTGCTGACCACGTTGATCGTGGTCGTCGTGCTCGCCGGGGCCGCGGCGACCGTCGTCGAGAGCGGCCCGATCGTGCGCGCGATGGGCGGGCGTAGCGCGCTCACCGGACCGTACGCCGTCCCGTTGTTTGGAGGGTTTGTGAACCAATCGCTCGTGACCAAATCGTTGCCGAGATTCACAGGCACGGTGGCCGTCACAGTCGGGATGTTGGTGATGTCGGCCGCGGTATCGGACAGAAGAATTCGGATGCTCGACTTGCTGAACAGTCGCTCGGCAAACAGGACCGGGTTGGTCACGTTCTCGCCGGCCAGTGGCCGGCGGACAAGATCCGGATTGGTACCGCCGACGGTGAGCAGGGGCAGGTTGAGCGCTTTCGCGCCGGTCCGCCCGTTACGGATCCAGCTGTTGTAGGTGCTGAGCGAGGCGTTGTGCCACGTCGGGTCGTTCAGCGCGCTGCCGGTTGTGTCGACCACGCTGCCTTCCGTGCGAAGGAGCGGGCGGCAGGGACCGAGGACGAGGTTCGTGCAGCCTGGCGCCTTCGCCATGCTGACCGTGCCGTCGTGCGTGGACGCCACGTCGATCGACACGCCGTTCTGCAGTTTCTGCCTGATGATCTCTTTCACCGCCGTGACCTTGTCCCGCAGCGTCAGCGTCGCACCACCGCCTTCTGACAGAAACAGGTTGCCGTTGGTGTGCACGCGGCCGCCGAAGTCGAAGTCCGGACCGGCGAAGAACGACAGATCCACGTCCGAGAACATGCCGAACTGGAAGACCGGGATCGCGACCGCCTCCATGGTTCGAATCAAATGCACCTCGCCGCCCGTCGAGGTCTTGGCCATGACGTCCAGCTGATAGGGAATCTGTTCCGCGATCAGTCCCTCGTACGGTCCGTTCTTAATCGGGCTCGTCGACGTCGTCACCGGATTCCCGGTGGCGTCGGTGCAATACATGATGGTGTAGCCGTTGGCGCCGACCGTCGTGACGGTCTTCGGCGCGGGGCCGCAGTAGTACGTTGACAGCGAGCTCGCCGGGAGCGCGGTCGGCGCGTTGGTGGCGGTGTAGGTGACGCCGGTAATACTGGGCTTGGTGGCCGTCAGCGCCGTCACCTGCGTGCCGGTTGGCGCAATCGTCGAGAAGAAGAGGTTCCCGAGGTCGGCGGTCAGCTTCTCGATGCCGCCGGCGGCCGCATAGAACGCCTGGGCGCGATCGCGGTCGATGAAGCGGTACCGCTGATCGCTCATGATGATGGCCGTGAACGCCACCAGCAGCGCGGACATCAGCATCAGCACCAGCAGCGTCGTGAGCATGGCGATGCCCTGTTCCGTCGAAGCGCGCCTGCGAGGTCTTCCGTGCCGGTATTTACTGGGATACATATCGATCCACGCTCGCGAGGCTCCGCACATCGATGGCAGTCGAAATGTGATTGCGCACGTAGTCCCGCGCCTGCCTGGAAATGACCTCTGAGCGAACCCCCATGTGTACGTTGACCTTCCGGATCTGATTCGAGTTGTACGTCACGTTCGCCACCACGTCGGTGTACGGCAGCGACGTCACTTTGGTCGGGTTGTTCACGCCGTCGACCAGGTCGTAGGTGAGATCGAGATCCTCGACGACGCCGGCGAGCGCCTGGGGCGTGAAATGATTCACGACCCGCGTCAACCGCGGCGTCCCCGGCGTCGTGATGTTGTCGACGTAATAGCTGATCATCAGCGCGCGAAACATCGACGTCTTGTCGGTCGTGTCCCAGGCGCTCGTCGTGGTCTGCACCTGCTTGATCAGGATGATCGGCACCTGGGGCGCGGTGAACTGGTTGAAATGGAACGAGTCATTCGAGTTGTTCATGCCGAAATAGATGTGCGTGGCGTCCTTGCTGGTGATCGTCTGGATGGCGGTGCCCTTCGAGTTCTTGAAGAGCACGAGATCGCCGACCAGGATCGGCGGCGTATCGTTCGTGGTATCTCCGGTCAGCCAGAGCGAAGTGATGGGCAGCGTCACCGACTGTCCGTTGTTCGCGATCGTGCCTTCGAGCACCGTCGGCGTGCCCGGAACGAGGGGCGGCGTCTGGACGACCGGCACGAACTCGTCGACCGTCATGATCGTGATCATGTCGGTCTGCGATCCGTTGATGGTCGGCCCGAGCTGAAATCCGGTCGTAATGGCCGCAAGATTCAGCGTCGTGTCTGCGTCGACCACCAGATCGAATGTGAGCGACGTGAGGGGCGGCCCCGGCCTGGCGAACGAGGTGACGCCGGCGCCGCTCGGCATCGGGATCCCCTCGGGTCCGATGATCCGGCCCGCCATCATGACGTCTCTGACCAGTTGGTTCGTCCCGGCCCGCAGGTTCTGGTTCGTATCCGACAACTGCGCCGCCGAGTCGGTGATCCAGAGCCCGTTTCTGAACGTCGTCAGGGCCGCGCCGGTGACGATCAGCGTAATGGTGGTGCTGACCAGAAGCTCGGTAATCGTGAAGCCGTGTTCGCGCGACATCCTGTGCACGTGGTTGCTCTTTCTATGAGTACGCCGAGATGAACGTGGACAGCGTGTAGGTGCGCTTGGTCGGACCGTTCTGGTACGTGATCGTCACGGTCACCGATCGCAGCTGGCCGTTTTCATTCGCGACGTCGCGGATCGCGATTTCTCGCGTGTATTGGCCGAGAGTAATCGTCTGGTCGTCGGCCGTGTAGAGCGTCTGATCCCTGCCCGGCAGGAGGATCGCTTCGATCGCTTCGTCGTCGGCCGTGTTGACCAGGCCGTCGTCACCCGGCGTCTTCAGCGGCTGCGGTCCGTCGACGAAGATGCCGCCGTCGGCGCCCGTCGCGCCGTGCACGTTGCGGATCTGCACCCATGTCAGCTTGTGGGAATCGCGCGCGCTGTAGACCGCCTCGATCGCCTGGGAGGCCTTCTGCGTGACGATCACGTCGGCGGGCGAGCTGCTCAGGTTCTGCATGCCCGTCGCGAGCACCGCGGCGGCCCCCAGCACGCCGACCGTCAGCACCCCGAGCGCGATCATCGTCTCGACGAGCGAGAAGCCGTTCTGAGATGACGTGCGAAGCATGGCTACACCACGTTCCAGTTCTTGCCGTCCCATTTGTAGCCGCGCACGCGCCCCGTCGATCCGAAGATCGTGATGGCCCGCGCCGACCGCGGGATGCCGGAGATGGACAGGAACACGGTGCCGTTGGCCGAGACGCCATCCTGGTTGACCAGCTGGCCGTCCGGTGTGAATTTCACATTGGTCACGGAGCCGAAATAGGTCGCGGAGTTCATGCCGAAATGCTCGGGCGTATCGGGCACGCCGGTGCCGAACGAGTACGTCACGCCGCCCTCGAGGAGGACGGTCGAGATCGTCGTGGTCGTCGTCGTCGTGTCTTCCCGGACAATCGCCACCTGGTTGGGATTGGTGAACGTGACGCGCATGAAACGGCGCTGCGTGATGGCGAGCTCGCGCGCTTGATTCAGCCGTCCGAGAACGACGCGCATGCCCCCGTCGGCTTTCAGGCCGGGGCGCGAGGCGTTGATCTGGAGCACAGCCATGCCCGACAGGATGGCCATGAGGCCCATCACGAGCATCATCTCCACGAGGTTGTAGCCGGCCTCTCTGTTCAAACGATAGTTCTCTTGAGTCATTCTCTGTCCTGTCTGGCTGACCTTCGGAACGCAAAGTCGATGCCGTAGCTTTGATGACGACAACACATTGACCCTGAATAACTTATCGGCGATTTCGATTTCGAGCTTCAATTGGCGCTCGTACGGAAACTGCCAGATCGGTTACGATTTCGTGATTTCACGGGGTCGCCGGAGCCGGCACCTGTCACGCGTCAACGCGGTGCATCATGCACACCCCGCCGGTCGTGCCCCGTGATAGGTTACTCATCGCTTTTATGAACGGCGGCAAGCTCATTGTGTTGACGGCACCACTTACCGAATCGATCGATCACGCCGGGTACTTCATTCAGATGAGCATGGCGTCGCTGCCGATGTGGCTCGAGGGTATTCTGAACAAGAAGTACCCGAAATGGCGCGACGTCGAGCGCAATCAGGATCACTCGGCGCGTTACATGCCGGCAGGGCTGCGCGTACTCGAAGCGGCGCTCCTCCGCGAGTACGACCCGAACGACATCGTCGCCTGCTACCCGGACGATCTGGACACGTTCATCGGCCCCGACACCCGCATCGTCGCGGTGTCCACGCATAATCCGCTCGGCGTCACGTTCGCGGCGGGCGTCTACACCTCCATTTTTGGGTCCGCAAAGCAGCCGATCAACTCTCACTACGCCCGCGAGATGTTCGACCGCGTGAAAGCCAGCCCGTTCCGCCAGAACTTCAAGGTCATCGTCGGCGGGTCGGGCGGCTGGCAGATCTCGCAGACCAACATGTGGGACGAACTGAGCGTCGACTGCATCGTTGAAGGACGGAGCGAGTCCACGGCGACGATGGATCTGTTCGCGAAGGCGATTCGCGGAGAGGCGCTGCCCCGCCAGATCGACGTTGGCCACCCTCGCGAGCGCGACGGTATCCTCATTCCCGACAAGCGGACGACGTTCGGGGTCGTCGAGATGACGACCGGCTGCGGCCGGCGGTGCCAGTTCTGTCTGCCGGACTTGAACCCGCAGCTCGACGTGCCCAAAAACCGGATGATGCAGGCGGTCCGCGCCAACGTGCGCGACGGCAACAATCAGATCTCGCTGGCCACCGAAGACATGTTCATCTGGGGCCAGGTCCACACTGACACGCCCTTTTACTTCCCGAACCGCGAAGCGCTGCTGGACCTGTATTCCGAAATCGTCACGACGCCGGGCGTCGACCACCATGTGCTGAGCCACGCCACGATTGCGCCCGCGGTAGTGGATCCGCTCCTTATTAAGAAGCTGTCGGATTTGTGCCTGGACAAGAGTCCGATCAAGCTGCCGCTGCTCAGCACGCATCCCGAAAAGCGCGCGCTCGTGCCTCTCATTGGGCTCGAAACCGGATCGGTGCGCACGGCAAGACAGATTATGCCGAGCAAGGGCGTGCCGTTCTCGATCGAGGACTGGCCGAGCGTCGTGGTCAGGGGCCTCGAAGTGCTGAACGAACACAACTGGTTTCCTGCGATGACGCTCATCATCGGCAACCCCGGCGAAACCGATGACGACGTCAAGGCGACGATCGATCTGATTTACGAAGTCGAGCGGCGCGGTCTCTTCGCGTTCTTCATCCCGTCCATCTTCACGCCACTCCACGACACGCGCATGGAGCAGAGGACAGGCGTCACCCAGACAAAGCAGCTCTCACCGCTTCAGTGGCAGTTAATGATGAAGTGCTGGAAGATGAACCTGCGGCCGGGACAAATGAGCTGGTGGGGACCGATGGCCTGGCGGCTGGGGGCTCTCGGGCTGTGGGCGTACAAGCTGCGCAAGCTCAACGGGCCCAATTTCACCTGGCCGATGCTGATGTTCGCCAGCGCGTTGCCGGAAGCGGTCCTCGGCAAGCTTGGCAAGATCCACGTCGGCCGGCCGGTGCCGATCAAGACGCGCAAAGAGCTGCTCGCCACGATCAAGCCCCACCAGTGGCAATACCTGCGCGAAGACAACGGCGACGTGCCCCAGAGTGGGCCCGCGCCGACGCCGCAGCGCATCATCATGGCTCCGGCAGTTTAAGTCGTCAATCGACTGTCGACTGTCGTCTGATTTTGGCGGCGCTCTTGGATTAAGGTTCAGGCGTGACCGCCTCGATCCTTTCGAAAGACTCCGCCGCCGTCGTGCTGGCTGCCGCCACAGCCGGGATGGGGCGATGAACCGCAGCTGCGACGCCACGCGTACGGGTCCCGTATGGATTGACCCGAAGCGCGATCAGCACGGAGTACGCGAACAAGTAGAATAGTCGCCACATGTCCGCGCGACTGACCGCTGCGACGCTCACCGCCGTCCTGATGTCGATGGCGCCGCTCGCCGGCCAACCAAGCGCACCGACCCTCGACGTCCTGATCGCACGCGGGGGGCGGTATGTCGCCCAATTCATCGACCGCTTCTCGAACGTCGTCGCCGAAGAGCGCTACGTGCAGGACACGCTGGGCAACCTCCCGTCGGTCGCGCTGGGCGGACGCGGAGGCCTTCAACAAATGGCCCCGGCGTCGAGGCACCGGGAACTGAAGTCCGATTTTCTGCTCGTCAAAGTCGGGCCGTCAGATTTCTTGCCGTTCCGCGACGTCTTCGAGGTGGACGGCACGCCGATCCGCGATCGCGAACAGCGCCTCGCGAGACTCTTTCTGCAACCCGCGGCGACGGCGACGGAGCTGGCGCAGGCGCTGGACATCACCAAGGAAAGCGCGCGCTACAACATCGGCGCGATGCAGCGCACGATCAACACCCCGATCATGGCGCTGACGTTTCTTCAGCTCGATACCCAGAGCCGCATCCGCTATACACTGGGCAAACGCGATCCGGCCGCCGGCGACAACGTCTGGATTGTCGAGTACAAGGAACAGGGGCGGCCGACGTTCGTTCGCGGCCTGCGGGACGCCGACATCCCGGCCTCCGGCCGCTTCTGGATTGACGCAGCCACCGGCCGCGTCGCAAAAGCGGAGCTCGCGCTCGACACACCAGGCATTCGCGCGCGCGTGACGACGACCTTCCGCCTCGACGAGCATTTCCAGATCGACGTACCGATCGAGATGCGCGAGCAGTACTTTCTCGATCGAGGGCAGGTCACAGGCACCGCCAGCTACGGCCGCTTCCGCCGGTTCGACGTCAACGCCGACGAGAGCTTTCACAATCCCACTGCGCAGACGATGACCCACACGCGGACGGGCATCGTGCTCACTGAGATGTCGTCCGGCCGGTTCACGATGGGAAGCCCCGCGTCGGAGATCGGCCGGCGGTCCGACGAGACGATGCACGACGTCACGATCAATCGTCCCTTCTTCCTCGGCCAGCACGAAGTGACGCAGCAGGAATGGCGCGCGCTGATGACGACCAATCCCAGCCGGTTCGCCGACTGCGGACCGCGCTGCCCCGTCGAGAACGTCACGTTCGCCCAGGTCGAGCAATTCATCGCGGCGTTGAACGGGTCCCCGGCCAACGACGTCGTGTTTCGCCTGCCCACCGAAGCCGAGTGGGAATACGCGTGCCGCGCGGGCACCGCCGGTCCGTTCGCGACAGGCGACACGCTCACGACCGCGCAGGCCAACTACAACGGCAAACAGCGATACGGCAACGCCGCGCTGGGCCTGTTCCGTGAGCGGCCGACGCGCGCAGGCGGGTTCCCGCCCAACCCATGGGGCCTCGTCGACATGCACGGCAACGTCTGGGAGTGGACGGCGGACTGGTACGGCCCGTACCCCCCCAGCGACGCAGTGGATCCGATCGGCGAGTCGGGCGATCGGCGCGTCATTCGTGGCGGCAGCTGGCAGACCGACGCGGCGGGCGCGCGCTGCGCGATGCGGTCCACCCGGCAACCCGGTGACCGCGACTCCGCCGTCGGTTTTCGAGTCGCCGCCGACCGGAAGGTCCGACAAGAGTAACGGGAACACAATGGACACAAAGGACACCAAGGGAAGACCGATAGGAATTTTCCTTTGTGTCCTTAGTGTCCTTTGTGTTCGATCCGCGCTGGCGCTCCCCGCGGTCTCCATCGCCGCCGCCGCGCGCTCGATCCAGCCGGGCGAACTGGTCGTCCTGACGATCGACACCGCGGTCCGCGCGGATCGCCTGCGCGTGCGCGCGTTCAATCGCGAGATGCCGGCCGTCCAAGTCGGTCCCCTGCAGTGGCGCGCCCTCGTCGGCATCGATCTCGGGACGGGTCCGGGTCGCTATCCCGTCACCATCGACGCACGATCAGGCGCACACACGGCGCACGCCGCACATGAACTGGTCGTGCTGCCGCGCCGGTTTCCGACGCGAACCCTGCAGGTCGACCCGGCCTTCGTGAATCCTCCGGCGAGCGCCAGCGCACGCATCGCCCGCGACGCGCGCGATCTGCAGGAGCTGTGGAAGCAATCGACGCCCGAGCCGCAGTGGTTAGAGGGGTTCCTCCGCCCGGTGCCGAACCCGGCGAACAGCGCGTTCGGGACGCGCAGTATCTACAACGGTCAGCCTCGGAGTCAGCACGGCGGCGCCGATTTTCTGAGCCCGCTTGGGACACCGGTCAACGCGCCAAACGCCGCGCGCGTGGTGCTCGCGCGCGACCTGTACTTTCTGGGAAACACCGTCGTGCTCGATCACGGGCAGGGACTGTTCTCGATCCTCGCCCACCTGTCCATGCTCGCGGTGCGGCAGGGGGATGTCGTCACGGGCGGTCAGGTCGTCGGCCAGGTCGGCGCCACTGGCCGCGTCACCGGCCCGCATCTTCACTGGGCCGTGCGCGTCGCCGGCTCGCGCATCGATCCGCTGTCGTTAGTCGATCTCCTCGGTCCGCGACACTGATCAACACAAACGCTAGCGCCGAACCACCCGCGCATCGAGCGCGTCCCAGCGCGCGTACCCCACCGCCAGCTCGCTGTGCACCGCTTCCAGCCGCGCGAGCGTTCGCCTGATGGCGTCGGCCGCCTCCTTGTAAAACTCCGGATCGGCGATGGCGGCGTTGAGCTGACGCTCCTCGGCCTCGAGCGCCTCGATGTGCGACGGCAGTTCGTCGAATTCCCGCTGTTCTTTGAAGGACAGCTTCTTTTTCGGCTGTGAGTCGCCCGGCGCGGTTCCGGCGCGGGGCTTTCGCCGGAGATCACGACGAGCGGGTCCGACCGGCGCGTCCACGTTGCGCTGCCGCAGCCAGTCTTCGTAGCCCCCCACATATTCCTGAATGCGGCCGTGGCCCTCGAACACGAGCGTGCTGGTGACGACGTTATCGAGGAACACACGATCGTGGCTGACGAGCAGCAAGGTGCCGGGCCACTCGACGAGCTGCGATTCGAGCAGCTCCAGGGTTTCCAGATCGAGATCGTTGGTCGGCTCGTCGAGCACGAGGAGGTTCGCCGGCCGGGTGAACAGCCGCGCGAGCAGCAGACGATTGCGCTCGCCTCCGGACAAGGCCTTCACCGGCGAACGCGCCCGCTCCGCCGGGAAGAGGAAGTCGCGCAGGTACCCGTGCACGTGACGCGGCTGTCCGTTGACGGTGACCGTTTCGTTCCCGTCGCCGACGGTGTCGAACACGGTGCGCTCCGGATCGAGCTGCTCGCGCTGCTGATCGTAGTAGGCGATCTGGACGTTGGCGCCGCGCCGCACTTCGCCGGCATCCGGCTCGACGGCGCCGAGCAACAACCGCAGCAACGTCGTTTTGCCGGTGCCGTTGGGACCGATGAGGCCGATGCGATCGCCCCGCATGACGCGCGTGCTGAAGTCGCGTACGACCGGCTTATCGCCAAACGCCTTACTGATGGCGTCCGCCTCGATGACGAGCTGTCCCGAGGGGTCGGCGCGTTCCATCTGCAGGCGCACCGAACCCGCCTCCGCCCGGCGCGCGGCGCGTTCCTCACGCATCGCTGTCAGCGCACGGACGCGGCCTTCGTTCCTCGTGCGGCGGGCCTTCACGCCCTGCCGCAGCCAGGCTTCCTCTTCGGCCAGCCGCTTGTCGAATTTCACCTGGTGGATCGCCTCGTTCGCCAGCCACGCCTCTTTCTTGCGCAGGAAACCCGCGTAGTCCCCCGGCCACGACAGGAGACGCCCGCGATCGATCTCGACAATCCGCGTGGCGATCCGCTGCAGGAACGCGCGATCGTGTGTGACGAAGATGACGGCGCCAGGATAATCGACGAGAAACTCTTCGAGCCATGTGATGGCGGTGATGTCGAGGTGATTGGTCGGTTCGTCGAGCAGCAACACGTCGGGCTGGGAGACGAGCGCGCGCGCGAGCAGCACGCGGCGCTTTTCGCCGCCTGAGAGCGTGTCGACGATCCGATCGGGCGAGAGTTCCAGGTGCGACAGCACGCGATCGACGCGCCAGTGCTGGTCGTCTTCGCTACCCCCTAGGCCGTCGGCGACAACAGCGAAGACCGAGCGGGCGGCCGACAGCGGCACGTCCTGTTCGAGGCGGGCGGTTCGCACGCCGGGTTGACGCCAGATCGAACCGGCGTCGGGAGCCACCTCGCCGTCGATGACGCGAAGCAGCGTGGACTTCCCGGTCCCGTTTCTCCCGATCAGGGAGACGCGCTCGCGCGCGTCGACCTGCAGCGCGATGTCGTTGAGCAACGGAAGGTGTCCGTACGCGATGGACACATGATCGAGGACGACGACCGGCATCTTACGAACGTACCACGAACGCGCCGCCAGGTTTCCTCTGCGCGTCGAAGATTGAACACAACGGACACGATGGAAAATACCCAAAGGCCTTAGCTTTGTGTCCTTGGTGTCCTTTGCGTTGATCCGTGCGAAAATCAGGCCATCCACATGCGGTACACGCCGACTGCCCTGGTGCTCGCTGTCCTCGTTGTCCTCGGGGCCACGCTCGCGGCGCAGTCGCCCGCGCCATCTCAGGAGCGCGATTTCCTCACTCGTATCCGTCGCCTCACCGTCGACGGGCGCCGCGCCGGCGAAGGCTATTGGTCGCCTGACGGGAAACGGCTGGTGTTTCAGAGCGAGCGCGAGCCCGGCAATCCCTTCTATCAGATTTACACGCTCGATCTCGGCACTGGCGACACCACACGCATCTCGCCGGGCATGGGCAAGACGACCTGCGCGTTCTTCCGGCCGGGAACCGACGAGATCCTCTTCGCGTCGACGCACGCGGATCCGAAATCCAGGCAATGGCAGGAAGAGGAGCTGGCGTTCCGGGCGTCCGGCAAAGAGCGGCGGTACTCGTGGGACTACGACCCCGAGATGGACATCTACGCCTACAGTGAAAAGACAGGCGCCCTGAAACGGCTGACGACCGCGCGCGGCTACGACGCCGAGGGCAGCTACTCCCCTGATGGCCAGTGGATCGTCTTTTCGTCGATGCGCGACGCGTACGGCCGCACGTTGAACGACCGCGAGAAGAAGATGCTCGACGAGAACCCGAGCTACTTCGCCGAGATCTACATCATGCGCGCCGACGGATCCGGACAGAAGCGGCTCACCAGCGTCCCCGGCTACGACGGCGGGCCGTTCTTCAACCACGACGGCTCACGCATCGTCTGGAGGCGGTTCGACGAGCAGGGACTGATCGCCGATGTGTGGACGATGAAGCCGGACGGGTCGGATCAAAAACAGATCACCGATTTCAAATCGATGAGCTGGGCGCCGTACGAACATCCGTCCGGTCAATATTTCATCTTCTCGTCGAACAAGCTGGGCTTCGAGAACTTCGAGCTGTTCATGGTCGATGCGCAGGGAACCAAGGAGCCGGTGCGCGTCACCTATTCCGATGGCTTCGACGGGCTGCCGGTCCCCTCTCCCGACGGCACGATGCTCGCCTGGACGTCGAGCCGCTCGGGCGGATCGGCGGGTCAGTTGTTTCTGGCGCAGTGGAATCATGAAAAAGCGCTCGCAGCTATCAGGCAAGCGCCGCCGCGAAAGATGAAGGGAAAATCATGATGCGTCGCCTGTGCCTCGTCGCTATTGGGGTCGCCGTGATCTCGGGACGGCCTGTAGGGCACGCCTTTCAAGGCGTGCCGAACGCCGGTTCGACCGCGACGCGTCAACACGTCCAGACGCTGGCATCCGAAACATTCGACGGCCGGCTCACGGGATCTGCCGGCGAGCGTCTCGCCGCCGATTACATCGTGTCCGAGCTCCAGAGAATCGGCGCCAAGCCGCTGCCCGGCCAGGCCGATTACCGCGTGCCGTTCGAGTTCACGGCCGGCAGCCGTGACGGCGGATCGACGCTGTCACTGTCTGGCGCGGGCCCGAATAGAGCCACTCCAACGTTCGCCGCACGCGCGGATGTGCAGGCCCTCTCTTTCTCCGACAACGCCGACGTCACCGGGCCGCTCGTGTTCGCGGGCTACGGCATCGTCGTCCCGGAGGCGCAGGACTTCGGGTACGACAGTTACGCGACGCTCGACGTGAAGGACAAGGTCGTGCTGGTGCTGCGGTATTTTCCGGAGGATGCGGAACAGAAGACGAAGGGGATCCTCGCGCGCTACTCAGATCTCCGCTACAAAGCGCTGGCGGCGCGGCAACGCGGGGCCAAAGCCATGCTCGTCGTCACCGGGCCGCGATCGCCCAACGCCGGCGAGACCGTTCCCATGAGCTTCGACACCGCGCTTGCCGGCTCCGGCATCGCGGCGGCGAGCATCAGCGGCAACGTCGCGAAATCCATCTTTGGCGCCATCCCTGACAAGACACTCGACGCCGTGCAGCAGTCGCTCGACACCGCGAATCCCCACGTCGCCGGCTTCGACATTCCCGGGCTCACCATCACACTGCATGCCGCTGTCGTGCGTGAAAAGCAGCAGGGTCACAACATCCTCGCCGTGCTGCCGGCAACCACGCCGCTGACCGGTGTCAGCAAGCCGTGGGTGGCGATTGGCGCGCACTACGATCATCTGGGGCACGGCACCAACGGGAGCTCGCTCGCGCGGAAGGAAGAAGCAGGTCGCATCCACTACGGCGCCGACGATAACGCATCGGGCACGGCCGCCGTCCTCGCGATCGGCGAAGCGCTCGCGAAGCAGCCTCGGCGGCGCAACGTGCTGCTCGATCTCTGGTCGGGCGAGGAGCTCGGGTTGATTGGATCGGCGGCGTTCGCCGCGCAGCCGCCGGTGCCGATCGATCAGATCGCGGCCTATCTGAACTTCGACATGGTCGGCCGGATGCAGGACAACAAGCTCGCGGTGCAGGCCGTCGGCACGTCCTCCGCGTGGGCGAAAATCATCGAGCAGGCGAACATCGCGGCCGGATTCGATGTGCAGGTTCAGCAGGATCCGTATCTACCCACTGACGTGGGCACGTTCAACGAGGCGGGCGTCCCCAGCCTGAGCTTTACCACCGGCAATCACGTCGACTACCACCGCCCGACCGACACCGCAGACAAGATCGACTACGAGGATCTCGATCGGGTCGTCGGCTTTGCGGCGGCCATCGCGCGGCGCCTCGAGGATCGCGACGAGCCGCCCACGTTCACGAAAGTCAGCGAGCCGGCGCAGGGCGGCTCGCGCGCCGGTGTGCGCGTCTTCACCGGCACCATTCCCGACTACACGTCAGAGGTCAAAGGCCTGCTGCTCGGCGGCGTCATCGGCGGCGGCCCTGCCGAACAGGCCGGCCTGCAAAAGGGCGACGTCATTGTGGAGATTGCGGGTCAGTCGATCACAAACATCTACGACTACACTTACGCGCTCGATCTCCTCAAAATCGGCCAGCCGGTGAAGGTCGTGTACGTCCGCGCCGGAAAGCGGACGGAGACGATGCTGACGCCCGCCGCGCGCAAATGAAGGTTCGCACGAGACGTCCCCACGACACGCCCGCACCGTAACACCTCGTTCGTATTAGCGCCTGATGGCCGCGCGCTCATGCGCGCATGGTCCGATAGAAGGTGATCAGGTCCATCCCTTGCGGCGGCGCCGCACCAAGCTGCCGCAACATCGTCGTCACCTGACCGCGATGGTACGACCCGTGGTTCACGACGTGCTGCAGCATGTGCCAGAAGATCGACCGCCGCGCGTCACCATTGACCATGGTGTATTCGAACACGCGGTCCATACCCTGCTCCCCCAATCGATCCAGGACAGCGCGCACGTTCGATTCGAGCTCGGTCCACTTTGCACGCAGGGTGGCGACGTCCGGCAACGTGTCTACTGGCGGCGGCGCCGTTGGCGACTGCCCGTTCCACCGCGAGCACCACGCCCATTCCGCGGCGTATGTGTGCGCGAGCGTGTCGCGGACAGAGCGAAAGCTGCTCCCGAGGTTTCGAGTCAATTCTTCGGGCGTCAGCTTTTCGGCCGCATCGAGCACCCGGTCGCGCGCCCAGTAGTGGTAATCGAGCAACGTCCGCAGTTCCTCCAGCGTCATTCAGCCTCCTTCGCTCCGCCTGACCCATCGAACCGACCTGACCCACCCGACCTTGAAATGAGATTCCTCGCGACGAACATGATGTTGGCGGGCCGCTCGGCGAGCCGTCGCATGTACCACGGGAACCAGTACTCACCGTAGGAAATCAGCACACGAAGATCGCGGCCAGACGCCACGAGCTGCTGCTGCAGCTTCTGTTGTATCCCGTACAGCATGGCGTACTGGTAAGCCGAACGAGGCACGTGCTGCGCTTCGATGTGCGCGTTCAGTCGATCGATGAGCCTCGAATCGTGCGTCGCCATGTGCAGGAGCGTTCCGACCCGATGCTCGTTCAGGATCCGACACGCCAGACGGTAGTAGTTCTCGTCGACGTCCGATTTCTTTGGGTACGCAACCCGCGGCGACTCGAGGTACGCGCCTTTGACGAGCCGGACGGCCACGCCGATTGGCAGCAGCGTGTCAAGGTCTCGCTCGGTCCGGTACAAATAGGCCTGCAGCGCCACGCCCACCAGGGGTGACCGCGATCGGGCCCGCCGGAAGAGCGCGAGCGTCGCGTCCACGTACTGCGTGCTTTCCATGTCCATCCAGACGAAGTTGCTCCGCTGGGCGGCGCGATCGATCAATCGCTGAAGATTATGGGCGCAGAGCTCCGCGTCCAGATCGAGCCCGAGCTGGGTGGGCTTTACCGAGATCTGCGCATCGAGGCGCGCGGCATGGACGCGGTCGAGAACCTCGAGGTAGTGCCTCGTCACCTCTTCAGCCGCATCGGCCGTCGTCAGGTTTTCTCCGAGATGCGTCAGGATGGCGCCGATGCCTCGCGCCTGCTGCCGGGCGGCGGCCGCCATCGCGTCGTCCAGGAGCTCTCCCGGCATGAACCGCGACACGGACCGCATCACGAACGCCGTCTTCGTCGCCCGCTCGCGCAGCCACGCGTTCGTGGAGGCGGCGAGCAGCAGCGCGCGCGCGATGTTCACCGTGGAGACCTCTGACTACAGCAGACCCTTGACCATCCCGCCGTCCACCTGCACCGACGCGCCCGTGACGTACGCCGCGGCATCCGAGAGCAGAAAGGCCGCCACGCGTCCGAATTCGTCGGGATCTCCGTAGCGGCCCATGGGAATCGCCGAGACGGAGCGCTGGCGCTGCTCGTCGGGGGAAATGCCGGCCTTCTTCGCGTTGATCGCGTCGATCTCCTGCACACGGTCGGTGCCGATCCGGCCGGGCACGAGTTGGTTGACGCGAATGCGGCTCGCCGCGAGCTCGAGCGCCAGCGTCTTCGCGAGTGCGGCAACCGATGCGCGCAGCACATTCGAGAGCGCGATGTTGGGAATCGGTTCCTTCACAGCGGACGAAGTGCTCATGACAATCGCCCCGCCGCCGCGCATCTGCATCGAGGGAACGACGAGCCGGATCTGCCGGACGACGCTGAGCACCAGCAGTTCGAATGCCGACTGCCATGCGGCATCGTCGAAATCCAGGACGCGGCCGGCCGGCGGACCGCCAGCGTTCGTGAACAGCAGGTCGATCCCGCCGAAACGATCCAGCGTGGCCTGATGCCAGCGCGCGATCGCGTCGGCCGAGGCCAGATCACCCGCAGTCGCCAGCACCGGCGTGCCCGTCTCCTGCTCGATCCGTCGACCTGCGGCGTCGATCGCCTGACGATTGCGGGATGCAATCGAGACCTGCGCGCCGTCGGCGGCGAGAGCGCGCGCGACGGCGAAACCCAGCCCTTTGCTGGCTCCCCCGACCATTGCTACCTTCCCGCTCAGTTTCAAATCCACGCCCGCACTCCTGAATCTGGTCACTTGTTCATCGGGTCATCTGGTCACTTGAAGCGATTGATTCAAAATGAATGACGAGATAACCAGATGACCAGATGACCAAATTCATGTTCGCCCTGATGGTACACGAATTGATGGGGTTGACCTGAGCCGTGGATGTGGGGGCTGCTGCTGGCCGTCCGGATTCTGGTGACGGTCAACGCAGCAGCCGACCACATCAGTCAGCTCCGGCCCCTCGGAGAGTTGCTGGGCGGGTCGCGCCTTACGCTGTCGGTCGTACTGTCACGAATACGTGGCGCCCTTCGCGATTGATCAGCAGCAGCAACGGTTTGTCGGCGCTGCGGCGAACCGCCGTCCGCAGGTCCTCGACATTCTCCACCGATTGCCGGTTCACCTGCTCGATCACGTCTCCCGCCTGCAGTCCGGCATCGGCCGCGCGGCCGTCAGGCCTGACGTCCTCGATGACGACCCCTTTCGTGTTCTTCGGAACACCGAAACGGGAGGCGACCTCGGGCGTCAGCGGGGCCACCGAAATCCCGAGCGATGTTTTATCGTCGGTCGCCGGCTCCGCGCCTCGCCGCGTGCTTTTTCCAGCCGAGACTTCTTCCGGCTTCACCGACAACGTCTTCTCGCTGCCGTCGCGCAGCACGACCACACTCGCCGCCGAGCCCGGCTTGGTTTCGGCCACCCGGTTGCGCAGCGTGTTGGTGTCCTGCACCGGCTGTCCGTTGAACGACAGAATCACGTCGCCCTGTCTGATGCCGGCCCGCTCTGCGGCGCTGCCCGGTTCGACTTCTGACACGATGGCGCCGTTCACCTGCTTCAGTCCGAGAGTGGACGCGATGTCTGACGTCACCGGCTGGACCAGTACCCCGAGCCGCGCCCGCGTGACTTTGCCGTTGGCGCGAAGCTCGTCGACGACGTGACGCGCCATGTTGGCCGGGATCGCAAACCCGATCCCGATGTTCTCGCCCGAGTTGGACAGAATCTGCGAGTTGATGCCCACGAGCTCGCCCTTCGTGTTCACGAGCGCGCCGCCCGAGTTGCCGTGGTTAATCGGCGCGTCGGTCTGCAGGAAGTCCTCGTAGTTGCGATCCTCGCCGACGGCCGTCGACCGCCCCTTGGCGCTGATGATGCCCATCGTCACCGTCTGGCCGATGCCGAGAGGATTGCCGACGGCGAGCACCACGTCGCCCACCTGGACGGCGTCGGAGTTCCCAAGGGTGAGGGCGTGCAAATCCGACGCGCTGACTTTGATGAGCGCCAGATCGCTGGGCCTATCGGTACCGACCAACTTCGCGGTGACCGTTCGCCCGTCGGTGAGATCGACCTTGATGTCGTCCGCCCCGTCGACAACGTGATCGTTCGTGAGGATGTACCCGTCGGTGCTGATCACGACGCCGGACCCCAGGCCCCGCTGTTTGAAGGTGCGCGGCTGCTGGCCGCGGCCGCCGAATTGATCGCCGAAGAAGCGGCGGAAGAGGTCGTCTTCCTGAAGGTCGGTCGGCGATACCTTCGCTTTGCCCTCGACACGAATCGTGACGACGGCTGGCGCGACCACCTTGACGATATCGGCGTACGAGTCGCGTCCGCCGGCGATGGCATGACCGATGGCCGGCGGCGTCGCCGTCGCGGAATGTTCCGTTTTGGCTTGCGTGGTGAGCGCGTCAGCCGCGAGCCCGTGCCACGTCGCGCCGCCGAGCAGCGCGACCGCCGCCAAAGCTGCGAGACCCGCCTGCGTGGCGCGCCGCGTGAGAGTGGTGCGTTCGTCGTTCATGGCTATGTTCCCTTTCTTGAAGATCGAATCAGTTGTGCCGCGGAGCTTCGGTCCGCCACACCTAATTAGACGGGAGGTAGCCTTTCGAGGACGTTACGCGAACATTACATCGGTGTAAGGTAGGGGGCTCAGAGCTTCGGCAGGACTAAGTCGGCAACGATACTGTGAATACCGATCCCCGGCCGGGCTCACTGGTGACGTCGACCGTTCCGCTGTGCGCCTCTATGACCGCTCGCACCAGGCTGAGCCCAAGCCCGAGGCCGCGCTCCGCGCGACTCGTGTCTCCCCGAAAGAGGCGGTCCCAGATGCGCGGAAGCTCGTCGGGTCGGATGCCGACGCCCGTGTCGCGGACACGTAAAAGGGCGCGGTCGCCTTCCCGGAAGACGTCGACGTCAACACGACCGCCGGCCGACGTGTACTTCACCGCGTTATCGATCAGGTTGGCCGCAACCTGCTCGAGCCTCGTCCTATCAGCGGTGACGACGACCTCGGCGGAGGCGTGCGCCGTGAGGCCGACCCCCTTCGATTCGGCGACATCACGATAGAGATCGACGGCCCGCGCGACGATATCGCCCAAGCGTACCGGCCCGCGGTGCAGCTGCATCGCGCCGCTCTCGGCCTCCGAAATGTCCATCAGCGTCGTGAGCATCACCAGCACGCGATCCGACTCTTCGACGCAATCGGCGAGCGCTTCCCGATAGCGATCGAGATCGGGGGGCGCTGCCAGCGCCATTTCGGCGGTTCCGCGCAGGCGCGTCAGCGGCGTTCGCAAATCGTGCGACACGTTGTCGAGCGACCCGCGCATGGCCGTCACGAGCCCTTCGATCTTATCGAGCATGGCGTTGAACAGTATCGTCAGCTCGTCGATCGCATCGTCGCTGCTGTCGCCGGAGAGCGGCACGCGCTCGTCGGTCCGGCCGGTGCGGATGATGCGTCCGACCGCCCGAGTGAGCCGCCGTATCGGCAGGATCGCGGAACGCGTCACCATGAAGCCGCCGGTCAGCGCAACGAGGACGACCGTCAGCGTGACGATTCCGAGCGCCGCGCGAAATCTGGCGAGCAGGTCCTGCCGTGCGTCGGTGCTCTTGCCGACTTGCACAAGCGTGCCGTCCCACAGACTGAGCGAAGCCGTTTCAAGCGCGGAGGGATCCCATCCCTCGGGTTGACTCAACACGAGGGCCTCGGCGCCTCGATCGACCACGCGCACAAAGAGACGCTCTGGCGCGGTGCGCTGCTCCGCCCGCACCGTGTCCGCGAGCGCGCCCAGCCCGCCGCGCTGATACGCCGACGCATACTCGCCCAGCTTGGATTGGATGATCTGCCGATCGCGCTGGGCCAGCGATGCCGCCGTCAGCCAGTACGTCAGGAAGACGATGACAATCGATCCGCTAACGAACAAAGTGGCATACCACAGGGCCAGGCGCAGCCCGAAGGTCGGAAAAAGTGCACGAGAGTCGTTTGCAGTTTCTGCCATCTCAAAAAGACTCCCGACCCCTTTTTACGATTCGCGTAAGACGTACCCGACGCCCCGGACGGTGTGGAGCAGCTTTTTCTCGAACGGCCGGTCGATCTTCTCGCGCAGGCGGCTCACCAGCACGTCGACGATGTTGGTCTGCGGATCGAAGCTGTATTCCCAGACGTGCGACAGGATCATCGTTTTCGACACGACCCGGCCCGGATTGCGCATCAGGTACTCGAGCAGCGCGAATTCACGCGGGCGCAGGTCGATCGGCTGTCCGCCGCGCGTCACCCTTCGCGACAGGAGATCGAGCACGAGATCGTCGACGGTGAGCGTCGCGGCCTCGGGCGCGCGGGTGGCACGCCGGACGAGCGCCTGCACGCGCGCGAGCAGCTCGGCGAAGGCGAATGGTTTGGTGAGGTAATCGTCGCCGCCGGCCTGAAGACCCTTCACGCGGTCATCCACCGTGCGGCGAGCGCTGAGAATCAGCACCGGCGTTCCGATGCCGCGGCGCCGCATCTCGTCAATGACCGAGAGGCCGTCGCGTTTGGGCAGCATCAAGTCGATGATCGCGACGTCGTAGAGCTGATCCCGTGTGCGCTCGAGCGCCGCCTCGCCGTCGGGTTCGGCATCGACGGCGAACCCCGCCTCGCGCAGACCCCGCGCCACGAAATCGGCAATCGTGGCATCGTCTTCCACGATGAGCGCGCGCATAGCCGGATCATATCCCCGCGTCGCATGTCGGTACCCTTGGCGTCAGCCCGGCCGTCCGACAGCCTTCGCTCGTCTCGCGAATCTTTAGGGCTGCCGCTCGATCAGGATGTGGAGAGACAGAACCGCGCGGCGTGCAGCCAGCAGGTCGGCGATTCGTCGTGCGCATCGCGGCGCAGACGCTTGATCGTCGGGAACGGGCCACGTCTGAACGCCTGTCCCAGCCGATCGTTCATCTCAGGATCGCGAACACCCTCCGCCGAGTAGATCGCCACCATCGCGACCGTGCGGGCGTCGAAATGGTCGCCATTCCGGGTCAACAGGACCACGAACCCTTTGCCAATGGAGCCCATCGCGGGCATCGTGCACGTCAGCGGCAGAATCATCCGTCCGCTGGCGGCGAGGGCGTCGAGCCAGGTGTCCTCGGGATGCGTCACCCCGGCGTTGACGAGGATCGCATCGAACTCCTCGTCGAGGCGCTTGGACGCGTTGCCGTGCCGCGTGTCGACCCACGACATCGACGCGAGGTTCTGACGTGCTTCGGTTGCAAGCGTCTCGTCCACCTCGAACGCGACGACGCGCCCGGCCGGACCGACGCACTGCGCCATGATCGCCGTGTAGTAACCCAGCCCGCAGCCGACGTGCAGGACTCGCGCACCCGGCACGAGACCGAGCGCGTCAATCCAGACGCCGAGCGTCCCGGGCTGGCCGTTGAACAGGTGACGCGCCGGATCGATCGCAATCGCGATGTTGTGATACACGCGCGCCGCGTCTGCATCGGCCGTAGGGCGAGTCTGCATGCCCCAGCCGGCCATGACATCGACGTCCGTCAGCACGGTCCAGGGGCCCGGCCGCAGGAACTGTTCGCGTGGCACCGTCGCGAACGCATCGACGAGCACCGACGACCGCAGTTTGCAGACCGCTTCCAGTTCTTCCGCAAAAAACCGCCGCCGGTCTGCCAGGCCGATCACTTCTTCCTCCGTTTCGTCGATTTCGACGCGACGGGGATCAGCGCCGACATCTTCACGGCGACCGCGCGAACCGGCCGCCATTCGCAGGCAAACTTGCCGCCCGGCCTCTCGACGAAGAGGATTTCGCCTCCCTCGTTCAGTCGTTTGAGCACGGTGTGAATGGCGGCCAGGCTGTTGGAGTACTTCGACAGGTCGAAGCCGATCGCCTCGAGCCGATCGCGCACCTCCAGCGGGGTCATCGGGTAGCCTGCCCCTTTCAGGACGACACGGCAGGCATCGGTGAGGCCCCAGTAGACGGTCGGCACGAAGCCGCACAGCCGATTGAGCGTGCCGATCGTCTGCTCGAGCTGCGCCAGCCGCTCGTCGATCTCCTTACGCTGGCGTCCGAGCTCTTCGTATTCGTGGACGGCCGCATCGAGGGCGCTCTTGTACTGGTCGATGGCCATGGCACGATTTATACATAATGTATAAATCGATGTCAACTACCGCTGGAATGGTCGTGCGAACGTAGTACGCTAGCAACGCAACCTCGATGGCGGTTGCGCCGCCTGGGAACGACGCGACGTAGGCTCACCACTTCGCCCTGTCTCGTCGACGTGTCAGGCGAGAAAGGGACGCGACGTGAGAGCCGTACCCCCGGTCCTGTTTCTGGTGCTCCTGTTCGGTCACGGTATGGCGACACCCGCCGCGCAGACCCAGGGACCACCGCCGATCAGTCCTTTTCTTGGCGGGGTACCGTCCGGGCAACCGACATCGGAGCCGCTCTCCCTGTCGATCGCCGACGCGCTCCGCCGCGCCTTCGAGCACAACCTCGGCGTACTCCTCTCCGGCGACGGCGTCGATCGCGCGCGCGGCGCGAGATTACGCGCGCTGGCCGACCTGTTGCCCAACGTCACCGGACGGCTGTCCGAAACGCGCCAGCAGTTGAACCTCGCGGCCTACGGCTTTCCGCTCCCGTCCGGCATCCCCAGCATCGTCGGGCCGTTCAATTTGTTCGACGCGCGCGTGTACGTTTCGCAGTCGGTGCTGGATTTCAAGGCGCTCAACGAGGCGCGCGCCGAGGGGCACCACATCGCTGCCGCCCGTTACGACTACAAGAACGCGCGCGATCTCGTTGTGCTCGTCACCGTTAACGCCTACGCGCAGGCGCTCGCCGCGTCGGCGCGCGTCGACGTCACACGGGCGCAGGTCGACACCGCGCAGGCCCTCTATACCCAGGCGGTCGACCTCAAACAAAGCGGCCTGATTGCCGGCATCGATGTGCTGCGCGCCGAGGTGCAGCTTGGCACCGATCGCCAGCGGGTGACGGCCGCGCAGGCCACGTTCGAGAAGGACAAGCTCCAGCTCGCGCGGCTGATCGGACTGCCTCTCGGCCAGGCGTTCACGTTGACCGATCAGATCTCGTCGGCGCCGATTCCCGAGATGACGCTCGAACAGGCGCTCGACCGCGCTTACAAGACCCGCGGAGACTATCAGGCGGCGCTCGAACGGGTGCGCGCCGCGGAAGCGACGCGCCAGGCGGCCGTCTCCGAAGCGCTCCCCGCCGTCCGCGTGAACGCCAACTACGGCGAGCTGGGCCATTCACCGGCCGAAGCGCACGGCACCTTTATGATTGCCGGCGCCGTCGAGGTGCCGATCTTTCAAGGTGGAAAAACCCGAGGCCGTGTGATGGAGGCCGACGCCGATCTGCGCAGCAGGCGCGAGGACGCCGACGATCTGAAGGCGTCTATCTATTATGAAATCCGCGCGGCGATGCTCGATTTGCAGGCCGGCAACGAACAAATGCGGGTCGCCGCGCGGGGCCGCGAGCTCGCCGCCAGAGAGTTGACCCAGGCGCGCGATCGGTTCGCCGCCGGCATCGCGGGTAACATCGAAGTCGTGCAGGCGCAAAGCGCCGGCACCCTCGCCAACGATCAGTACATTGCGGCGCTGTACGCCACCAATCTCGCGAAAGGCGGCCTCGTGCACGCGGTCGGCATCGCGGAAGAAACGGCACGCCAGGTGTTCGAAGGCCTCCGCTGATGGCCGATCAACCAGAAACGGTGCCCTTCACCCGCCAACGCGGGTTCCGTATCGCCGTCGGTCTCCTGATCATCGGGCTCGTCGGCGTCGGCGCGTGGGTATGGCTGACAGCCGCGCGCGAGTCGACCGACGATGCGCAGGTCGAGGCACACGTGACGCCGATTGCGGCACGGGTCGGTGGAACGGTGTTGCGGGTGCCGGTCAGCGACAACCGGCAGGTCGAGGCCGGCACCGTCCTCGTCGAGCTCGATCCGCGGGATTACCAGGTCGCGGTGTCGAAAGCGCGGGCGGAGCTGGCCGATGCCGAAGCGGCGGCGCTCGCGGCCCGGAGCAACGTGCCGATTACATCGACCACATCCGCCAGCAACGTTACGACCGCGCATGGCGCCCTCGCGCAGGCGCGCGGCAGCATCGACGAGGCGGAAAAGGAAGTCGAGGCGGCACGCGCTCGGCTCGTCTCGGCGCAGGCGCGCCAGCGGGAGGCCGAGGCCAACGCCGCCAAGGCGGCGCGCGACGTCGAGCGGCTTCGTAGTCTGCTCGCCAAGGACGAAGTCGCGCAGCAGCAATTCGACGCAGCCGTGGCGACCGCCGATGCGCAGCGCGCGGCGGCCGACTCCGCCAAGTCGCAGGCGGCAGAGGCAGACGCCGGTATCCGCGTCGCCGAGAGCCGGCTGGTGCAGGCGCAGGCCGGCGAGCAGCAGGCGCGCGCCGGTTTGGCATCGGCGCAGACGGCGCCCGAACAGGTGGCCGGCATGCGCGCGCGCGCCCAAGCGGCCCAGGCGCATGCAGAGCAGGCGAAGGCCGCGCTCGAACAGGCCGAGCTCAACCTGCAGTACACCGCCCTCAAGGCGCCGATGCGCGGCGTCGTCAGCCGCAAGAGCGCGGAGGTCGGACAGGTCGTTCAGCCGGGCCAGCCGTTGATGGCAATCATTCCTCTCGACACCGTGTGGGTCACGGCGAACTTCAAGGAAACGCAGCTTCGAGACATGCGTCCCGGACAATCCGTCACGATCAAAGTGGACGCGTACGGCGGGCGCGACTTCAAAGGCAAGGTCGACAGCATCGCCGCCGCCACCGGTGCGCGGTTCAGCCTGCTGCCGCCCGAGAACGCCACCGGCAACTACGTCAAGGTCGTGCAGCGGGTGCCGGTGAAGATCGTGCTCGAAGCCGGCCAGGATCCGGAACGTCTGCTGCGGCCCGGCATGTCGGTGGTGCCGACGGTCTATACGAAATAGCAAAATTGACCGAGCCGCACCGCCACGTCAACCCGTGGATCATCGCGATCGCCGTGATGTTCGCGACCTTCATGGAGGTCCTCGACACGACGGTGGTCAACGTGTCGCTCCCTCACATCGCGGGCAATCTGTCGGCGAGCATCGACGAGGCGACGTGGGCGCTGACGTCGTATCTGGTAGCCAACGCGATCATCCTGCCCATGACCGGGTGGCTGGCGAGCGTGTTCGGGCGCAAGCGCCTGCTGATGGCGTCGGTGGCCGGTTTCACGGTGTCGTCATTCCTGTGCGGCCTTGCGCCGAATCTGACGATGCTGATCGTGTTCCGCTGCCTGCAGGGCGCCACCGGCGGCGCGATGCAGCCGCTGTCGCAGGCGGTCCTCCTCGAAGCGTTTCCCCCCACGGATCGCGGCAAGGCGATGGGCTTCTGGGGCCTTGGCATCGTGGTGGCGCCCATTCTGGGACCGGTGCTCGGCGGATGGCTGACCGACAGCTACAGCTGGCGCTGGGTCTTCTACATCAACATTCCCGTCGGCATCACGTCGCTCATCATGACGCGGCTCTTCATCTTCGATCCGCCGTACATCCGGCAGGAAAAACGGCGCATCGATTACTGGGGCATCGGGATGCTCGCCGTCGGCATCGGCGCGCTGCAGATCGTGCTCGACAAGGGACAGGAAGAAGATTGGTTCTCCTCGAACATGATCACGACGCTCGCCGTGCTGAGCGCGGTGACGATCGTCGTGTTCATCGTCCATCAACTGCGGACCGACGATCCCGTCGTCGATCTGCGCGCGTTCAAGGCGCGCAGCTTCGCCGTGGGCGTGTTCCTGATGACCGTCGTTGGCTTCGTCATGTACGGGAGCATGGTACTGCTGCCCATCATGCTCCAGACACTGCTCGCCTATCCGCCGATGCAGGCGGGGATCGCGATGGCACCGCGCGGCATCGGGTCGTTCTTCATGATGCCGATCACCGGGCTGATGACCGGCCGATTCGATCCGCGGAAGCTGCTGACCTTGGGGTTGCTGGTGGGCGGTGGCACGCTGCTCTGGCTGTCCCGACTCAGTCTCCAGGCGGGCTACTGGGACATCTTCTGGCCGCAGTTGATTCAAGGCGCCGGGATGTCGCTGCTCTTCGTGCCGCTGACGACGGTGGCGATGGATCCGATCCCGCGCGAGAAGATGGGCAACGCGACGAGTCTGTTCAACCTAATGCGCAACATCGGCGGCAGCATCGGCATCGCCACGACCGGCACGCTGCTCGTGCGGCGGCAGCAGGCGGTCACGACGCTGCTCGGATCGCACGTCACCGCCTACGACGCCGCGTCGAGGGCCATGTTCGAGCAGGCGCGCGCGGGATTCATCGCGGCCGGCGCCGACCCTGTGACCGCCACCAATCGCACGTACGGCGCGCTGTTCGGCATGGTGATGCGGCAGGCGTCGATGGTGTCGTTCGTCAGCATCTTCCAGATGCTGGGCGTGCTGTTTCTGCTCCTCATCCCGCTCGTGCTGATCATGAAGCGGCCGAGATCACGGTAAACTGCTGCCGTGAGAATGTGGGGTGTCGTTCTTCTGATGGTGATGGCGCCGGGGTTCCCGCCTTCGCTTCGCTTCGGCGAGGCTCGCCGCAGCGCAGAGGGCGGAGGCGGCAGCCCTGCGGCGAGGGCGGCACAGGAACCGGCGCGTCCATCGTTCTCAGAGTTCCTCGCCGGCGTCCGCACCGAAGCACTCGCGCGCGGCATCCGACCGGAGATCGTCGACCAGGCGCTCTCGAACATCGACCAGCCGCTGCCCGTCGTCATCGAGCGCGATCGCGCGCAGGCCGAAACGGTGTTCTCGCTGGAGAAGTACGTGGCGCGGCGCCTGACCCCGAAGCTGGTCAGAGCGGCGCGCGAGGGGCTTGCCACACACCGGATGCTGCTCGACCAGATCAGCGCGCGCTACGGCGTGCCGTCTCAGATTCTCGTGTCCGTCTGGGGAATCGAATCGAACTTCGGCCGCTTCAGCGGTGTCCGGCCGACGATCGCCGCGCTCGCCACGCTCGCGTGGGACACGCGGAGGGCTGCATTCTTCCGCGCAGAGCTCTTCGCCGCGCTCGACATCCTCAATCACGGCGACATCAACGTGTGGAACATGCGCGGCTCGTGGGCGGGCGCGATGGGGCAGGCTCAGTTCATGCCCTCAAGCTACCTGAAATTCGCGCAGGACTTCGACGGCGACGGACGGCGGGACATCTGGTCGTCGCGGGCTGACATCTTCGCATCCATCGCCAATTATCTCGAGGGGCACGGGTGGACGGCCGGCCAGAGCTGGGGCCGCGAGGTTCGCCTGTCGAAAGAAGACGCACGGAAAGCGGCGGCAACCGTCGCGCGGCGCGCCGGCACGTGCCAGGCCACGCGCGACATGACCGTGGCGCTGCCCATCAGTGAATGGGAACAGCTGGGAGTGCGGCTGCCCAATGGCGCCGCGCTGCCGGCGACCCCTGCTGACGCCGCGCTGGTGTCCGGGGCGACGCGGCACTTTCTCGTTTATCACAATTACGACGCAATCATCGAATACAACTGCTCTCATTCGTACGCCATCAGCGTGGGTCTGCTTGGCGATCAGATCGCGTCCGATGCGCCGCCGCCACCGTCCGCGCCCAAGCCAAGAAGATCTCGGACGAGGAAGCGGTAGCGCACCCCCGACGGCCAGCGCTTTCTCGTCAACACGCTTCTTGACGAAGTGTCGTCGGAGCCCTTGGCTGGACGGCTGGGCTTCGCCAGTAACACCTTCCGAAGTCGGTCGTGCCTAGAGCGCGCTCTGCCAGACCGCGCGTCCGACGAAGAACGGCCCCAGCCGCTCCAGATACAATGCCGTCTGCTGTGTCTTCCTCATGGTTTGCACGATAGCGGAGAGCGGATACAGGTCCTTGGCGATGAGGCCGACGACGAAGTCGTTGTCATTTTTGTCGAGACCGTGGCAGGCGAGGCGAACGTCGTGGGCGAGATCGGCCGCGCCGAACGACATGCCGATGGTCCCGTGTTCGGCGAGAATCACGCGCTGCTCGTCGGGCGGCAGCTGTGTGAACCGTCCGCTCCGACGCAGCGGATACCACACGCCCCATCGCCACGCCGGATTGAGCACCGTTCGCACGGGGCGATGCAGCAGCACGTCGATGAGATCGGGCTCGTACCCGAGCGAGTACGTGCGTCCCACCATCGTGTACTCCGGCTTCTGCGCGAGCGACGCGAACGGCGACTGGGTCAGGAGCGGACGGACGCGATCGAGAAAGAAGCCGGGGTCCTCGCCGAACGTCAGGAGCCCGACGCCGCGCGGGTCGTTCATGTCTTCATACAGGACGCCGGGCAATCCCGCGTTCTTCAGCGCCCCGACGAGCGCCGCCGAGTCGGCGCAGCCGCCGAACACCAGCAGCTGCATGAACAGCCGCGTGTCAGCGCGCTGCGGCAGCCCGGCTTTCATCCCGCCTTTTTCGCTGATGTCCGGAGGCTCAGGGCCGCGCCGCGTCTCGGTTGACATGCGTTGAGTATAATCCGCGCACTTCAATGCCGGCCTATCACGTTCGTCCCGCGACCATCGACGACGTCGACGCACTCGTCCACCACCGCGTCGCCATGTTCACGGACATGGGTACGACGATCGACGTCGATACGGTCGAACGCGCCTTCCGCCGCTGGCTCGCCGAGATCATGCCCGCGGGCACATACCGCGCGTGGGTCGTCGAAACCGACCGCCACGAGATTATCGGGGGCGGAGGGATCACGATCCTTCCGTGGCCGCCCGGACCGCAGTTTCTCGGCGGGCGGATCGCGTTCGTGTACAACGTCTACACCGAGCCCTCGCATCGGTCTCGCGGAGTCGGGCGTACGATCATGGACACGATTCATTCGTGGTGCCGCGAGAACGGCATCGGCGTCGTCGGGCTGACGACGAGCGAGGCCGGCCGGCCGCTCTACGAGTCGATGGGCTATCAGCCGGCGCAGGCGCCGACGATGTTCGCCGGCCTGGACTAGCGAAACGCGGCAATTTTGGATAGGATCTCGTTCCCGGAGACTAATTAACGATGCCATTCATCATCACTGACCCCTGCATTGAAACGAAAGATTCCGCCTGCGTCGACGTCTGCCCGGTGGACTGCATCCACCCGCGCAAGGACGAGCCCGAATTTGCGGCCATCACGATGCTCTACATCCATCCGGAGGAGTGCATCGACTGCGGCGCGTGCGTGCCGGCGTGCCCGGTCGCCGCGATCTACGAGAGCATCGACGCGACGCCGGCAAATCAGAAGGATCTCATCGAGGCGAACGCGATTTATCGCAACGGCGATGCCGATCTCATGGCCAAGGCCGAAGAGATCGTCAAGGCCCACGTCGCCTCGCACGCGGAACTGATGGCCATCCCGGCCGCGGAGCGCGCGGCGGCCCACGCCAGCCACTGAAGATCGCCACCTGGAACGTCAACGGGATCCGGGCGCGCCACGCGCAGGTCCAGGACTGGATCGAGCGCGAGCGCCCGGATGTCGTCTGCCTGCAGGAAATCAAGGCCGCCTCCGATCACGTGCCGGCCGCTCTCTGTGAGATGGAGGGCTACTGGTGTTATTGGCACGGCGGCAAGGGCTATTCCGGCGTCGGGCTGCACGTGCGTCAGGACCTCTTGCTCGGCCGGCCGACCTTCGCGCATCCCGCCTTCGACTACGAGCATCGCATCGTCACCGCCGACCTCGCCACTGACGCCGGCGAGGTGACCGTGGCCTCGATCTATGCGCCGAACGGCGGCAAGGACTTCCCCGCGAAAATGCGGTTCCTCGACGCGATGGACGGCTACGCCGCGTCGTTCCAGTCCGCCCGTCGCGCCCTCGTGCTGTGCGGCGATCTGAACGTCGCGCGCACGGATATCGACGTCCACCCGAAGGAGCGGAAGCCGCGGGCGATCGGCCAGCTCCCCGAGGAACGCGCCATCCTCGAACGGATCATCGGCCGCGGCCTGGTCGACGTCGGGCGCGCGCTCGACCCCGACAACGACGGACTGTTCACGTGGTGGGCTCCCTGGCGCAACATGCGGCAGCGCAACATCGGGTGGCGGCTCGACTACGTGCTCGCCAGCACGGCGCTCGCAGAACGCGCCACGGCATGCCCCGTGCAAAAGGACGTGGGCACGAGCGACCATGCGCCGGTTGTTGCGACTTTCGTCTAGCCGCGTTCTTACTAAAAACCCGTGTCGATCGTAGTACAGAAATACGGTGGCTCCAGCGTCGCTGACGTGGCGCGCATCCGGCAGGTGGCCGAGCGGGTGATGCTGACCCGGCGAGCCGGTCATGACGTCGTCGTTGTCGTGTCCGCCATGGGCGACACCACCGACGAGCTGCTCGCGCTCGCCAAGCAGGTATCGCCCAACCCCGACCGCCGCGAGCTCGACATGCTGCTCACCGCCGGCGAGCGCATCTCGATGGCACTGCTGTCGATGGCCATCCGCGAGCGGGGCGGCGACGCCATCAGTTTTACCGGCAGTCAGTCCGGCATCATCACCAACGATCGCCACGTCGACGCGCGCATCATCGAAGTCCGTCCGTTCCGCGTACAGGACGAGCTCGCGCGCGGCAAGATCGTCGTCATCGCCGGGTACCAGGGCGTCTCGTACCGCCGCGAGATCACGACGTTGGGCCGCGGCGGCAGCGATACGACCGCCGTGGCGATGGCGGCGGCCCTCGGCGCGGCATACTGCGAAATCTGCTCGGACGTCGACGGCGTGTACTCCGCCGACCCGCGCGTCGTGCCGGACGCGCGCCGCATCGGCACGCTCGCGTACGAAGAGACGCAGGAGCTCGCCGAATCCGGCGCGAAAGTGCTGAACGCGCAGGCGGTGGAATTCGCCAAAGCCGAGGGGATCGCCATTTACGCGCGCGCCGCCAACTCGCCGCTTCCAGGTCCTGATCCATCCGTCGACGGCACGGTGGTGCGTCGCCACGCGCCGCGTGCGCCGGGCACGGTCGTCGGGGTCGCGAGCGAGCGCGACCTGATCGTGCTCGAGATGGAACAGCCTGAAGGGATTCTGGAGTTTCTGGACAGCGCGCGCGTGACTGGCAAACAGATACATCAGAGCGGCGATGGACGCCTGACGCTCGTGATTTCGCGCGAGAACCTCCACGACGAACCGCGCGTCCGCGCCGAACTGTCTTCCCGGTTCGGCGACCGCGTGCGGCTTGTCGACGATCTCGGCGCCGTCAGCGTCGTCGGTGCGGGCATCAATCGGTCGTTTGAACACCTCCGCCGTGGATCGGACGGGCTTGGGTCAGTCCACGCCTTGCCACGAGGCATCGCGACCTCGTCGTTCCGCATCACCTGGCTCATCGACCGCGCCAGGGTCGACGATGCCGTGCGCGCGCTCCATCGCACGTTTCTGGAGCAACCCGCGCCGCCCGTTCCGTAATCTGCAATCTGCAATCTGAAATCTGCCATTACATGACCTCTGTCCTCGACCGGTTTCTTCGCTACGCCCGCTACGACACACAATCCGACGAGCGCTCGACAACGTATCCGAGCACGGCAACGCAGCTCGTGCTGTTGCGTGATCTTGCGAGCGAGCTCCGCGAGCTGGGACTGGCGGATGCCGACGTCGACGCGCACGGTTACGTCATGGCGACGATTCCGGCCACCACTGCCAAGCCGAACGTGCCGACGATCGGCTTCATCGCCCACGTCGACACCTCTCCAGAAATGAGCGGCGCCGGCGTCAGACCCATCGTCCACCGTCACTACGACGGGCGCGATCTGATCCTGCCAGACGACCCGTTGATGGTGCTTCGGCTGGCCGATAATCCGCCCCTCGCGGAGCAGATCGGCAACGACATCGTCACGGCTTCCGGCACGACGCTCCTCGGCGCCGACAACAAAGCAGGCGTCGCCGAGATCGTCACGGCGGCGGCGTATCTCATCGGGCGCCCCGACGTCGCGCACGGACCGGTACGCATCGCCTTCACACCGGACGAGGAGGTCGGCCGGGGCACGGCCTATTTCGATGTGAACCGGTTCGGCGCGCGCTGCGCGTACACCATGGACGGGGGCCGCCGCGGCGAGGTGGAAAGCGAGAGTTTTTCGGCCGACGCGATGACGGTCGCGTTCCACGGTTTCAACACGCATCCCGGCTACGCCAGGGGGCGGATGGTGAACGCCATCAAGGTCGCGGCCGATTTCATCAATCATCTCCCAGCCGATCGGCTGTCGCCTGAAACGACCGACGACCATGACGGGTTCGTTCACCCTTACGTCCTGCAAGCGGGTGTCGAACGGACCTCAGTCAAGCTGCTGATCCGTGATTTCGTGACGGAAGGATTACGCGCCAAAGAAGCGAGCGTCGAAGAGCTCGCGCGTCAGGCCGTCGCCCGGTTTCCGGGATCGCGAATGGACGTGGCGGTCGAGGAATCGTATCGAAACATGAAGGAGATCCTCGATCGTCATCCAGACGTCGTGGAGCGCGCCTGCGAAGCCGTGCGCCGTGCCGGTCTCGAGGTGCGGTCTCGGCCCATTCGGGGCGGCACCGACGGCTCGAAGCTGTCCTTTATGGGATTGCCGACGCCGAATATCTTCGCGGGCGAACACAACTTCCATTCGCGCCTCGAGTGGGTATCGGTGCAGGACATGGAAAAGGCAGTCGAGGTCATCGTGAACCTGTGTCGGATCTGGGAAGAGGCCTCGTGATCGCCTCCCTGACGGTTTCACGGATTGTTTACGATTTCCCTAGGAACTAACCCAAGAAGACGTCGTCCATATACAATGAAGCTGCAGTTCCCTCTCGCCTCCTCACGATGCAATATGTGACCGTCCGGCTACGGACCTTCGTCTTTGTTTGCACGCTTGTCGGCGTGTGCGCACCGCCTGCGCGGGCCGCCACCATCGTCGCATCGCACGAGGACGCCTTCATCGCGCACGATTCGGGGCGCGACGTCTGGTCCATCGGCAGCCGTGAGCTCGAGCTCGTCGTCGGCTTCGACCCGTCGGGCACCCTGACGCTGCAACGGCTGTGGAATCCCCTGACCGGTCGGTCCCTGGACATCACCCCGGACGCGGACGTCAGCGTCACGGCCGGCGGCACACGCTTTCTGCTGTCCACCAGAAACAACGGCCTGACGCTGCTGGGCGTCGACGCGGAGGAGACCGACAACGGCGTTCGTCTGGTTTTCACGTTCGAACATCGCGGACTGCGGTTGCGCATCTCGCGCGCGTACGCCTGCTATCCCGGCTCGCCCACCATCGAAACCTGGACGCGCATCAGCGGCAGTGACGCGGTCACCGACGTGCCATTGAGCGGCATGATCGGCTGGCAAGTCACGATGCCGGCGGCCAACGTCACATGGCTCGGCGGACTGCGCAGCCACACCCACGAGGGCGAGCTCGAGCCATTCGAGATCGCCCAACGCGATCTCGATCCAGGCGAGCACTGGGAGATCGGCGCGACCGGACGCTCGACCGAAGAGTACATTCCGTTGGTGGTGGTCGACGACGGACAGGAGGCGTTCTACGGCGGCATCATGTGGTCGGGCGCCTGGAAGATTGTGTGCGAACGGACGGGGGATCGGCTGCGAATGACCGCCCTCATTCCGGATTCACCCGCGGTCGGTCCCGTGCGACCGATCGAGGTCCCGCACACGTTCTTTGGCTTCACCTCGCATGCGCGCGCCAGTCAGTCGGCCGCGCTGTGGCAGTTCATCGTGCGCGGCATTCGGCACGGCCGCTCGTTCACGCCGCTGGTGACATACAACACGTGGTTTGCCTACGGCACGACGATTACCGAAGATGCGCTCGTTGACGAAATCGATCGCGCTTCCGCGCTCGGCGTCGAGCTGTTCGTCGTCGACGCAGGCTGGTATGTCGGCGCCGGGGCCAACGGCAATTCCGATTTCGGATCCGGCCTCGGAAATCTGACGGCCGATCCCGACCGCTTCCCGACCGGGCTGGCCTCACTGGCCGACTACACGCATAACGCCGGCATGAAGTTCGGTCTCTGGGTCGAGCCGGAGCGAGTGGCGTTGGAGATGCTGGACCAGCTGTCTGGCATCCGTGAGAGCTGGCTGGCCACCCACGACGGCTCGTACGGCTCGAACAGTGTGGCGCAGGTGTGTCTGGCGGGCCCGCAGGCGCGCAAGTGGCTCCTCGATCGGCTGACGCGCCTCATCGAGTCCGTTCGACCCGACTACCTGAAGTGGGACAACAACGGCTGGATTAACTGCAATCGGTCCGGACACGGTCACGGCGCCGACGATGGAAACTTCGCTCATGTCGATGCGCTGTACGGATTGCTGAGCGAGTTACACAGCCGCTTTCCGGATCTGCTGATTGAAAACGTCTCAGGCGGCGGCAACCGGCTGGACTTCGGAATGCTCGGCTTGACCGACGTCGCGTGGATGGACGATCGCACGCAGCCCTCGGCGCACGTCCGTCACAATCTCGAGGGACTCACGTTCGCGTTGCCACCGGCGTACCTTCTGTCGTTCGTCATCGCGGGCGGCGGCGAAGAGATCGACATGGGCAACGATCTCGCGAACATCGTACGCAGCCGCATGCCCGGCGTGCTCGGCATGACGTTTCGCACGGCGAACCTCAACGAGGAGACGACGCAATACCTCGCCGGAGAAATTCAACGCTACAAAACGTACCGCGACATTGTTGCGCGCGCCGGTGGAACCCTTCTGAGCGGTCAGGCGCCGCGCGCGGACGGGTCGTGGGACGTCATCGAGGAAGTCGCCGACGACAGGCTGAGCGCTGTGCTCTTTGCATTCAAGAACGACCCGAGCGAGGGCCGCCTGATCGTGCACCTGCAGGGGCTTCGCAGCGATCTGACCTATGAAGTCCGCTCCGCCGATGTCGGCGTGATCGGAAGCGCCGGGGGCGACGTCCTCATGCAGGATGGGATCGAGCTCGTGCACGGCGACGGATCGCTCGCGCACGTGCTCGTGCTGACAGCCCAGCCGTAGATCTATCTTGTTTGCGTCTGCCATCGCTCGGGCGATCGGTGAAGACGCACGAGATCAGGTATTCTTGATGCACCCAATGAGCGAACCTGAACCGGCTCTCCTCCCACTCGATCCGCCCGCAGCAGAAGCAGTGGCAATGGACAGCGAGGCGTCAGCGACGCCATCGGTCGAGCCCACGTTCGACGCGGCGTCGATTCCTCCGCCGGCTCACGCGTTCGAATCGCCGGCGCCGCCTCGGCTGGACCGCTGGGCTCGCGCCGGCCGGGATCTGATGTCCGGCTTTCAAACGCTGGTGTCGGCCGCGGTGTACGCCACGCTCATCGTGACGTTCGGCTTCCAGGTGGCGCGCGTCGACGGCCTCAGCATGGCGCCGACGCTCGAGGATCACGATCGGCTCATCGTCAACAAACTGGTGTACGAGCTGGGCGATCCGCGCTCCGGCGACATCGTAATGCTCTACTACCCGGTCAATCCCGAGAAGATGTTCGTCAAGCGGGTGATCGCCAGAGAAAACGACACGGTCCGCATCGTGGACGGCCGCGTCTATGTGAACGATCAGCCGCTGCGCGACGATTACGTGCCCGCCGAATTCCGCAGCCACGACGACTACGGCCCGGAAGTCGTCAAGCAGGGCTATTACTTCGTGATGGGCGACCACCGGAACAACAGCTCGGATAGCCGGCATTGGGGTCCGGTCCCGAAGAAATACATCGTCGGCAAGGTCAAGGTCCGCTGGTGGCCGATTCAGGACGCACGGTTCTTCTAGCTGACAGCTGAGATCCCTCTTTTGTGCTCTACTGAAGCGCTGTGTCCGGACCCTGTACCGTTCTCATAGCCGCGGCCGATCTCCTCCCCACGCTGAAGCAGCGATTCCTCGACGCCGACAGCGAGCTGCTCGCCTTCGCCGATACCGAGGCGCTCAAGGCGCTCGACGCGATCAGCCGCCGCCGCCCGAGCGTGGTGACGCTCGAACGGGCGTTTGCGGCAACGCCGCGGGGCGCCGCGCTCATCAACCGCATCAAGGCCGATCCGACGCTGACGGGATCGGAAATCCGCGTCGTCTCGCACGACACCGACGACACGGACGTGGTCTCGCCGGCCACAACACCGAGCGATCACGCCGCCGGTCCCGCCTCGGCTGGACCAGCGGCACCGGCTGCGGTGGCTCCACCGGCGGCACCCGCGCCGGGCGGACCAACCTCCGCCGCCGTGGCGGCACCGGCGCCTGCGGCCGTGGCCGCGCCGGCGCCCTCGGTCGTTGCCACGCCGGCCGCGCCGGGTGCCGCACCGCTCGATCAGCGCGGCACCCGCCGCGCGCCGCGTTTCAAGCTGGTGGGGAATGTGGAGGTGGTCGCTGACGGCAATGCCGCCACGCTCATCGATCTCTCGACCGTCGGGGCGCAGATCATGTCGGCGTATGTCCTGAAGCCGAACCAGAAGCTTCGCATGACCATCGCCGACGAGCAGGCGACGATCCGCGTCAGCGCCGTCGTGGCCTGGGCCTTATTCGAGATCCCGCCCGAGAGCGGGCCGCGCTATCGCGCGGGGATTGAATTCATTGATGCGAAGGCGGCGGAGGTGGACGCGTTCCGCGTCCGTCACCAGGCGTGAGTCAATTCCGGCGTGATGTCTTTCCGGATGATCGTATCGTCGCGCTCGGAACCGGTCGAAATGATCGCGGCAGGGACGCCCGACACTTCTTCGAGTCGCGACACGTACCGGCGCGCCGCTTCGGGCAGCTCGGCGTAGCGGCGCAGTCCGCGCGTCGGCGCCAACCAGCCAGGCATCGTCTCGTAGACCGGCTCGCAGGCGGCGAGCCGTGTGATGTCCGAGGGAAAGTCCGCTAACGTCTGGCCCTCGCATCGGTACGCGGTGCAGATCTCGATCTGATCGAGCCCGTCGAGCACGTCCAGCTTCGTCAGCGCCAGCGCGTCGAGGCCGTTGATCCGGACGCTGTAACGAATGGCGACCGCGTCGTACCACCCGCAGCGTCGCGGCCGGCCGGTGACCGCGCCGTACTCATGGCCGCTCTCGCGCAGCCGGTGGCCCATCTCCCCGGACAACTCGGTCGGCAGCGGCCCTTCGCCGACGCGCGTTGTGTACGCCTTGGCGACCCCGAGGACGCCGCCGATCGTGCGCGGACCCACGCCAAGACCGGTGCACACGCCGCCGATGGACGCGTTGGACGAGGTGACGTACGGATAGGTGCCGTGATCGATGTCCAGCAGCGTTCCCTGCGCGCCCTCGAACAGAATCGATTTGCCGGCCCGCATCGCGTCGCTGAGCATCAGCGAGACGTCACGCACCCACGGCCGGATGCGCGCGCCGTCGGTGAGCAACTGATCCAGGACCGGCCGCCAGTCCATGGTCGTGTCCTGCACAAGACGATTGCGCGCGGTCACGTTGTCGCGAACGTCGTGCTCGAGCGCCTGCGGATCGGCGAGGTCGCCCGCCCGGATGCCGCGCCTGGCAATCTTGTCCTCGTAGGCCGGACCGATGCCGCGCGAGGTCGTGCCGATCTTGCGCTCCCCGCGGCGCGCTTCTGACAGTAGATCGAGATCCCTGTGGTACGGAAGGATGAGGTGCGCTTTGTCGCTGAGGACGATCCGGTTGTCGACGTCGATTCCGTGCTTCGTCAGCGCGTCCACCTCGGCCAGCAGCGCCTGGGGGTCGACGACAACGCCGTTGCCGATCACGCAGATGATGCCGGGATGGAGAATGCCGGACGGAATCAGGCGCAGGATGAATTTGGTGCCGCCCACGTAAACCGTATGGCCGGCGTTGTGACCGCCTTGATAACGCGCGACGATGTCGAAATGTGGCGTCAGCAGATCGACGATCTTGCCTTTGCCTTCGTCGCCCCACTGGGCACCTAGCACCGCCACATTCATAAGGACCAAGATTCTACCTGACTATCGACGATGGACTGATCACTGTCGTCAGTCGACTGACGACCTCTGGTCTTGCTCGACCGTTTTTCGCTGACACTCGATCAGTTGCTGGCCCGCGTGGCCCGTGGATCGGTCGGCGCCAGCAGCGACCTTGCGCCGCTGGCCCACCTCGCGCTCGTGCTGGTCGGCGAAGGCGAAGTATTCGCTCCGTGCCGGGCACGCGATCGTGCGATCGCTGGTGCCGACACGCGACGAAGACCGTCCACGTCCGACGATATTGTCGCGATCACGGAATTGATCGAGACCGGCGAGTTGGAAGACGCGTGCGGCGCGCGAGTCAAGTGAAAAATTTTTCATTTTCAAATTGACAAGCCGCGCGGCGCTTCTTAAGGTCTACTCTTTCGCCGATGTAGTCCCACGTTCGCGTACTTCCAACGTTTGAGGAACGCATGCTAACGCCTCGTTCGACATTGACGCGCCGCATCGTCGCGGCGCTCGATGCGTCGCCGTCTCGGATCCCGGTGCTCGTCGGTGGATGCGGGAGCGGCCGTACGACCCTGCTGCAGCAGCTCCGCGATCGCGTGGGCCGGGGCCCGGCGCAGTCGATTGACGTCGAACGAATCGCGACGACGCCGGAACGGTTCCTTCGTGCGATGGCCGCGAGCGCGCCGGTTCCCCTTGGCGACGGGTCGCCGCGCGGCGCGCGCGCCGCTTTCGACACCACGATGGATTACTTCACCCGGGCGCGCACCAGCGGTGGCGATCCGGTCACCTTCCTGCTCGACGAGTTCCTCGAGCTGCGCACGTTCGAAAGCTTTCCAGGACTGCGCCGGATCCTCCACGAGTTCATCGACTGTATCTCGTTGAGCGGTAACAGGTTTGTGCTCACCAGCCGCTACATCGTGCGCACCCTGCGGCTGCTCCGGGACCGGTCGGCGCGCTTCGAAGTCATCCACATGCCCGGCCTGACGGTCGAGGACACGATTGATATGATCGGGTTGTCGGCCGGATCCGAGAATGTGGCTGACGCCGAGTACACCGCACGCAGCGTGCAGGCGCTTTCCGATGCGCGACCGGCCTATGTTCGGGCGGTCGCCGACGAGCTCGCGTCGATGCGGCAGCACGGCGGCGGCGACGCGGTGAGTGCGCTGGCCTCGCTGATGGCGCCAGGCGGCGGGCTGTCGAAGGTGTGCTGCTTCTGCTACGAGCTGCGGCTGCACCGCGCGCGCGGGTACGGCGCGCTGAAAGCGATTCTTGAAATCCTGGGCGAGGAAGAAGGGCTCACGCTCACCGAGATCTCACAGCGCCTGCAGCGCACGCCCGGATCGACGAAGGACTATCTCTCGTGGCTCGAAGACGTGGACCTGGTGACGGCGCGTCAGAAGCGCTACAGCTTCACCGATCCGCTGCTGCGCGTCTGGGTCCGCCTGCACTGCCGCGTGACGCCGCCGAGCGAGGACGATCTCGTGCGCGAGGTGCATCGCTACGCCCTGCCGCGGCTGCCGCAGCACGAGCCCACGCCCGCGCCCGCGCTGGTCATGGCGGCGGCCGGCGGGGTCGTCTCGGGGATTATCGAGATCGATTAGAAACTTAGAACTTAGAACTTAGAACTTAGAAGGACAGAGCGCAGTCCTTTTCACTTCTTAGGTTTCAGTTTTAAGTTTCTCTAACGCCGCCCGCGCCGCTTCCTGCTCCGCCTCTTTCTTGCTCGGTCCCGTCGCCGCGGCGATCGCCTCGCCGCGCACCACGACTTCAACCTGAAACAGCTTCCGGTGATCGGGGCCCACGGTGCCGGCAATCCGGTATTCGGGCAGGGCGTAGTCATGCGACTGCAGATATTCCTGAAGCGACGATTTGTAGTCCCGGCCGGCGAGGCCGTGCCGGCGGACGTCGTCCAAGAGCGGGCCGAACTCCCGCGTGATGAACGCGTGCACCTGCTCGATGCCGCCATCGAGATAAATCGCCGCGATGAGCGCCTCGTAGCCGTCGGCGAGCAACGCCTGCTTGCGGCGCCCGCCGGTTTTCTCCTCACCGCGTCCGAGTAACAGATGATCGCCGAGGCCGAGCCGCTCGGCCTGCTGGGCGAGCGCCGCCGTCGACACCAGCGACGCTTTGGTCTTCGACTTCTGCCCTTCGTCGAATGCGGGAAAATCCCGGAACAACTGATCGGCGATCACGAAGCCCAGCACCGCGTCGCCGAGAAACTCGAGCGATTCGTTGTCGAGCACGCCGCCGCTCACATCCTCGTTGGCGCGCGAGGTGTGCGTCATCGCGTGCTCGAGCAGTCCGATGTCGCGAAACCGGTACCCGATCGCCTGCTGCAGCGTGTCGAATTCGTCGCGCAGCCGAATGACGCGTCCGCCCGACACCGCGGTCCGATGACTCTCGATGATGCGCCGCGCCTCGTCGGCGTCGTCCTCGTTGACCGAGAGGCGCACTTCGCCGAGCGCCCCGACCGTAGGCGGAAAGACCGAATACGGCACGTTGGGGGACATCACCGACGGCACGCCGTGCGCTTCGAGCAGACCGCGGACGACGCTCGCCTCGATGTCGGAGTGCGCGCGGAAGATGATGACCAGATCAGCCACGGTCGGTGGGGACCCTCACCGCGCGAGCTCCACGACCTCGGCGATCCTCGTTGAGGCTGCTGCTCCGACCGCCTCCACCTTGAGCAAGATCATCGTCATGTCGTCGTGCTGGGGTGCGCTGCCGACGAACGCCTGGATCTCGCGGAGAACGCGCTCGCGCAGCTCGTCGGAGGAGAGGTGCGCGTGCTCTTCGATGAGCTGGCCGAGGCGGCCCTCGCCGAAGAAATCGTCGGCTTCGTTCATGGCCTCGGTGATGCCGTCTGTGAACAACAGTGCCACGTCGCCCGCATGGAGCGTGAGCGTGTGCTCTTCGAGAAGACGCTCGAACATCTCGCCGTTGTCGATGTTCAGGCCGAGCACGAGACCGTCGGGCGCCAGGACGCGCACGTGGCGATCCAATGGAGAGTCTGGCCCCGGCAGGTACATGAGGGGCGTGTGGCCGGCACGCGCATACGTCATCGTGCGGGCGTCGAGGTCGACGACGGCGTAGGTCATCGTGATAAAGCTGCCGGGGTTGAGGTTCGCCGCGATGATGCGGTTGGCCGCCAGCATCAGCCCGCGCGGCGAGGTGTGAATCTGGCTGAGCGACAGCACCAGGCCCTTGAGCTCCGCCATGTACAACGCGGCCGACGTGCCCTTTCCTGACACGTCGGCGATCAGGACGCCCAGGCGGCGGTCGCCCAGCCGGAAGAAGTCATAGTAGTCGCCGCCTACTTCCCGCGCCGGGACGCACAGCGCGCTGACCGAGAGGCCCGGCATCTCGAGCGGCCCCTGTGGCAGCAGCGACATCTGAATTTCTCGCGCGATGCGCAGCTCTTCCTCGAGCCGCTTCTTCTCGGCCGCCTGACGCAGCAGATCCTCGATGCTGGCGGTCATCGAGTTGAACGACACCGACAGCTCGCCCAGCTGATCGTCGGTCTGGACCGCAATCTTGTGCGTGAAGTCGCCCTGGCGAACGCGCTCGGTGCCGGCGAACAGCTCGTGGACCGATCCGGTGATCGACTTGGCGAGCGCGAGCCCGGCGAAGAGCGCAATGAACTCGATGATCAAAAACAGACCGGCGACGATGAAGAGCACGGTGAGCAGGACTTGTCCATAGCTGCGGCTGCCGATCGATCCCTGAACCGCCGAAATGTGGCTGTAGATCTGACCGATGCTGAGCTCGACGGACACGAGCAGCGTCCCGATCGTGCCGGTGTTCCAGTCGCGATATTCGAGAAAGGTGATCCAGTTGAGCGGCCCCGTGGACTCGGCCCGGGCGGCCGCGGCGTCGCCGCCCGATCGGCCGGCCAGCGGTGTCGCTTCGGCCTGATCGCCGACCTGCAGCGCGCTCGTGCCCCGGACGTCGACCCCCGTCTCCTCTCGCAATTGCTTTTTCACGGCGTCGCTGACGATCAGATCGGCGACCACCGCATAACCCGGCATGGTCGAATCCGGAAACGCCACCGCCCGCAGCATCATGTGCGTGTCTTCGGCGCCGCCCGTCAGCTCCATCCGCTGACCGCTGACGATGATGGTCTTGCGCGAGTCCACCTGCTCGGGCGAGAGGCCTGTGGTGTGGCGGTATGCGAACAGTCCGGCGAACCCGCCGCAGTCGATCCACGAAGGCACAGTCCGGGGCGGCTCGACGTGCGCCCACGGTCCTGCCGTCGCCGGCGCGGCCGTCGCGCTGGTCGCGGCGGCGCCGCGGCCGGTCTGCGCGCACGGACGATCGATCGGCACGAGCGCGAGCGACGCGTCGGGAGACTCGCCGGCGGCCATCTCCTGCCGGCGCGCGAGAATGCCTGCGACACCCTGTCCGCCGGCGCGCTGGATCTCGAGCGCGGTGCTCGCGGCCAGAAACCGCGCGCGATCCTCCATCGCGCCCAGGCGCGTGCGTACCAGATACGAGCTGAAGTTGAAGAACAGGAGCAGGCCGCACAACACGAAGAACGTGACGATCAGCGTGGCGGGAACGAGCCCGATGAAGATGTACGAGAGCATCAGTTTGCGGCGCACTCGCCAGAGCAGCCGTCGCTTCGCGATGACCAGAAGACGGAAGACGAAATATGCGGCGCCGACCGCCAGCGCCACACCGGCCGCGGTGTCGATGATGCCGAGAAACGCCGGCGCGATGCCAAACAGCCCGAGGCCGTAGACGACGAGCCGCGCGACCAGCCCGATGACAATCGCGCGGCCGGGCAGCGTGTGCAGGAGTGCGTGTCGCACGCCTTGTCGGCGATTTCGAGCCGGCCCGGCGAGCGACGGTATCGATGATGCGAGCCTGCGCGAGGATCGTGGTCCGGCCATGGACGTGGACTTCGCGATATTAACAGATGTATCGTAACTGGCTCGTGAAGCTCACAGCGACCGCGCGGTTCAGCACGATCTGTCTGCACGCAGGACAGGAACCCGATCCGTCGACAGGCGCCATCATCACGCCCATCTATCAGACATCGACCTACGTCCAGGAAGCGCTCGGCAAGCACAAAGGGTTCGAGTACGGTCGCACGCAGAACCCGACGCGTCTGGCCGTCGAGAAAAACCTCGCGGCAATCGAAGGCGGCAAAGCGGCGTTCGCGTTTGCCTCAGGCATGGCCGCGATCGGCGCCATCGCCACGATGCTGCAGTCTGGCGATCACGTGATCGTCTCCGACAACGTGTACGGCGGAACGTACCGCCTCTTCGAGAAAGTGCTGCGCCGCTATCAGATCTCGTTCTCCTACGTGGCCACATCGGACCTCGACAAGGTCGAGCGCGCAGTGACGCCGAGCACGCGGATGCTGTTCGTCGAGACGCCGACCAATCCCATCCTCGCGCTGACCGATCTGAAAGCTGCCGCGGATCTCGCGCATCGGCACCGCCTGCGGCTGGTCGTTGACAACACGTTCGCGAGTCCCTACGTCCAGCGGCCCTTCGAGCTCGGCGCGGATATCGTCACCCACAGCACGACCAAGTACCTCAACGGCCACAGCGACAGCGTCGGCGGCATTGTCATCGCCACGCGGGACGACGATATCGAGTGGCTGACGTTCATACAGAATGCGGAGGGTGCGATTCTCGGCCCGTTCGATTCGTGGCTGGTACTGCGCGGCACCAAGACGCTGCCGCTGCGCATGCAGCAGCACAACGCCAACGGCCTCGCGCTCGCGCAGTTCCTGGCGGCGCATCCCAAGGTCCGCCACGTGCATTACCCGGGGCTGCCGTCACACCCGCAGCACGAGCTCGCTCGACGTCAGATGCGGGGATTCGGCGGCATGGTGGCGTTCGAGCTCGGATCCCTCGAAGCCGCGCGGCGGCTGCTCAACTCGGTCCGCCTGCTCGCGCTCGCGGAGAGCCTCGGCGGCGTGGAGACGCTCATCTCCCACCCCGCGACGATGACGCACGCCTCGGTGCCGGCCGAGCGTCGCGCGGCGCTCGGCATCACCGAGGGCCTCGTCCGGATTTCAGCCGGTATCGAGGACATCGAGGACCTCAAAGAGGACCTCGCGCAGGCGCTGGATCGCGTCTGACCAGAGTGATCGACTTCATCCTTCACAGCGATAACAAGCTGCTCGAGCTCGTCGCCACCTACGGTTCGTGGGTGTACGGGATTCTCTTTGCCATTGTGTTTGCGGAGACCGGCTTCGTGGTCACGCCGTTCCTGCCGGGCGATTCGCTGCTGTTTGCGACCGGCGCGCTGTGCGCGACCGGCGCGCTGAGGACGATGCCGGCCTTCGGACTCCTCGCGCTCGCCGCCTTCACCGGCAACGCCGTGAACTACACGATTGGGCGCATGGTGGGCCCGCGGGTCTTCGCCGCCGGCATCTCCCATCGCCTGCTCAACCGCGAGCATCTCGGGCGCGCCCATGCGTTCTTCGAGCGCTACGGCGGCAAGGCCGTCGTGCTGGGCCGTTTCGTCCCCATCGTCCGCACCTTCGTCCCGTTCGTGGCCGGCGCGGCACAGATGACGTCGCATACGTTCGCGATCTACAACTTCGTCGGGGCGGTGGCGTGGGTCGCCCTGTGCCTGGGGTCGGGTCTGCTCTTCGGGAATGTGCCGATCGTGAAGGACAACTTCTCGCTGGTGACGATCGGGATCGTGTTCGTCTCAATCCTGCCGATGATCATCGAGTACGCGCGGCATCGGGGACGGCAAGAATAGCTAGCGCGTGACGCCGGTTATCCAATCGATATAGCGCTCGCTCCCGCCGTCCACCTTGACGACGATGAACTCCGGAAGCTCGTAGGAATGGAGCTGGTGGAGTCTCGCCTCGAGCGCCGCCAGGCGATCGCCGGTCGTCTTGATCACAATCTGGCGCTCCGTGTCCCGCTCGACCGCGCCTTTCCATCGATACACGGAGACCATAGGCGGATGCACGTTCACGCACGCGGCGAGCCGCTCCTCGACGAGTTGTTGCGCCCACTGCTCGGCGCGATCGTCGGCCGGCGCAGTGGTCAGGACGATGAGGATGTCTGTCACGGCTCAACAATATCGCGGTTGCGCCTTGTACTTTCTTCCGGATTGTTGTACCGTCGTGGGCGCGTGGCCACCCTGGAGCATCGCCCGAGCGCGAAGCGCCGCACCCAGCCCTCCAAACGACCGGCGAAAGGCCGCCGCATCGTACAGTTTCTGCTGATCTTCGTGGCGGTCGTGGCCGTGATCGACGGCCTGGTCGGCGATCGGGGATTACTGGCGATGCTGCGCGCGCGCCACGAATACGACGAGCTCGCCGCGACGATCGCCCGCCAGCGCGCCGAAAACGCGCGCCTGCGCGAGGAGGCGCGGCGGCTTCGCGAAGATCCGGCTGCCGTCGAGGAAATCGCCCGGCGAGAGCTCGGCCTCATCAGGCCCGGCGAGAAGGTCTTCATCGTCAAGGACGTCGCGCCGCCCTCCGGAAAATAATGAAGTCTCACTTTCGCTCCCCCGTCCGATCGCGAAGCCATGACGGCGACGAGGGGGCACGCACGAACTCGTAGCCGTCCTCGACCTGGTTGGCGTAACAGAGCGCCCCCGGCTGCGCGCAAAGCGGACCGACGCGCGTCTGTGCGCAGGACCCCGGCCAGGCGACACCCTTCGAATCGGCCAGCAGCAGAATCTTTTCGCATCCCGCGGTCGCGATCGGCGGCTGCGCGGGTTCGCGGCCGGAGACCCGCTCGGCAAAAATTTCCGCGACCGGATTGTCCAACGCCGGCCAGCGGCGCCAGACAGAGGCGGCGAGCGCATCCGGCTTCAGATAGTTGTCGGGCAAGCGCGGCGCAAACGTGACCGCGCACCAGACCATCGAGGCGGCCGCGAGGACACGGAACCAGCCTCGCTCGGCGACCTCCGAGCTTGCAGAGAAGAACGGAACGGCCATCGGCAGCAGCCAGAGACCGTACCGGCTGGGATTTGGCGTGCCGCCGCTGTTGACGTTCGTCGCCTGACTGAAACCGACAAGGAACAACGCGCCGACCATCAGCGCCGCGCCGTGCTCGAGCGTCAACAGGCGCCGAGGGCCCCGCCAGAGGGTGATGAGCGTCGCGGCCACGACGGCGGCTGTAAAAAACGGCGCGTGCACCAGGATTCCGACGTTGAGATCGACCGGCACAGCGATCAGCTCGCGCAGGGACGGCCGGTGCCAGTCGATGGCGCCGTGCAGTGCCGAGAAGATGCCGAGCCGCGCGTAGTAGTAAATCGGATGCAGGGCGGCCAGCGCACCGCCGGCCACGAGGGCTGTCCACATCCGCCGGTCGCGGCGGCCGTGCCTGACAAACCCGCACGCCGCAGCCACGAGCATGGCGCCGGCGATCGGCGGATTTTGCGCCGCGGCCATCCCGAACGCGATCACCGACCACCACGGCGCCACCGCGAGGCAAGCGGCGCCGATCGTCAGGAGTGAAAAGGTAAACGCCTCGGCGTGCGCCTTGTCCAGCCACCAGAGAACGGGACCGGCCGCAAACAGCAGCACGACTGGATGCGAGACATGTCGCCACAGCACCGCGACGGCAATCAGCAGAAGCAGACAGTTCAGCGCGGTGAAGCCGTAGACAGGGTTGACGCCGTTGGCCAGCGCGATACGCACAAATGGCGCGGCGAGCAGCGGGTACAGCCAGAAATGTGTGTAATCCTGGCGCCCGTCCGCACCGCGGTAATTCGGATCAACGAGGTTTATGCCGGTGTCGCCTGGAAAAAACTCCGGCACCCGCGTAATCACCGACGCGGGCACACTGGGGGCGGAGCCGTCGGCGAGACTGAGGGACATGGCGAGGTATTCGGCGCCGTCGCCGACACGGCGCGGGCTGGAGAGCGAGATCAAGCCCAGGGTCAATCCGATCAGCGATGCCGCGAACCAGACGCCGGCGCCTCGCGTCGGCGGCGCGAGCATGCTGCCGATGAGCAGCAGCACGAATCCCACGACCGCCGGCCGCCCCGCCTGAGTCGCGGAGATCCCGACGCGGGCAAGGCGAAGCTCTCCCCCGCCTGTCGCGACAATAAGGATGGATACGAGGAGAAAGAACGCCGCCGCACCGACGAGCACGGTGCGGAGCGTTGTCGATTTCGACCGTGCCGCGAGGCGCGCGGCCGGCGCGACGCCCGGCGACAACCGATCAGACCTCCAGCGGCGCGATTATACGAGGTCACCCTCCCTTTACTGCAGCCGGGCATCCACGTCGCCCGATCGGCGCTGAGCGTCCGGCGTGGCCAGCGGCGCGCTCCCCACTGCCGCTCGACGACCCAACCCGTGAGGAGCGGGCAAAGAGCGTCCGCAACAACCGATAGATCGCGAGCGATCGGGTGAGGCCGACGCAGCGATCGAAGCGGCGCATGGGTGATGTGAGGTCCCGTGCGACCACCGTTATAATCGATGCCAACGATGGGCTCGCACGCAAACACAACCGATGAAGCGAGATCCGGCCGCCTATCGCCGGCAGACGAGGCGTGGAGCCTTGCGGTGGCCGCGGCCGAGAGCGCCGAGCGACTGGCAGACGCCGGACAGTTTGCGGCGTTTGCGCTGAACGACGTCTCGCAGTTGCAAGCCGTGCCCGCCGGACATCCCGATGCGCTCATCACGTGGCGTCCCGGTGTCGGCTGGGAGACGCCCTTGCCGACCAACGATGCGCGCTACGCGCTCATCGATTTGTATCTACCCATCTGTAGCGCGACCGCCGCGAGACCGATGACCGTCGGCCATCTCGGCCAGAGCCTCGACGGTTTCATCGCGACGCACGCGGGCGAGTCGCAATTCGTCACCGGCCGCGAAAACATCCTGCACCTGCATCGGATGCGCGCGCTGTGCGACGCGGTCGTCGTCGGCGCCGGCACCGTGGCCGCCGACGATCCGCAGCTCACCACGCGGCTCGTCCCCGGTCCGAATCCGGTGCGCGTCGTCTTCGATCCCACCCGCAGGCTGGCGTCCACGTATCGCGTGTTCACCGACGACCTGGCTCCGACACTCTACGCGTGCGGCCGCTCGCTGATATCCCCGGGCGAGAGTCATGTCGGCTGCGCCACAATCGTTCCGCTGGACGATGACGGCGACGTGTCGGTCGTGAACCTGCTGCACGTCCTGCACGACCGCGGCTTCACGCGGATCTTCGTGGAAGGCGGCGGCATCACCGTCTCCGCGTTTCTCGAAGCGAACCTGCTCGATCGACTGCACGTGGCCATCGCGCCGCTCTTTATCGGCGACGGGCGGCCGGCGATCCGCCTGCCCGCGCGCGCCACCCTCAGCGACTGCCACCGTCCAAGGTACCGCGTGTTCCGCATGGGCGGCGACGTCCTGTTTGACTGCGATCTCGCCTCGCCCGGAGACGACACCGACGAGGCTGGACCCGACGGCCCACCCATCACGCGGGTAATCTAAGTCTTGCGCGTCGCTCCGAAGAAGAGCTCCACGCGATTTATGACCAGAGCGATGTGGACCAGTACGATTCAGCTGCGCATAGACGTCGCCAGGGCGCCGCTGCGCGGCAGGCGTGCGCAGGCTGGCCATCAGCCCTCGTTCGTCGAGCCACGTGCTCTCAGCGAGCCGGGAGGACTCACCCACCGACCAGTTGAAGCGATACGGGCCGAGAGCCGTCAGACGTGTCAGGCACGGCTGGACGTGGTCGAGCCCGCGAGGGAGATATTCGAACGACAGCGCCGGCACCGCCTGCGTGAGGCCGGCGAGCACCGCCGGCTCGCCGCCTTCGACGTCGATTTTGACGAAGGCCGGCACGCCGAATCGCGCGATCAATCGATCGAGCGTCGTCATCTCAACGTCGATACGGCGATTCCAGCGCACGCGGGCGAAGTCCGGGTCGCGCGATCGCGCGTCGCGCCACTCGAGCGCCAGCGTCGTCACCGTGGGTGTGCGTTCGCTGATCGACAGAGAGGACTGCCCGGGCGCATCGCCGACCGCCGCCTCGACGACCTCGACGCTCGCCGTGCGGGCGAACAGCGTCCGCAGCACGGCGGCGAAATCCGGCTGCGGCTCGACCGCGATGACGCGGCAACCGAGCGAGGCCAACGCGCGGACGCGATTCCCGACGTGGGCGCCGATGTCGAAGACGAGATCGCCCGGTGTGACGAACTGTGCATACAAGCGACGCAGACGCCGCTGACGCAGCGGAATCGCGTGATAGATCGCGAGAGAACGCAGGAGGCCGACGGCCCGGTCGAACCGACTCATCGGCCAGCGCGCGGCAGCCAGGCCGCCAGGTCCTCATGGCAGACAATCACACGCGAAGAGCCGCTCTCGACGTGTGCGAGCCGCCGCGCCAGCCAGTCGTGAATCACAGTCGACTGCTCGGGCGCGATTTCGGCGGCCGCGTCCGCCCACCCTTCGATCAGCTGCCGCTGCAGTTCGCGCGCTTCGGGCGGCAACACCCAGTCGCTCGCGTCCCGCCGAACGTGATAGCCAGCTTCGGCAAAACAGCGTGCCGCGCATGCCGCCGCGTCGGGACCGGCTGCCGGGCCGCCCAGCCCCTTGTCGGTCTTCTGATGCCGATTCATGAGCTCCCGAATCGCGTCGTCCTCCGGTTCGGCAGGTGAGCAGCGGAACTGGCCGTTATAGGTGAGCGCGAACAGCGCCGCCGCGCCGCTCTCGCGGCATCGAGCGGCCAGCGTGCGCAGCCAGGCTTCTGACACCAGGTCCAGCAACGCCGACGCGGTCACGAGATGGCGGCCGGAGAAGATGTCCGCATCCGCGAGCGCTCCGAGGTCCACGCGCCGCGTTTCGGCGCCGAGGTCGCTCCCGCCCGCGTTCGCCCACGCAGACATCCGCGCCGGCACTTCCGCAAGCAATACCGGATCGCGATCGACGACCAGCCAATGTTGCGGATCCGGCAGACGACCAGTCAGATACCGGACGTTGGATCCTGTGCCGGTCGCCAGATCGAGCACGCGCAACGGGCGGTCGGCTGAGAGCACACCGGCAACCGCCTCCGTCAGTGCTGTCGACCGCGCCGCGACATCGGCAGGCTCGCGCAGCGCGAGCCAGTTAGAGAGGGAATCGGCCATCAGTCGCCACGCGTTCGAGCACCGCCGCCATCTTATCGAACGCCGCATCCCACATCGGCAGTCGATCGCGCGCACGCCGCGCGCCCTCCGCAAGACGATCGCGGACGCGCGCATCGCCGAGCACGCGCGACAGCGCTTTGGCCAATGCCTCGACGTCGCCCGGCGGCGCCAACAGGCCCGCGTCACGCCCGACGAGGTCGGGGATCGCGCCGGTGGTCGTGCTGATGACGGGCAGCCCGCGGGCCAGCGCTTCGGCGACGGCCATCCCGTAGGTCTCATGCAGCGTCGCCAGCACGAACAGATCCGCGCGGTCGTAGGAGACGTCCAATCTCGCGGCATCCTGTTCGCCGACCAGCGAGACGCGATCCTCCAGGCCGCCTTCCCCCAACCGAGCACGCAGTCGCTCGACGGTCGGCGGATGCCGATCGAGGCTGCCAACACAGGTCAGCCGCCAGTTGCGATGCGGAACCCTGGCGAGCGCGCGCAGCAGAATCTCGTGCCCCTTCCCCGGAGTGAGTGACGCAACCGATAGCAGGTGCGGCAACGGCCCCCCAGAGCCGCGCGCCAGCGGCACGCGGTCGGTGCCGGGCTCGACAATCGCAATCCGATCAGGTCGGACGCCGTAATCCGCCAGCGCGGCGACCGTCGTGCTGCCGGTCACGACCACGTGGCTCACGGCCGCAAGCGCGCGCCGCTCGGTCACCTTCAATCGCGCCGCGGTGTCCGGGTCGATGCCGATTTGGGCGGCCAGCGGCAGATGGACGAGCGCAACGATTCGCAGGCGCGACGATTGCCGTTCGATCTCGTCGGGAAGAGCCCCGAGCGCGAGGCCATCGACCAGGACCGTCGCGCCGTCAGGGATCTCCGCGAGCACACGCGCCGCGTGGTCCCGCGCCGCTGCTGCAGGGAACGGGAAGCTGCCGTCGAGCTCCCGCACGACCACTGACCAGCCAAGGGCGCGGAGCCCCGCTGCCATGCGTCTGTCGTACGCGTATCCGCCGGTCAGGCTCTCCAGGGAGCCCGGAACAATGAGCACGAGTGATCTCATGACGCGGGCGTCTTGTTCTTCGTGGCCTTTGTGGTTCGAAAAGTCCTAGGACTGGTTCTCGATTCGCGCGTCGTACGCCGCCCACGCGACGTGGGATTCGTGCAGGGTCACGCGCAGGCTCTCGATCGTGCCCGCCGACGGTCCCAGTTTGCCGCGGCGAATCGCCACGACGATGCCGTCGAAAACCGCCCGCGCCAGAAACTCCGTGGTGGTGTTGCGTCCCTGGAAGGCCGTGACTTCGTCCAGGTTGCGGAAGTTCATCTCGGAGAGGACCGCGTGCAGCGCCTCCCCCGCGCGGGCGATGTCGACCACGACGCCGTCGGCATCGAGATCCGGCCGCCGAAACTCGACGTCGACGACGAACGTCGCGCCGTGGAGCCGCTGCGCCGGTCCGAACGCATCGCCGGTGAAGCTGTGCGCGATCATGAAGTGGTCGCGTACGGATACGCTGTACATCACAAACTCCTCGTCAGCTATCAGCTACGAATATCTGATCCGATGGCACAACGTGTCGCCGGGTCGTTCGGCGATGTCAGCCATCACTCGCGGCAAGTCCTCGAATTCGCTCTCGCCCGTGATCAGCGCATCGAGCGCGGGATCGGCGAGCGATGCGAGCGCGAGCTGCATCCGCCGCCGCGTGTCCCACCGCGCCCGCTGCGAGGGGGCGACGCGTCCCACCTGTGACGATTTCAGCGTGAGTCGCCGCGAATGAAAATCCCGGCCGAGAGCGACCGGCACCATCTGATCGCCGTACCAGCTCAATTCGGCGATCGTTGCTTCGAATCCCGCCACTCGCAGGGCCAGCTCGAGCCCCGCCGCCGAGCCGCTCGCGTGAATCACGACGTCGGCTCCTTCCGAGGCGGTCTCCGGCCGAGCGAAACCGACACCAAGCGCGCGCGCCATCGCCGCGCGGTTCGCGTTGATGTCGACGAGCTCGACGTCGCAGCCCGGGATGCGCCCCGCCAGCCACGCGACCAGGCAGCCGACGGTGCCGGCGCCGATGACCGTCACGCGATCGCCAATCTGCGGCCCGACATCCCACAACCCGTTGATGGCAGTCTCGAGGTTGGCGGCCAGTACAGCGCGTGCCGGCAGCAGCCCATCGGGCAGGACGTACACCGATCGCGCAGGCACGACGTACCGCGTCTGGTGGGGATACAACACGAACACGCAGCGGTCCTGCAGGTCAGCCGGCCCACGTTCGACCTGCCCCACGCTGGCATACCCGTATTTGATGGGCGCCGGAAATGTTCCCACCTGAAACGGCGCGCGCATGCGTTCGTACTCGCTGACCGGCACGCCTCCTCGAAACACGAGCGCCTCAGTCCCCCTGCTGATGCCGCTGTACAACGTTCGGACGACGATGTCGTCGGCCGACGGCTGCGGCAGCGTCTCGGCGCGGATTTCGCCGCGCCCCGGAGCCGCGATCCAAAACGCTCGGGCGTGCTCAACCATAGGGGCCAGGCTTGGAGGGGTACAATGCCACAATTCCCCGAGACACATGATCGACCCTGGCTGGCGGTTTCCGGACGCGCCCCTGCGCGCGAGTGTGGTCACGACCGGCGCGGCCGGATTGATCGCGGTTGTCGCGGTCGCGTCGATGATGCACATGAGCCTGCCGCTCGGCGAGCTGTATCCCGTGAAGGCCGCCGCCCTGTTTGGCGTCGGCATGCTGATCGCGATCGGGTTCGTGCGCGATCATCACCCGTTCGCGCGGTTCGGGCCGGCCAACACGGCAACGACCGCTCGTGCGATGCTCGTGGCGCTGGTGGCAGGCATGGTCGGCGAACGCGGGATGCCGCCCGTGGCCGTCGCCGCGGCCGGCGTCGCGCTGGCCGCCACGGCGCTCGACGGACTGGACGGCTGGCTCGCGCGCCGCACGGGGATGATCACCGATTTCGGCGCCCGGTTCGACATGGAAACCGACGCGGTGCTGATCATGGTGCTGGCGATCCTCGCCTGGCGGTTTGGAAAGGCCGGCGCGTGGGTCCTCCTGTGCGGGTTGCTGCGGTACCTCTTTGTTGCAGCCGGCTGGTGGTGGCCCTCGCTCCGACAGCCGCTTCCGCCGAGTCTCCGCCGGAAGGCGATCTGCGTCGTCCAGGTCGTCGGCCTGGGCCTGGCGATCGTGCCGGCGATCACACGGCCGGCCAGCACCCTGGTGGCTGCGATCACGCTGGCGGCGCTCTGCTACTCGTTTCTCGTGGATGTAAGGTGGCTGGTGCTGCAGCCGCTAACGGTAGGCCGGACCTTATCAGGCTAGAAGCAGGCCGGACTCTATTAGGTCCGGCGAGCTGATCTCAGACCGACGACTGCAGATGCCCGAGCTTGTCTTTCTTGGTCTGCAGGTAGCGTCGCGACGAGTCTGACGCCGGAATTTCAATTGGCAGCCGCTCGCAGAGCGACAGTCCATCGCCGGTAACGCCGGCCAGCTTCCGCGGGTTGTTGCTGAGCAGCCGAACCCGACGGACGCCCAGATCACGGAGCATCTGCACGCTCATCCGATAGTCGGGAGGACGTGAGCGAAGTGTCAACTCAGAACGACCGACGGAGCTGGACCGTGCTCGCGGTCGCGCTCGTGCTCCTCGATCTGTCGCTCACCTTCAGCAACATCTGGCCGACGCCGGCTGTTGGCTGGCGCGGTGAATTGTCTGTGGAAGTCGCCGCGTGCCTGCTCGTGATGGCGATCGCCGCCCGGTTCGGCACCCCGGGGGCCCCGGGGGCGCTATCGCGCGCGGTGCTCCGAACCCTGGCCCCGTTGTGGGTGCTGCTCGTGCTCGGGCGGTACGCGGCGGTCACCGCGCCTGCCCTTTACGGGCGCGACATCAATCTTTACTGGGACGTGCGGCACGTATCGGCGGTGGCAGCGATGTTGGCGCGCGCCGCCTCTCCCGGCCTCGTCTTCCTCGTGGTCGCCGCAGCTGTGCTCGTTCCGCTTCTGCTCTACGCCGTGCTGCGGTGGGCGCTCCGGCGGGTGAGCGACGCGATGAGCCGCCCGCGCGAACGCCGTGTGCTGGAACTCGTGGCGACTCTCGTCGTGCTGTGGTTCATCGGTCAGCGGCTCGACGGCCGCTTCCCTGTCGTGCCCCGGTTCGCGACGCCGGTCACGCAAGTCTATGCGCGACAGGCGCGGCTGCTTGTCGGCGAGCTGACGGCCCGGAACGCCAAGACGCTCGGTCCCACACCGGTTGTTGATTCCGATCTGTCGCGCGTCAAAGGCGCCGATGTCTTCCTCATCTTCATCGAGTCCTACGGTGCGGTCACCTACGATCGGCCGGCGTTTGCCGAGTATCTGGCACCCGTGCGCGCGAAACTGGACGCCGACATCCGCGCATCGGGCCGCGAGGTGGTCTCCGCGTACGTCGAGTCGCCGACCTTCGGCGGGAACTCGTGGCTGGCACATATCAGCCTGCTGTCCGGTGTGGAAGTGCGCGACGAGGACACCAACGTCCTGCTGATGGCGCAAAAGCGCGAGACGCTGGCGACCACCTTCGCGCGTCACGGTTACCGGACAGTCGCGCTCATGCCGGGCCTGCAACAGAGCTGGCCGGAAGGCAGCTTCTACGGGTTCAACGAGATCTATGGCACCGATCGGCTCGACTACCATGGACCGGACTTCGGCTGGTGGAGCCTGACCGATCAGTTCGCGTTGGCCCGCTTCGACAAGTTGGAGGTCGCGGCGCGAGCACGCGCTCCGTTGTTCGTGTTTTTCCCCACCATCAGCACGCACACGCCGTTCAGCCCCACGCCCCCGTACCAGCCTGATTGGGAGCGCATGTTGACGAAGGACCCGTACGACGCCGCCGCTCTGGATGCCGCGTGGGCCGACACGCCGGACTGGCTGAATCTGGGCCCGAGCTATGTGCGTGCGGTGGCGTATGCCTTTGGTTCGCTTGGCGGATATCTGCGGCTGCGCGCGGATCGCGATTTCGTCATGATCCTGCTGGGCGATCATCAGCCGCCGGCGGCCGTCACCGGCGAGGGCGCGCGGTGGGACGTACCGGTACACGTCATCGCGAGCCGCAAGCAGGTGCTCGATCGGCTGCTCGCGCGCGGGTTTCGACCAGGGCTGGCGCCCGCGTCCCCCGCCATCTCGCGGATGCACGAGCTGCTGCCGGTCCTGCTCGGCGCGTTCGGAGACCGGGAGCGAGCCGGCGTGTTCTAGACTCGCCCGCTTATCGTGGGTAATGGGGTAAAATCCGCCTATCGGATAAGCCGAACGATAAAGAAAGAATCCATTATGAATCGACGCCTGTTGGTCGCCTGCGGCGCGGTGCTGTTGCTGTGGATCGTCGGAGTGAGCGGCGCCGGGCGCAGCGTGGTCGCCGACGCGGCCATGAAAGGAGACAAGGCCGCGCTCCGCACGCTGCTGCAGCAGAAGAGCGACGTCAACGCGCCCCAGATCGATGGGGCGACGGCCCTGCATTGGGCGGTGTACCGAGATGATCTCGCCACGCTGGACCTGTTGATCCGCGCCGGAGCGACGATCGACGTGGCCAATCGCGAGGGCATCACGCCGTTGGCGATGGCGTGTCTCTACGGCAACGTCTCGATGATCAACAAATTGATCAAAGCCGGCGCGGATGTGAAGCAGCGCGGACCGAACGGACAGACGCCGCTCATGCTTGCCGCGCGTAACGGCGAGCCAGAGGCGATCAGGGTCCTCATCGCCGCCGGCGCAGAGGTAAACGCGAAAGAGCCGGTGCGCGGCACGACGGCGCTCATGTGGGCAGTCGAACAGAAGCATTCGTCGGCCGTCAAGGCGCTGCTCGACGGCGGCGCGGACTTCAAAGCCCGCTCGGGCGGCGCCGGTCTGCCCCGAGCCTATATGTCCGGGCGCGTGAACACCGCAGCGGTTGAAGCCGCGGTTCGCCGACGTGCGGCGGCAGCCGCGGCCGGCAGAACGTACGAAGAACAGCTGATCTTCGAGGGCGTCAATGGCCGCTTTGGGGCGCCTGGCGGCGCCGGCGGCCAGGGCGCTGCGGGCGGGCGCGCGGCAGCAGCGGCCGGCCAACAAGGTGCACCGGCCGCTGCCGGAGCGGCCGGTCAACAGGCCGCGGCCGGCGGGGGTCGCGGTCGCGGCGGTCGAGGCGCGGGTGGGCGGGCTCAGGGTGCGGGCCAACCAGCCGCCGACGCTCAGGCAGAAGTCGAAAATCCGGACAACCCCGAAAACACCGAAGTGGTCGTCGCGGGCCTGGTCGGCGGCGGCAGCGGCGGCCTCACGGCGCTGGTGTTTGCGGCGAGGGAAGGCGACCTGGAGTCGGCGAATCTGCTGCTCGAAGCGGGCGCCGATGTGAATCAGGTCACGGAGTACGGCTGGACGCCGCTGCTGACAGCGACCAACAACCGGCACTATAAGCTCGGCACGTTCCTGATCGACTGGGGCGCGGACGTCAACATCGCCAACAAAGGCAAATGGACGCCGCTCTACCTGGCCACCGACAACCGCAACATCGAGGGCGGTGATTATCCGGTGCAGAAGCCTGACATGGATCATCTGGAGTACATCAAGGTCCTCCTGGACCATGGAGCCGCTCCGAACGGCCAGGCCAAGGACAACACCTTGAGCCGCACGATCTTCACGATGCAGTGGTTCCTGGAGTCGGGCGTCACGCCGTTCGTCCGCGCGGCGCAGTCGAGCGACACCGCGCTCATGAAACTACTGCTCCAGTACGGCGCCGATCCGAAGATCGCGAGCGATCACAACGATACGGCGCTGACCGCCGCGGCAGGCGTCGGCTGGGTCGAGGGAGTGACCTACGAGCACTCGGTGAAAGAGAACGTCGAGGCCGTGAAGATGGTGCTGGATCTCGGTCTGGATCCAAACCACGCCAACAACGACGGGCGCACGCCGCTCATGGTCGCGGCGATGAAGGGCAGAAGCGAGGTGGTGCAGATGCTCGTGGACCGTGGCGCCAAGCTGGATACACGGGATCGCGGGAACCGAGACACCGAGACCACGGTGTCCGTCAATGCGGGCCACACGTGGCAGGCGCTCGATTACGCGGACGGTCTGGTTCGGGTGGGCGTGCAGTCGGCTGTCAATCGACCGGAGACTGCGGCGCTCATTCGCAAATTGATGACCGCACGCGGACTGCCGGTGCCGCCGCCCAACCGGGTCGTCGAGTCCATCTGCATCGTGGAGATCTGCAAGGAAAGGGTCTGGGACAAATAGACCTTTGGCCATGAAAGCACGCAATCACGAAAAGGACCCTGGCGTTATTTTCGTGTTTTCGTGTTTTCGTGGTTGCCTTTCCTTCTGAGTGACGAGCGCCGCTTTGACGCGCGGGGCGGAAGGCAGCAGCATCACGCCGGTCAGGTACAACGCCACTGTGACAAACGCGACATAGCCGGTGATTGCGGCCGGTGGCTGGTACTGCAGCCCGCCGAGCGTCACCCCCTCCAGCAGAGTCATCACCACGCGTTTGGCCAGACCGCCCCGCGGATCGTACAGCGAGGCCAGCACGATGTACTTCAGAACGAACGCCCCGCCGAAGACGACCGCCAGGCTGCGCAGGAGCCGCGACCGATCCGGCTGGGCCGCCCACGTGTTGAACAGCAGCAACAGAAAGAACATCGTGAAGATGAAGTGAAGGAAACCCGACTCCGGCGTCATCAGGTTGAAGACCTGTGCGCTCGCCGCGAACAGCGTGGCGATCACAATCGCGCCCGATAGATTTTCCAGAGCGGAGCGGTCGGACCGCATCAGCCGTTGCGGTGCGAGCACACCCGCACGGAACAGCAGGCCGAGAACGAGCGTGGCAAGGATGAGCGCGATGAGCGGCGGCGGCAGAAACCCCATCCCTTGACCGATCGTCGATCGGAATCCGCCGAGCAGCGCGACCGTGAGGAAGAGCAGCGGCAGCGTGAACGCCTCGTGCGCGGCCGTGGGGTCAAAGATCGTCGAACGCACTACTTCCGTTCCTGAAGCAGCTTCAGCGGGTTCAGATCGGCAAGACCGTGCGTCAGGCCGCGCTCGAGTTCCGCCTTCAGCTCGGCGGCCGAGTGCATGCCCAGCGTCGGGTCGTCCACAGTAACGGCCGGATTGGGCGCGACGGCCGTCGCACGATTGACCGCGTCGAGACCTTTCCGAAACAGATCATCGTCGTTGTAGATCCTGCCCCACCCTTCCCGGTAACAGCTGTATGCCACGTAGAACTGCGTGCGCGCATCCTGCTGGGCGGGATCGGCGCGCTCGAACGCCGCTCGGGCTTCCGGAAAATGATCGCCGCGGAAGAACGTGAGCCCGCGGTCGAAGCTCGCGGCATCGATTCTGTACGCGCCGACGGTCGAGGCGACACCGCCTGTCATCTGGGCGATGGTGCGCGGCTGGTTGATGTACACCCACACGATGAACGCCGCGTAAAGCAGCGCGCCTGCGGCGCCGGCGAGTCGGGTCAGCGGCGCATTCATCCGGGCATGATTATTGTACCGTCGATCCACAGCATCCGGGACGCCAGGTCGCCCTGCGGGGCATCCTCAACGTCGACGTTTGACATCCCGCCCGCCGCTATGTTATTTACATAGCACTTGTGCTACTAAAATAACATATGGCCAAATCACGCCCTACGGTTCTGACACGGCGCGAGCGGCAGATCATGGACATCCTCTACCGGCGTGGCCGTGCCACCGCCGCCGAGGTGATGGACGAGCTCTCGGGCGATCCCAGCTCCTCAACGGTCCGCACTCAATTGCGCGTCCTGGAAGAAAAAGGTCACGTCCGCCACGAGGAGCAGGGACTGCGCTACGTGTATGTGCCGGCCGTGCCTCGCCATTCGGCGCGGAAATCGGAATTGAGACACCTCGTCGATACGTTTTTCGACGGCTCCGCGGAGAAGGCCGTCGCGGCGTTGCTTGGAGGTGATGGCGCCCGGTTCTCCGATGAGGAACTGGAGCGCATGGCCGATCTCATCGCGAAGGCTCGGAAGGATGGTGCCCGATGAACACGATGAACCTGCTTCTCACCAGCACGATCAAGGTGTCCCTCATCGTGCTCGTCGCGCTGATGGCGGTCGCAGCGCTGCCGAAACGATCCGCCTCGGTGCGACATTGGCTGCTCGCCGCCGCCATCGTCTGTGCGGCGGCGGCACCGCTCCTGGAGGCGGTCGTGCCGGCATGGGATCTCCGGCGGGCCGAGTCATCGGGCGGAGGCATGACCCTCGGCGAGACGCTGTACCAGGCCGCGCCCCGGCAGGCGTCCCCACGGCACCGCGTGAGCGTCGGACGGTTGGTCGGTCAGACCCTCGTGCCGACCTGGATCGCAGGTGCGAGCATCAGCCTGTCCCTCCTGCTCGTCGGACTCGCGCGGCTGGCGTGGCTCGCCTCAGGTTCCGAGCGGATCCGCCGCGGGACATGGTACGACCTGGCGGAGGCCATCTCCCGGGAGTACGGGCTACGCCGTACGGTCCTGCTGCTGCAAAGCGATCATCCCACGTTGCTTGTCACCTGGGGACTGATGCGGCCGAAGGTCATTCTGCCGCGGGCGGCGCGCGAATGGTCTGAGGACCGTGCGCGCATCGTCCTCTGTCATGAACTGGCGCACATACGGCGCGGAGACTGGGTCGTGCAGATGGCGGCCGAGATCGTGCGGTCCGTCTACTGGTTCAATCCCCTTGTGTGGATCGCGTGCAGGCGGTTGCGTCTGGAGAGCGAACAGGCCTGTGACGATAGGGTGCTCAACCTTGGCGTGGAACGAACCGAATACGCCGCCGAGTTGTTGGACCTCGCACGCGCGTTCAAGACACACCGGCGGATCCTGGCGTTTGGGTCTCCGGCGCCAGCCATCGCCCATCCGTCCAGTCTCGAAAGGAGAATTCGCGCCATGTTGAATGCCCGTCTCAATCGAAACCCCGTCACGCGATCGACCTCGGTCGTGACCGCGATCGCGTTATTGACCATCACGGTCTCGATCGCCGGATTCGGCGCGGCCGCGCAGTCTGGAGCCGCCACGTTCTCGGGAACCCTCATGGATGCGATCGGTCACATTCTCCCAGACAAGGCCGTTGTGCTCGCGGACGTTCAGAGCAAGGCGAAACACGAAACTCGCAGCGACCAGAACGGTCACTTCGAGCTCGGAGGACTGCCCGCGGGCGAGTATCTCCTTGAAACGGCGCTCGTCGGTTTTGCCAGGGAGCAGGGCCGTGTCACGCTCGGGGCCGGACAGAACCTGAAGCAGGACGTCGTCCTCCAGGTCGGCTCGCTCTCGGAGACGATTTCGGTCACTGGGGGCCCGGACAGTGGTGGTGGGACGATCCGGGAGTCGCGGAACGCTTCCACTCAACCCGAAGTCGATCCGTGCAGCCAATCAACGATTGGCGGGTGCATTTCTCAGCCGAGGAAGATCCGAGACGTGAAACCGCGATACCCTCAGCAACTGTGGGAAGCCGGGAAGGGTGGCACCGTCCGCCTCGAGGGACGCATCGGCACCGACGGATTCTTGAAGGATCTGCGAGTGATGGCTCCGGCCGATCCCGATCTGGCCAATGCGGCGGTCGAGGCCGCCAGTCAGTGGCAGTTTTCGCAGACACGCCTGGACGGGGTCCCGATTGAAGTCCGCCTGACTATCAGCGCCAATTTCAAACCGCAGCAGTAGTATTCTCGTCGATGCAAAGATGCTGCAACTCGCAGTGCTCGCCTTGCTCGCGCAGGGTCCGCCGGCCCAACCGGCATCGACCGCGCCGGGCACCATCGAGGGTGTGGTCGTCAAGGCCGGCACGCGCGAGCCGCTCGCCGGCGCACGAATCCAACTGAATCGCGAAATCGGCGACCCATTCCAGCGCGTGCAGCGCCAGCCTCCACCGGGGAGCGGCGACCCTCCGCCTCCCCCTGAGGATCACTTCGGAGCCACGACAGGATCTGACGGTCGCTTCGTGATTGAGAACGTTCCGCCTGGAGAATATCGGCTGTACGCCACTCGCACGGGTGGATATGTGCCGGCCGAGTACGGTCAGCGCTCACCGACCGGACGCGGGATTCCCTTCGAGCTCATGCCCGGCCAGAAGGTGACGGGCATCCAGCTCACTCTGACTCCGACCGGTTCGATCACGGGCCATGTGTACGATCGCGACGGCGAACCGGCGGGCCGCGCGGTCGTGCAGGCTCTGAGGCCGTACTACCGCGACGGCACGCGGACGTTGACGATCGTCGAATCGGTGCTGACCAACGACCGCGGGGAGTACCGGCTCTTCTGGCTGCCCCCGGGGCAGTACTACGTGACGGCAAAATCCGGCGACGAGCCAGACAGCCGTCCTGTGCGCATCACCGAACCGGCTCGCTTTGTCACGTTCGAGCAAGCGACAAGTCCCGCCGTGAGAAATCGAACATTGCCAACCGGCGAAGTCGTGGAAGAAACTCAGGTCCCTGTGTATTACCCCGGAACGACGGAGGCGACCACCGCCGCGCGGATCGATCTGCGTTCGGGTGGAAACGCCGACGGGATTGACATTCCAATCGCGGCCGGTCCGGTACGCACGCGGCACGTTCGAGGATTTGTCACCAACCAGATGACCGGGCAACCGCTCGCGCTAGCGCAAGTACTCGCGGTACCCCGGACATCCTATCCCAGCGTCGTGGTTCCCAACGATCTTTCCAAAGTTGACGGATCGTTCGATCTCGCCGGCGTCATGCCCGGATCCTATTTCCTCTTTGCGACGACACGGGGCTTGGCCGGCGCTGTGTCCCTTCAGATCGGTGACAGGGACGTCGACAACGTGGCCATCGCGGTGACGCCAGGATTCCGCGTGTCCGGCAGAGTGATTGTCGACGGCGAGTCGAGAGACGACGGCGATCCGACCGGAGCCAGGCGTGTCAACTTGCACCGCGATCCGGACATCCTGGGCATGCCGAGCGCCGCGCCCACATTCAGCTTTCCCTCCGCCGATGGCTCGTTCGTTCTCGAAGGGGTGTCGTTCGGCGATTTCCGTGTGACGGTGGGTCGACCGGAACGGGTTCAGTCCCTGCCGCAGGACATGTATGTCAAATCGATGCGGATGGGCAACCAAGACGTGCTGGAGAACGGGCTCCACCTGTCCGGCCAGCCGCGGGACCTGCTGGAGATCATCCTCGGAGCGAACGGCGGCAGAATCAATGGCATCGTCATGAATGCGAGGAGGGAACCGCTGGCGGGTGCGACTGTCGTGGCGGTTCCGAATGCCAGCGATCGGTCCAAAAGCGACCGCTACAAGAAGGTGGCGAGCGATACGTCGGGCCGGTTCCGACTGCAGGGTCTAGCGCCCGGCGAGTACACCGTGTTCGCCTGGGACGACATCGAAGAGGGCGCGTGGCAGGATCCTGACGTCATGCGCGCCTATGAAAGTCGTGGCACGTCGGTTCGCGTTCGCGACGGAAACGACGAGAACGTCCAATTGACGGTCATCACAGGACGCTGATATGATCCAGTTGGCGCTCATCGCGCTCCTCGCCCAGAACGCATCTTCGTCCATTCAAGGCGTTGTCTTGAACGCCGGGACCTCCGTTCCGCTTTCCAAAGCCATCGTCGAAATCCTGGGAGACGACAACAGCGCGCCTCCGCTGCACACCACGACCACGGAAGGCAACGGACGATTCCTGATTCCGAACGTACGCCCGGGCCGCTATCGGCTCGTCGCCAGTCGGCCCGGCTACGTGCGCCGGACGCTCAGCGTCGCTGTCTCGCAAGGGCGGACCGAAGAGGTGCAGGCGCTGCTGACCCCGACCGCCGCAATTTCCGGACGGGTCACCGGCGTCAACGGCGAGCCGATGGGCAACGTCGACGTCGACGCGTTGAGGGCGTCGTATCAGGACGGGCGCCGCGTTCTGACGGCGGTGCAATCCGCGCATACCGACGATCGCGGCGAGTATCGACTGTTCTGGCTGCCCCCGGGCAGGTACTACGTGAGCGCGACACATTCGGACGCAAAAAGCATGGTGCACCGGATGATTGCGTCCGGCCTAACCATCAGCGTTGGCGGCGGCCCGAGGCAGTTCAACATGGTGAGATCGACCGGCGATCCCGCGGTGGCCGGGTCAATCTTCGGGCCCGGAGTCGAGGAGCAGCAATCGGAGCGCTACGTCACTGTTTACTTCCCCGGGACGATCAGCGAACAGACCGCGTCGCCCATCGATGTGCGCGCGGGCGCCGATGTCGGCGGCGTCGACATGCAGCTGGCGCCCGGGCGCGCGCGGCACGTGCGGGGCGTGGTCGTCAACGGGGCGACGGGGCAGGTCGCCCAATACGCGGGGCTCCGGGTGATTGGGGCCGCTGCCCTTCCGGGCAGGCTGGGGATGACCGGCAGCGGCCAGGCGGAAATCAACCGGGACGGCTCGTTCGACCTCACGCTGTTACCCGGACCGTATACGTTCGTTGGCACCGCCGGGAATGGAGTCGGCTATGTGAGCCTCGAGATCGGCGATGCGGAGGTCGACGGAGTCCAGGTGGTCGCGCTGCCCGAGTTCAACGTCAACGGCCGTCTCGTCAGCGACGGCGGGGACAACGCCGATCTGCTTGACCTTCGCATCAGCCTCCGCCGTGATCTTGGCATTCAGGTTACGGAGTCGCCCGCGTCCAGCTTGTATAGCAATCCGCGTGCGGACGGAACGTTTGTTGTGGATGCCACTCCCGGAGACTATCGGGTGAGCGTGTCCCCGATCCTGAATCTCAATCCAGCTCCTCCGTCCTTCACGGTGCCTCCGAGTCTGCGCAACGCCTACATCAAGTCGATCCGCCTGGGAAACGTGGACGTGCTCAACAGCGGCGTCCATCTCGAGCGCCCGCCGTCAGATTTCCTCGAGATCGTCATCGGCACCAGGCCGGGCACTGTCGAAGGCACCGTCGTCACCGAGCAGCAATCTGCGGCCGCTGGCGCTACGGTCGTACTGCTGCCAGATTTTCGTCGTCGAACGGAGCTGTACAAGACGATCACGACCGATGCGTCGGGCCGATTCCACATGGACCGGGTTCCTCCGGGCGATTACCGCCTGTTCGCATGGGACGACATCGAAGAGGGCGCGTGGCAGGATCCTGACGTCATGCGCGCCTATGAAAGTCGTGGCACGTCGGTTCGCGTTCGCGACGGAAACGACGAGAACGTCCAATTGACGGTCATCGCAGGGCGCTGACCATGATCCATCTTGCGCTCATCGCGCTGCTCGCTCAGAACGCGTCTTCTTCACTTCAAGGCATTGTCTTGAACGCCGGGACCAACGCTCCGCTTTCCAAAGCCGTCGTCGAAATCCGTGGAGACGACAGCAGCGCTCCTCCGCTCTACACCACGACGACCGAAAGCAATGGAAGATTTCTGATCCCAAATGTGCGGCCGGGCCGCTATCGGCTTGTGGCCAGTCGACCGGGGTACGTGCGCCGGACGCTCAGCGTGAGCGTTGCCCAAGGACGGACCGAAGACGTACAGGCGTTGCTGACGCCGACCGCCGCCATTGCCGGACGGGTCTCTGGCGCCAACGGCGAGCCGATGGGCAACGTCGACGTCGACGCGCTGAAGGCATCGTATCAGGATGGACGACGCATTCTCACCACCGTGCAAACCGTGCGGACCGACGATCGCGGCGAGTATCGACTCTTCTGACTGCCCCCGGGCCGATACTACGTGAGCGCGACGCATCAGGACGCGAAAGGCATCATGGAAAGGATGATGGGGTCGGCTGGAACCTTCGAGGGCGGCATTGGCGTCGGCCCGAGCCCGGGTGGTTTCAACCAAGCCAGATCCGTCGGCGATCCCGCCGTCGCTGTCCAACTGCCCCAGCTCGAGCTCGAAGCGCAGCAGCAGTCGGAACGGTACGTGGCCGTCTATTTCGCAGGAACGATTAGCGACCAAAGCGCGTCGCCCATCGATCTGCGCGCCGGCGCGGACGTCGGCGGCGTGGATCTGTTGCTGGCGCCGGTGCGCGCGCGGCACGTGCGAGGCGTCGTCATCAACGGCGCGACCGGGCAAGTCGCGCAGTACGCGGGGCTCAGAGTGATCGGCGCCGCTTCCCTTCCCGGTGGGCCTGGTGGCGGCATGAATGCCGACGGCCGCGCGGAAATCAACGAGGACGGCTCGTTCGACCTCACGCTGTTTCCTGGATCGCATATCTTGATCGGCACCGCCGGAAACGGAGTCGGATACGTGAGCCTCGAGCTTGGCGATGCGGATATCGACGGAGTCCAGGTTGTCGCGCTGCCCGCGTTCAACATTCCCGGCCGCCTCGTCAGCGACGGCGGTGACGACGCAGACCTGCGTAACCTTCGCATCAGCCTCCGCCGCGATTTGGGGATTCAGGCCACCGCGTCGCCGTCGTACAGTAATCCCCGTGCAGACGGAACGTTCGTCGTGGAGGCGACTCCTGGAGACTATCGGGTAAGCGTCTCCCCCATCCTGAATCTCAATCCGGGTCCTCCGTTCTTCACGGTGCCGCCGAGTCTGCAAAACGCGTACGTCAAGTCGATCCGCTTGGGAAATGTGGACGTTTTGAATATCGGGGTCCGCCTCGAACGCCCGCCGGCAGATTCACTCGAGATCGCCATCGGCACCAATCCAGGCGCCGTCGAAGGCACCGTCGTGAACGAGCAGCAGGCGGCTGCTGCCGGTGTCACCGTGGTTCTCCTCCCCGACTTCCGTCGTCGAACCGATCTCTACAAGACCATTACGACCGATGCATCAGGCCGATTCCACATGGATGGGGTTCCTCCGGGAGACTACCGCGCGTTCGCGTGGCGGGAGGTGGGCGACGGATCCTGGCAGGATCCGGAATTCATCCGCGCGTACGAAAACCGCGGAACGCCGGTCCGAGTCGGTGAGGGAACGCCGACCCCCGTCACGCTGACCGTGATCCCGCCGCAGTGATATTTTCTCTGACGGATGTAGGGGACGGTCTTGAGATCGTCCCGAGAGGAAGGCGATGCGATGCGGCGGCGTTGGTGTATTCTGATGCGCAAGAGAGCCTCCCACAAATGAAGAGCACACGCCACGTTCGCTTCGCTCTGTTCGTTGCGGCGCTGGCGTCGGCAACGTCAGGCGCGATCGCCATCGCGCAAACGGTGTCGCTGAAGCCGCCCACCGCCGCCGATTGGGATGCACTCGCCAAACTGCCCGACTTCACAGGTGTGTGGGAAACGGGCGGCGGCCCGGCACCGCAGCGAGGCGGAGCCCGCGCCGGTGCGCCAGGCGATGCCGCTGCGCCCGCCGGAAATCGCGGAGCCGGCGCACAAACCGCACCCGCGCGAGGCCGGCAAGGAGCCGGCGCAGGTGGCGGTCGCGCGGGCGGGCCGTCGCTCACGCCTGAATACGCGGCGAAGAGAGCGGCGCTCCTCGCCAATCCGCCTGAGGACAGCCCGGCCGCCAACTGTCTGCCGCCGGGCATGCCGGGGATCATGGGTCAGCCCTATCCGATGGAGTTTCTGCTGACGCCCGGTCAGGTGACGATCCTGATCGAGGCGTACAACCAGATTCGCCACATATACACCGACGGCCGCAAGCTCCCCGACGATCCCGATCCGACGTTTTACGGCACGTCGGTCGGCCGGTGGGATGGCGACACTCTGGTGGTGGACACGGTGGGCTTCTCGCCGATCACGCAGATCGCGAACGGCGTCCCGCACAGCGACAAAATGCGGATCGCCGAGCGCTTCCGGCTCGCCGATCCCGACACGATGAGCATCGAGACCACGATCACCGACCCCGAGGCGTTGACGGCTCCTTTCACCTCGAGCCGGACGTTGAGACGTCATCGCAACTGGACGCTGGCGGAGTACATCTGCGAAGAGAACAATCGCAATTCCGTGGACCAGAGCGGGAAGGCGGGAATCAACCTCGCTCCGCCGAAGCAGAAGTAGGGATTATGAAGCGCACCATGAGACTCATTTCTGGACTCACAGCGGCCGGCCTGATTGCTGCGGCGTCCGGCGTGGTCCAGGCGCATCACTCGTTCGCGCCCTTCGATATGGCGAATCAGAAGACCGTGACGGGCACGGTCAAACAAGTCGAATGGACCAACCCGCACTCGTGGATCTGGTTGGACGTCGCGAACGAACAGGGCGTTGTCGAGCCGTGGGGGTTCGAGGGCATGAGTCCGAATTACCTGGCGCGTCGGGGATGGACTCGAACCACGTTGAAGGTGGGCGACAGGATTACCGTCGCATACCGGCCGCTCAGAGACGGCTCGAAGGGTGGCATGTTTGTCAGCACGAAGCTCGCTGACGGCCGGATGCTGACGATGTCGGGCGCGACGACAACGGACCGTTGACAATCACGATCAGGATGGTTATGGCGCAACCGGGCAGAGCCGTCGCGTACTACGCCGTCTCAACGGCGGTCGTCGCTCTCATGACCACAGCGGCCGGTCTCACGCAGGCGCCCGCACCGGCAGCACCAGGAGCAGCG
>JBGPKK010000005.1:0-60725 GCA_041485905.1 Vicinamibacteria bacterium
ACCGACGATGCGGGTCAGTATCGGTTGTCCGGGCTCGCGCCCGGTGCGTACTTCGTCATGGCCACGACACAAGAGAAGTGGACGGTGAACACCAGCGGCGGCCGGACGACGATGGGCTATGCCCCGACGTACCTGCCAGGCACGACCAACGTTCCCGACGCGCGGCGAGTGAGCGTGGGAGTCGGGCAGCAAGTCGGCGGCAACGACTTCGCGGTCATTCCCGCCCGCGCCGTGAAGGTCTCGGGCACGGCAGTCGATTCGCGCGGTCGTCCGCTGGCCGGTCAAATTGTGGCGCTCGCGCAGCAATTCCGCAGCCCCGAGGGTGGCGGCGCCAATTTCGGCGCGGGCAACCGGCCCATCGCCGCCGACGGCACGTTTGCGATTGAGAACGTCCCGCCGGGTGAGTACGTCGTGCGGACCTCGGCGCCTCTTGAGCGTGCGGCGAACGGCGCGCCGGGAACGCCGGAAATGGCGACGCTGCCGGTGGTCGTCACCAGCGCCGATCTCGAGAACGTCAGCTTGATTACATCGCGCGGATGGTCGATGTCCGGACAGATCATCACCGACAGCGGCGCAGCTCCAAGCATGCCGAGCGCTCGCGTGAGGATTACGGGACGGATGCTGGGCGGGAACAGCACGCCGGTGCAGGGGCGCGGGCAAGTTCGCGACGACTGGACGTTTACGGTGACGGACATCTTCGGTCCGGCGCGGCTACCCGTCGATCTTCCTGATGAATGGACATTGAAGGTCGTGATGCGCGACGGCCGCGACATCACCGAGACGCCGATCGAGATGAAAAGCGGCGAGGAGCTGTCCGGCGTTCAGATTGTGGTCAGCGACCGCGTGACGACGGTGACCGGCCAGCTTGTCGATGACAAAGGCGTGCCGCTTGCCGACGGCACGATCGTCGTGTTCGCGAGCGCGTCGGATAAGTGGGCCGAGGACTCGCGGTTCGTCAGATCGGCCCGTCCCGATCAGGAAGGGAAGTATCAAATCCGCGGCCTGGCGCCTGGTGACTATCTCGCCGTTGCGATCGACTATGTCCAGGATGGGATGTGGAACGATCCCGACTACCTGGAGTCTGTGCGCCGGTACGGGCAGAAGCTGACGTTGAAGGAAGGTGACTCGCGAGCGATTTCGTTAAAGCTCGTGACACCGTGAGGGGGAAACGCAGGGCTGAAGCCCTGCGCCACACAAGCCGCAGCGGTAAAGCGCTGCGCCACACAGGGCAGATGATCATGATTCGCGCGCTCGGACGGTGGATCCTCGGAGCCGCCGCCGTCGGCTTCGCGTATCTCGTGTACTCCTACCTGACGCTTCCCGATGTGCGGCCGCTGCGCACGGCGAATCCCGACACGACCGCGTTCATCGAGCTGCGTGCGCGCGAGGCGCTCGCAGAGGGGCGTCCTGTCCGTCGCGTGCAGCAGTGGGTGGGCTACGGCCGGATCTCGGCGGATCTGAAGCGCGCGGTGCTCGTCGCCGAGGACGATGCCTTCTGGCAGCACGAAGGCGTGGACTTCGAGCAGCTGCAGCAATCTCTGGAGCTCGATTGGGCGCGCGGCCGCTTCATGCGCGGCGGCAGCACCATCACGCAGCAGCTCGCCAAGAACCTGTACTTGTCGCCGTCGAAGAACCCGGTGCGGAAGCTGCGCGAGCTGGTCATCGCGAGGCGTCTCGAGGGCGAGCTTCAGAAGTCGCGCATCCTCGAGCTGTATTTGAACGTCATCGAATGGGGCGATGGGATCTACGGCGCGGAAGCGGCGGCCCGCACGTATTTCCATACGAGCGCGGCGGCGCTCGGCCGCGCGGAATCGGCACTGCTCGCCGGCGCGATCGTCAACCCGCGCGAGCTCAACCCGTCTCACCCGACTGCCCGGCTCGTGCGGCGCCAGCAGCTGATCCTGCGCCGCATGGGCGGAGTCGTCCCGCCGATCGAGAATCCGGTTGTCGTCGTGCCGCCGCCGGCCGATCAGACGCCGGTGGCGCCGTCGTCCGACGATCCGCCGCCGATAGTCCCGCCTGTCAGCGCCGAGCCAGCGGTGCCGCCCGCCGATCCGCCGACCGAGCCCAGGTAGCGACGGCCTCGCGGCCTACTTACGGTAGAGATCGGGAAACTGCTTGCGAAGGTTCTCGACCTTCGGCGCATCGTTGATCACGATGTACGGGTGAGTGGGATGATGGGCGAGGAAGTCCTGGTGGTAATCCTCGGCCTGATAGAAAGCCTTGAGGGAGACGACCTCGGTGACGATGCGGCTGCGGAATGCCTTGGCCTGATTCAGCTGATCGATATACGCCTGCGCGACGCGTTTCTGCTCGTCATTCGCGGTGAAAATCGCCGAGCGATACTGCGGCCCGTCGTCGGGTCCCTGCCGGTTCAACTCGGTCGGATCGTGGGCGACTGAAAAGAAGACTTTGAGCAGCTGCCCGTAAGAGATCTGCGAGCGATCGTAGGTGATCTTTACAGATTCAGCATGGCCGGTTCGGCCCGTGCCGACCAGTTCGTAGTGCGCAGTCGTTGCCGCGCCGCCTGAATAGCCGGACGTGACGTTCTTGACGCCTCTGACATGTTCGAACACCGCCTCGACTCCCCAGAAGCAGCCGCCGGCAAGCACGGCGGTCCGCTCGGTGCTGAGCGTTGCCGCCGGTTCATCGACGCCGGGGTTGGGGAGAGATACAGCCGCGCTGACCTCGCCGCACGCGGCGGCGATCATTGCCAACAAGAGCGTCGCGCCGGCGAAGAATATGCGGTTGAGCTTGGCTGTCTTGTGCATGTTTTTACCGTGCTGAGCTTGACACTCATCATACCCCTTCGTTATATTCACCACTCCCCGGCGCAAAACTTAATCAGACCGCAGGTCGTCTCGCCTGGCGATGGCAGCGCCGACGATCGTGTCGTCCAAGCGTGATGATCAACTACACCGATAGCCTCTCGTTATTGACCAGGGACATCGTTCGGCGGGTCCCGACTCTGTCCTTTATCGATCCCGCCGACCTCCTGGTGTTTGCGCGTGCCGGTCGATCGAACGCGGACGGCGCCTTTGCCACCTGCCACTGTCTGACGCTGCCGCCAAGCGAGCCGGGCTACTACTTCTGGCGCGATCGGTCGACGGGCATGCTCACGCGCCGATCGGAGTGGTTCGTCACGAAGTCGCCGTCGGTGACGCTCGCGAACCGCCCCGTCAGCTACATGATCTCGTTTTCGGTGCCGCGCTTCTGCGATCAGTCGCTGGATCGGACGCGCAAGGAGCGCTTCTATCCTGGCGCCGAACCGTGGCTGGCGAAGCTCGACACGGTCATCCACGAGCTCTATCACATCGATCCCGATCGCAGCGGCATCCGGCGGATCGAGCGGCAGGACGGGACGTACCTGGCCAACTGCCACGGCCACCAGTTCTTCGAGCAGGTGGCCGACATGGTGGCCACCTACATCGACAGCCGGCCGGACCCGGCGGTCTATGAATTTCTGCGGCACGACTTCGACGCGCTCGAGGCGCGATTCGGGGGCGTGGCCGCGACGACGTTCCGCACGTTCCCGTCGTTCCCCCAGCGATATATCGAGCGGGCGCCGTTACAGCCGGCCTGCGAGGCCGACGGCAGCGGCGTGCTGGTGGAACCGCTCCGACTGACCCAACAGCCGACCGGCTACACCGAGAACGACCTGCGCATCCGCCGGTTCTGGAAGAAGACTTCGCGGCGCCTGGCTGCGAAGAGCGAATTCCGCGCCGCGTAGCGCGTTTCACTCGCTCGTCCTGATCCCACTCGCGCTTGGTCTCGCGTGCGCAGGCGAGAAGGTCATCGCTCCCGGGCAGCGCATCCATCGCGACGACTTCGAATACTCGAGACCACCGACCGCATCAAGTCTTCGGCCGGGGAGCTCCGCGCGCACGGGCTGTTTTATGTCGTCACGTTCCTGGTCGAGAATGGCGCCAGGCGCTACACGAACACGCGCGTCAGACTGTGCTGACTAACCGACGCGGCGCGCTCCGACGAAGCGCTGCGACCAGTACGTGGCGCTGAGACGCTCGACACGCACGACGCCGGTGGAGCTTGGCGCGTGAACGAACTCGTCGCCGCCCAACGCAATGCCCACATGCGACGGCCCCGGCGCGGCCGTGCTGAAGAAGATCAGGTCGCCGGGCGCAATCTCCGCCGGCTTCACCGGAGTTCCCTCCTCGAACTGAGACTTCACGTCGCGCGGCAGCGCGATGCCGTGCTGTTCGAACACGTACTGCGTGAAGCCGCTGCAGTCGAAGCCGCTCGGATCGTGGCCGCCGTTTCGGTACTGCGTGCCCCGCAGCGCCAGAGCCGTGCCGGTGAGCGCGTACGTGTCGAACCCAGGCTTGTTCAGCGCGCCTGGCGGGGCCGCGTTCCCGATCCGCGGCGGGACGGCCGCGCCCGGGGTCGGGAACGGACGTGGCACCGCGCCAGTCGAGGCGCAGCCGGTCGTCACGGCGGCGGCGGTGGCGACGAAAAGGGCGGCCGATCGAAACATCACCCCTGTCGTATCGGCGGCAGAGCCGCCCTTCGGCAGGCTCAGGGCGTGCTGAGCTTGTCGAAGCACGACCTTCCATACAGCCGCTAACCCACGCGATTTCAATGTGTTTACGGCGTCAGCGTCTTGACACCTCTACAACGGTCGGGCAATATTCAAAAGATGATCGGGCCAAAGGCCCGCCTGGACAATGGAACAGACGCTGCTCCTTAACGCGACGTACGAGCCGCTCAAGGTCGTCCACTGGCAGAAGGCGGTGACGCTGTGGTGCCAGGGCAAGGTCGAGATCATCGAGGTCCACGACCGGGAGATCCGTGCCGTCTCGTTCAGCTTCAAGATGCCGTCGGTCATTCGCCTGCTCCGCTACATCAAGATCAAGCGGCGGTTCGATTACGTGCCGTTTTCGCGCGCGAACATCTACGCGCGCGACGATCACAAGTGTCAGTACTGCGGGGACCAGTACCCCACCACCGAGCTGACCTTCGATCATGTGGTGCCGGTCGCCCACGGCGGCCGCAAGGACTGGGAGAACATCGTCACCGCGTGCGTCGGCTGCAATCGCAAGAAAGGTGGACGCACGCCGTCCGAAGCCCGCATGCATCTCCGGCGAATGCCCAGGAGGCCAGAATCGGCGCCCGCCCTGCGCATTACCATTGGTGTGCGCAGCGCGCCCGAGACCTGGCGCGACTATCTCTATTGGAACGTCGAACTAGACGACACATAGTCGACAGTCGACGGTCGACAGTCTCAGTCGACAGTCGAGGGTCAACGGTCAAGCTGCGACTCGCGACCGGCGACCGACGACTGATGACCGACGACTGCTCCCCCCATGCCATCCCAACCACGCATTACGGCCGTTCGCCCCTTCTGGGCCATCGAGGGCGGCCGCATCAGGATTGAAGGTTCAGGCTTTCCTGTCGACGGCCCGCGTCTGCCGGAGGTGCGGATCGGGGGCCAGCCCGCCCGCGTCGTGTACGGGTCGCCGGGCGCCCTCGCCGTCGTGGTTCCGGCGCTCGCCGACGGCGGTCGGACCGAGATCCGCATCGACGGCGTGCCGGGTGAAACGGCGTACGTCGAAGTGGCCACGACGCTTGCGACCGGCCTGCACCAGGTGGACAACCCGGTCTTCGATCGCGCGGGCAACCTGTATGTGACCTACAGCGGCACGCGCGGCCAGGAAGTGCTCGTATCGATTTTCTGCGTGCGGCCAAACGGGACCCGCGAAACGTTCTCGTCCGGCATCGTGAATCCCACGTCGATGGCGATCGATCCCGAGGATCGGCTGTACGTCTCGAGCCGGTTCGAGGGCACCGTGTACCGCGTCGAGTCGGACGGATCGTCTAAACCGTTTGCGACCGATCTTGGCGTCGCGTGCGGGCTGGCGTTCGCGCCGGATGGCACGTTGTTCGTGGGCGACCGCTCGGGCACGATCTTCCGCGTCGATCGCGAGGGGCACGCCACTCGGTTCGCGGCGCTGCCGCCGAGCGTGGCGGCCTTTCATCTGGCTCTCGCCCCGGACCTGGCGTTGCACGTCGCCGCACCGACGCTGTCGTCCTACGACACGATTTATCGGATCGATTCCAACGGCGTGATCACGGAGCCGTACGCCAGATTCGGACGGCCGCAGGGGCTGGCCTTCGACGCAAACGGCACGCTGTTCGTCGTCGAAGCGCTCGCCGGCACGAGCGGACTCTATCGTCTTCCCGCCGGCGGCGCGCCCGAGTTCGTGCTCGCGGGTCCCGGTCTCGTCGGCGTCGCCTTCGATCCGCGCGGCGGCCTCGTCGTGTGCTCCAACGAAACGGCGTATCGACTGCCCAAGTCTCAAGTGTGAAGTCTGAAGTCTGAATCCGACTGACACTTCAGACTTCAGACTTGAGCCTTCTCTCTCAATCCGCTCCTGCGGAACCCGTACGAGTAATACACGACCAGCCCCACAACGAGCCACAGCCCAAACCTGATCCAGGTGATCCACGGCAGACCGAGCATCAGGTACAGACATGAAATCACGCCCAGCACCGGGATCACCGGCACCCATGGTGTCCTGAAGGCGCGCGGCCGGTCCGGATCGCGCTTCCGCAGCACGAGAATGCCGATACAGACGAGCACGAACGCAAACAGTGTCCCGATGTTCGTCAGGTCCACCATCTCGTCGATGCTGGTGAACATCGCGCAAACGCCGACCGCGATCCCGGTGAGAATCGTGGTCACGTGCGGCGTGCGAAATCTTGGATGGACTCTGGCGAAGCTCGGCGGAAGCAGGCCGTCGCGAGCCATCGAAAATAAAATCCTCGGCTGACCGAGCTGAAACACGAGGAGGACGGCTGTATGTGCCACGACCGAACCGAAGGCGACGATGCCGACAACGACATTGCTCCATCGTCCGATGTTGGCGTACTGCAGCGCCATCGTGAGCGGCTCGGCCTGTTCAGTCGCGAGCTTCTGCCGGAGGACGTCGTAAGGAATGATCCCGGTGAAGACGATGGCGACGACGATGTAGATGATCGTGCAGATGATGAGGGAACCGACGATACCGATCGGCAGATCGCGTGACGGGTTGCGCGTTTCCTCGGCGACCGTCGACACGGCATCGAACCCGATGTACGCAAAGAAGACGATGGCGGCGCCCGCCCGCACACCGGCCCACCCGTTCGGTGCGAACGGATGAAAGTTGCCGATCTTCGTGTAGTTCCACCCCACGATCACGAAGAACCCCAGCACGATTAGCTTCAACACCACCATCATGCTGTTCATCGTCGCGCTTTCGCGGATGCCGATGACGAGCACGACCGTGATGAGCGCGACGATGCCGAAGGCCAGAATGTTGAAGACGATGGGCACGCCGAACACGTGCGGCGCACTTGCGAAGAGGCCGGGTATGTGCGTGGCCGTCCGATAGTCGGTCGACAGCCAGTCGGGAACGACAATCCCGACCCCCGAGACGAGCGTCTTGAAGTAATTCCCCCAACTGATCGCGACGGCGACGTTGCCGACCGCGTACTCGATGATCAAATCCCAGCCGATGATCCAGGCGACGAGCTCGCCCAGCGTCGCGTACGCATACGTGTACGCGCTCCCGGAGATCGGGACCATCGCCGCGAACTCCGCGTAGCAGAGCGCCGCGAACCCGCAGGCGATGCCCGTTACGACGAAAGACAGGATCAGGGCTGGCCCGGCGCCAGGCCGCGTCGGATCGCCCGCGGCTGCAGTGCCGATCGTCGCGAAGATGCCGGCGCCGACGATGGCGCCGATGCCGAGCATGACGACATCGAACGCGCCCAGCGTGCGTTTGAGCTGATGCTGCGGCGCCTGGCCTTCTGACAACAGGGCGTCCAGGCTTTTCGTACGGAACAATTGTCTCGGCATCGGCACGTGGCGTCCGGCTCTGGCCGGACTTCGATATTGCGCGGAACAATATCATGAGGGGTAAGATGCGGCTGGCCATGTCGCCGATGCGCTCCCGGATCCTTGTGGCGGTGTCGTTGGGTCTCTTCGGGGCGGTTGCCGTTCGGGGGGAAACGCGTCAGATCGATCCGGACCGCTCGAAGGTGACCGTCTACGTCTATAAGTCGGGCCTCTTTTCCGCGTTCGCGGACAACCACATCATCCAGGCGCCGATCGCGAGCGGATCGTTTTCGGACAGCCAGCCGCTGGCCGTCGATGTGGTCGTGCACGCGGCCGATCTCAAGGTCCTCGATCCCGATCTCGCGGCGTCGAAACGCGCCGAGGTCCAGACCCGCATGCTCGGCGCAGAGGTGCTGCACACAGCGAGGTTTGCAGACGTCGCGTTCACGTCGACGACGATCGAAGCAGCGGGGAGCGATCGGTGGAGGATTGTCGGCCGGCTGACGATTCACGGGGCGACGCGGCCGGTCACCGTCGCGGCGGTCCGGCAGAACGGCAGCTACCGCGGATCGGTGGCGATCAAACAGCGGGACTTCGGTATCGAGCCGATCAGCATCGCGGGCGGCACGGTCAAGGTCAAGGACGAGATCAAGATTGAATTCGATATCGTCGCGCGCTGACGGTCGTTTTCATAAGGAGACGTCGATGAAAAGACAACTCGGGTGGATTGTGGTGCCGGCACTCCTGTTGGTCGCGGCCGCCGCCGGCCGTTCTGTCGCCGCCGAGCAGCGACCGAACGCGCCCTCATCGCCTCGGATCTATGTCTTCGATTGCGGCGACATCAAGGGGCTCGATCCGGCGCTGTTCCGGTTCAAGAAGGAGGAGCTCGCCGCGACCGACTTCGTGGTGACTTGTTACCTGATCGCGCACCCCAAAGGCACCCTCATGTGGGATGTCGGCGTCATTCCGGACAGCGCCTTCAAGGCCGATGGTGCGCCGGTCACCGCGGGACGCTCGACGGTTGCCAAACCGCTCAAGGCGCAGCTGGCGGCGGTGGGCTACAGACCCGCCGACATCACGTATCTCGCGCTCTCGCACTACCACTCGGATCACACCGCCAACGCGAATGATTTCGCGGGCGCCACCTGGATCGTGCAGAAGGCCGAGCGCGACGTCATGTTCGCCGACAACCCGCAGGGGATCATCAACCGCGAGCATTACAGCGCGCTGAAAGACAGCAAGACGATCGTGCTGAACAATGAGGATCGCGACGTATTTGGAGACGGCACAGTGGTGCTCAAGTCCACACCGGGACACACGCCCGGCCATCAGGTTCTGTTCGTGAAGCTGGCGAAGACCGGATCGGTGCTGCTCGCCGGGGATCTCTATCACTACCCGGAGGAGCGCACGTTCAAGCGGTTCCCGACCTTCGAGTTCAACGTCGAGCAGTCGGCCGCCAGCCGAGCGAAGATGGACGAGCTCCTCAAGCAGACCGGCGCCGAGATGTGGATCGAGCACGACGCGGCGACCCACGCGAAGCTGAAGAAAGCTCCGGCGTTTTACGATTGAAACGGTACATCAGCGTCCCGACGATCGACTCCTGCATCGTTAACGGGCTGGTCAGCGTCGGTGCGGCGGTCAGCGCGGACACTGTGACCGGCGCCGACGTGCCGGGGTGGCGGCCGGGCCCGCTTTCGCGAGTCCGAAGTCCAGCAGCTTCACGCCGCCCTTCGTGAGCATGACGTTGGCAGGCTTCAGATCGCGGTGGACGATGCCCGCGCGGTCGTGTCGGCCGACGTCCTACAGCGTGCAGATGTGCGGGTGGGCGAGCTTCGAGATGGTGCGGGCTTCGCGATCGAACCGATCGCGGAACTGCGGATCCGCGGCGAGGTTGCATTAAGGACCTTGATCGCGACCGTGCGCTCCAGTCGCGTGTCGGTGGCTTTGTAAACCTCGCCCATGCCGCCGGCGCCGAGCGCCCGACGATTTCGTACGGTCCGAGCCGGATACCGGTCGCGAGCGTCACCCCCGGATCCTGTCCATTTCGCCTGCGGATTATGGCTCTGGAGCTGAGCCGTTCGCGCGGCGGCGTGCTACGATCGTGGTTTCGGAAGTCGCGGGAATTCGCGACCAGAATCTCAAGCACCCTGACACCCATGGCGCACGACTGGATTGCGGTGCGCGGCGCGCGCGTCCACAACCTGAAAAACATCGACGTCGATATCCCGCGGCACAAGCTTGTGGTCATCACGGGCCTGTCCGGCTCGGGCAAATCGTCGCTGGCCTTCGACACGATTTACGCCGAGGGGCAGCGCCGGTACGTCGAGTCGCTCTCGGCGTACGCGCGCCAGTTCCTCGAACAAATGGAGAAGCCCGACGTCGATTCGATCGACGGGCTCTCCCCGGCGATTTCGATCGAGCAGAAGACGACTGGGTCCAACCCAAGGTCCACGGTTGGGACCGTCACGGAAATCTACGATTACCTCCGGCTGCTGTTTGCGAACATCGGCGTCCCGCACTGTCCCAACTGCGGCAAAGCCATCACGTCCCAGTCGCTCGAGCGTATCGTCGACATGGTGATGCTCTATCCGCAGGACGAGCGCATCAACGTGCTGGCGCCGCTCGTGCGCGGCCGGAAGGGGGAGTTCAAGAAGGAGCTCGCCGGACTGCGCGCGCGCGGGTTCACCAAGGCGCGCATCGACGGTCAGTTCCGCGCGCTCGAGGAGGACATCAAGCTGGATCGCCGCCGCAATCACACGATCGAGGTTGTCGTCGATCGCGTGATCGTGCGGGGAGGGGTCGAGCGCCGCTTGACCGAATCGATCGACATGGCGTTGAACCTCGCCGAAGATATCGTGGTCATCAACTCGTTCGACGGCGGGGACCGGCTCTTCTCGCGAAAACTGGCGTGCGTCGACTGCGGGATCAGTATGCCAGAGATGACGCCGCGCGCCTTCTCGTTCAACTCGCCGCACGGCGCCTGCGCCGACTGCCAGGGCCTTGGCGCGACGATCGATTTCGATCCGCAGCGGGTCGTGCCGGACGAATCGCGATCGCTCGCGGACGGCGCGATCGCGCCGTGGAACAGGGGCGATCGCCGGTTCGTTCGCGACGCGCTGCAGGGGTTGAGCCGCAACTTCGGCATCGACCTCACGGTGGCCTTCGGCAAGCTGCCGCGCAAGGCGCGCGAAGTGCTGCTCTTCGGAAGCGGCACCAGCAAGGGCGCGTTCGAAGGACTGATCCCGAACCTGCGGCGGCGGTACGAGGAGGGCAGTTGGGCGGATCAGGAGGAGCTCGAGGGGTTCCGATCGCTGCGGCCCTGCCCGACGTGCCGCGGCGAACGTCTGAAAACGCAGAGCCTGTCGGTGAAGGTCAAAGGCCGCACGATCGCCGACCACGTGAACCTGCCGATTTCCGAAGCTCAGAAGGTTGTCGAGAGCCTGCAGTTGACCGATCGGGAAGCGATCATTGCCGAGCGCCTGCTCAAAGAGATTCACGATCGGCTGCGGTTCCTGAACGACGTCGGCGTCGGGTATCTGACACTCGGCCGGAGCGCGGCTACGCTATCGGGCGGCGAGGGGCAGCGGATCCGGCTGGCCACGCAAATCGGCGCGAACCTCACCGGCGTGCTGTACGTCCTCGACGAGCCGTCGATCGGACTGCATCAACGCGACAACCGCAAGTTGCTGGCGACGCTGTCGCGGCTCCGCGACCTTGGCAATACGGTCATCGTCGTCGAGCACGATGAAGAGACGATCCGCACGGCCGATTACGTGATCGATCTCGGTCCCGGCGCCGGGGAGCACGGCGGAGAGGTGATCTTTCAGGGCACGCCGAAGGCGCTAATGGAAAGCGCCACCGAAGCGGAAAGGGCCACGGAAAAGGGGTCGGGAGTCGTTTCCAGCGGTGACGCCGGGGACGAATTTGGCTCAAAAACAGGCCTGAAAGTGGGTAGAACGGCCGTGGAAAAGGGGTCGGGAGTCGTAGAAAAGGGGTCAGGAATCCCCTTTTCTTTGACTGGCGCCTATCTCATCGGCGCGCGCTCGATCGCCACGCCGACCGTGCGGCGGCCGCAGCTGCGGGGCGACATCGTCATTCGCGGCGCTCGGGCCAACAATCTGAAGAACATCGACGTCCGGATCCCCCTCGGCGTGCTGACGGCCGTGACGGGGGTCAGCGGATCGGGCAAATCGACACTCGTCAACGACATCCTCTATGCGTCGCTGGCGCGGACGCTGTACAGGGCCGCCGCCGAGCCCGGCGCGCACGATCGCATCGAGGGCGTCGAACTGGTCGACAAGGTCATCGAGATCGATCAGTCGCCGATCGGCCGGACGCCGCGGTCCAATCCGGCGACGTATACGGGCCTCTTCACCTTCATCCGCGATTTGTTCGCGATGATGCCCGACGCCAAAGCGCGCGGCTTCAGGCCGGGCCGCTTCTCGTTCAACGTGAAAGGGGGGCGCTGCGAAGCGTGCCAGGGCGACGGCGTGATGGCGATCGAAATGCACTTCCTGCCCGACGTCTACGTCACCTGCGAGCAGTGCAAGGGCCGCCGGTACAACACGGAGACGCTCGAGATCAGATACCGCGGGAAATCGATCGCCGAGGTCCTCGATCTCACCGTCGATCAGGCGCTGCCGCTGCTCGAGAACTTCCCGGCGATCGCCAACAAGCTGCGCACGCTGCAGGACGTCGGACTCGGCTACATCGAACTCGGACAGTCGGCGACGACGCTGTCGGGTGGAGAGGCGCAGCGGGTCAAGCTGTCGAAAGAGCTGTCGAAGCGCGGCACCGGCCGGACGTTGTACATCCTCGATGAGCCGACCACCGGCCTGCACTTCGAAGACACGCGCAAGCTGCTCGACGTGCTGCACAAACTGGTCGACCAAGGCAATACGATTGTCGTCATCGAGCACAACCTCGACGTCATCAAGGCGGCCGACTACCTCATCGATCTCGGACCTGAAGGCGGCGCCGCCGGCGGACGGATCGTGGGTGAGGGGACCCCCGAAGAAGTCGCTCGTAACGAGCAGTCGGCGACGGGTCGATTCCTGGCCGGCCTCCTCGCCGACGAGGCGGGACGTCCGATACGTTCCGCTGCGGTCTGACGAACGGCCGTGGTAATATCCCCACACCTTGGCGGTTGGACCTGTGGCGCGAACACCACAGAGCCTCCTGCTCAAAGGGCGAATCGCCTGTGTTGAGCGCGACTAAGATACTGTTCAGCCTACACGTTACAACGAACGCCTCCCCACGGGGCCGTCGGGCACTTGTTTTGCTGAGCCACGGTACGCTCACCCCAAGTTGCCCGTGAGGCTCATGGACCCACAGCGCACTCTACGTCGTCAGATTTCCTGCGTCGGAATCGGTCTTCACTCCGGCAACAAAGTCACGCTGTCATTGAAGCCTGCGCCGTCCGATTTCGGCATCAGGTTTCGCCGTACCGACATCGGCCATCACGAAGTGCCCGCGACCGTCCACAACCTGGCCGGTATTCAGCTGGCGACGGGGCTGGCGCGCGAGAAAGTGTCGGTCGAGACGGTCGAGCACCTCCTGGCGGCGCTCGTCAGCACGGGCGTCGACAACGTGATCGTCGAGCTCAACTCGCCGGAAGTGCCGATCATGGACGGCAGCGCGGCGCCGTTCATCTACCTCATTCACGAGGCGGGCGTGAAACGGCTGCAGACGCCGCGCAAGTACCTGAAGATCATCCGATCGATTTCCATCTCGCGCGGCGACAAGCGCATCGCGCTGTACCCGTCGGATCACTTCAAGGTCACCTACAGCGTCAGCTACGATCATCCGCTGCTGCGTCATCAGTCCCGCACGCTGCGCATTACTGAAGACTCGTTCGTCGAGGACATCGCGCCGGCGAGAACGTTCACGTTCCTGAAGGACGTCGAGATGCTGCGGCAGAACGGCCTCGCGCTCGGCGGCTCGCTCGAGAACGCCATCGTGCTCGGCGAGACCGGCGTCCTCAACAACCCGCTGCGGTTCGAAGACGAGTTCGTCCGCCACAAGATCCTCGACGCGATTGGCGACCTCGCCCTCGTCGGCTATCCCGTCATCGGCCACCTCGTCGCTCACCGCGCCGGCCACGCGCTCCACACGGAGTTCGCCGCGAAGATTCTCGAAGAGACGCACGCGTGGCGGCTCGTCGAGGCCCCGTTCGAACCGGCTTCGCTGCCCGTGGGCTTGCCGGCAAAGCACGCGGTGCCGCGCCTCGCTCACTAGCCCATCCGTTCGGCATTCCGCGTTTTTGTCACCATCCTCGGGTCGTCTCTGATATCGTGCACTTTTGTGCGCTCGTCTCGCGACTGAGCGGTGCAGCAAGCCTGCCTGGCTTGAGGAGGAAACGGATGCGACGTGTACTCTTGTTGCTCGTGGTGGCGGCACTGGCGGTGCCGGCGGCGGTCCTGGCCCAGGCCAAACCTGATTTCTCGGGCACCTGGACGCTCGACACAGCGAAAAGCGATCCTCCGCCGCAGCGTGGTGGTGGCGGCGGAGCGCCGGGCGGTGGCGGAGCCCCGGGCGGCGGCGCTGCTCGCGCCGGTGGTGGAGGCGGCGGGCGCGGGGGCGGCCCTGTGACGATCATGATGATGCCGACCGGTCTGATGATCGGCGACGTCACCTACAAGCTTGATGGCTCGGAGCAGACCGTTCAGCTGCAGGGCCGCGGAGGTCCCCAGCCGGCCAAGGTCAAGGCACGGTGGGACGACAGCGGCAAGAAGCTTCTCATCGAGACGGTTCGAGAGGCCAACGGCAACACGATCACGACGAAGGAAGAGCGCTCGCTGAGCGCCGACGGCAAAGAGATGACCGTCGAGACGACCAACGTCACCCCGAACGGTGAGCAGAAGCGGAAGACGGTCTTCACCAAAGGCTAGACTCGAACGGATCGGGGCACGGTTCCAGCCGTGCCCCGCCCCGCGTACTGACGGCCGACGGTTATCTGACCCAGAGATTCTTGATGGTGGTCATCGAGCCGCAGTGCTCGAACCAGTCGATCCCCTCGCTGACCAGGTCAAATTTCAGCGCGTATCGTCCCGGTTGCTTCGGCGCCGGAATCTCGATCGGCACGTCGAGCGCGCCTCCCGGGCCGAGCGTCTCGGGCAGCCACGCGCGCGCAAAATCCCGGTCGATCACCGTCCCTGCCTCGTCGCACAGCTGCGCGCCGAGGCGCACGAGTCGACGGCCGTAGGTGGCCTGCGCGGGAAACGCGCGGGTGGACAGGTTGTGCACGCGCGTGCGCACGCGCAGCGCGCGACCCGCGCGGGTCATCAGCGGGACGCCTGGCACCAGCGTCCGCACATCAATGCGCGCCCGTGGCATCGCGCCGGGGATCGCGTTGCCGAGATCGTTGTCGTCCCAGATTTCGTGCCGGATCGATTCGAGCGGCGGCGATCCCGGCACGAACCGGCGCGAGTATCCGGTTTCCGGATGGTCGGTGATTTCCCAACACAGCCGATCGACGCCGATGTCGGCCGCCAGCTCGCGTGCGCGGTTCATTTCCTCGTCGCTGTCGTTCCAGACGAAGAGGATGTACCGCCAGTTCAGGAACGGAAGATCCCGGCCGGCCCGGCGCTTCTCCCCGGCCATCGTCCGGAGCGTCTGGATGGCGAGGTCGAAGCGGCCGCGCTGACGGTATTTGACGTAACTCTCCGGCGTCGCGCCGTCGATCGAGAACGTCACTTCATCGATGCCCGAGTGCACGAGGCGCCTCGCCTGCGCGTCGGTCAGCGCCAGGCCGTTCGTGCTCGTGTACAGGTAGATGTGCGGAAAGCGGGACTTGATGTACTCGCACATCTCGACCGCCCGCTTGTGCAGGAACGCTTCACCGTAGTTGAAGAAATCGATGCGTCCCAGCGACGGACCGGCTTCGTCGATGACGCGGCGGAACAGGTCGAAGTCGAGCATGCCCGCCTGTCGCGTGCGCGTGATGCCGGTCTCGGGCGCGCAGCAGGCCTCCGCGCACGAGATATTGCACGCGGCGGTGCATTCGACGTAGAGACGCGACGGCAAGGCGCCGGCATCGACGGACCGGACAACCGGCGCGTCGTCTTTTTTCAGCGGCAGCTTGAGCGCGCAATCGCCGCAGAATTTCGACCCGCCCGCGTTCAGGTCGGTGCGGAGCGCCGAGATGGTCTGTCCCGTCCAGACGTCGTTCACCGACGCGGTCCGCATGTCGCCGAGCACACGGTGTCCGTAAGGGTCCGCGCAGCCGCAGACCATCCGGCCGTCGCACAACATGACCAGCGTCGTCCATGGCCACGAACACTGGAAGCGGGTTGACAGGTAATTCAGCGACATCTACTTCTTCGACAGCCGTCGCATATACGCTTCGAGTTTGTCGTTCTCGTATTTGACCGTGTTGAGGAACAGGCTCTCGGCGAGGTACGTGCGCCGATCGGCCTCGTCCATTTGATCGATGAGATGTTGAATTTCCTTGACGAGGTCCTCGAAGGAGCGCTCGAGCTCGCGCTTGGCGGTCACTTCACGATAGAGCGTTTCCAGGACCGCCAGCAGATCGCCGTCGAGCGGGATCGCGGCGCCGGTCGTCGTTTTAATGGTGTGCATGGTGCTATACCCCGAAGCTCTTGACCGCGGCCGGCTCGTCGGCATGGATCTCGATGAAGTTCTGCGCGCCGGTCATCGTCAGCATCGTCTCCACACGCTTCTGGACGCCGGACAGCTTCAGATGTCCGCCCGCGTTGTGAACCTGACGGTAGAGGTCCATCAGACAGCCGATGGTCGCGCTATCCACATAGGTGACCGGCGTGAGGTCGATCAGAATCTCGCGCTTGCCGCCGGCAACGAGCCCGCTGACGGCTGAAGAGAAATCCGAGAGGATCGGATACATCAGGCGTGTCTCGCCCACCCGGACGATCGAGACGCCGCCGGACTGTTCGGTTCTGACATTCATCAAATGCTCCTCGGTCCGGTTGCCGCCTCCGAAGGCGGGAAGCCGGACATCATGTACTACCACTACATACGGCTACCGTCACCGCCGAGCCGCTTCACATGCCGTGCAAGCTCGGTGCGCCCCCGGTTGATGCGCGACTTGACCGTGCCTTCCGGCAAACCGAGCGCGTCGGCGATTTCCTGGTAGGACATCTCCTGGATGTCCCGCATGAGCACGGCGGTCTTGAGCGTGTCGGGCAGCCTGGCGAGCGCGTGGCGCAGCAGCACGACGCGATCGCGCTGCTCGAGGACCGCGATCGGCCCGGGCTCGTGCGACGTCGGCGTCAGCTCGTTCGCGTCGACGTCCCGATCGATGGTCTCGCGCTCCTTGCGGACGCTGCGGTAATGATCGATGCACAGATTGCGGCTGACACTGATCAGCCAGGTCTGAAAGTTGGCCCGCCGATCGAAGGTGCTGAGAGACTTGAAAATCTTCAGGAAGACGTCCTGGGTGAGGTCTTCCGCTTCGTCGTGCTTCCCGACGAACTTGTACGCGATGTTGAACACCTTCCGCCAGTACTGGCGAACGATGATCTCCCACGCGGTCTGGTCGCCGCGCAGGCATTGTTGGATGAGCGTCTCGAGGGCATCGCCCGCATAGGGTGGCGCGCCCAGTGAATCGGTCCACATGAAGGATTGAGTAAAATAGCGTATCACGTTGCCTCAACCGACCGGCTTCTATCGACGCGCGAAGGATGAACTCGTCTGCGACGGCGTGCGGCTCGCCGACGTCGCTGCCGCCGAAGGCACGCCCTTGTACGTCTACAGCGCGGCGGTGCTGCGCGACCGCTACCAGGCCATCGATGCGGCGTTCGGCGAGTATCCGCACGCGCTGCATTACGCACTGAAGGCGAACTCGGCGCTGGCCCTCGCGCGCCTCGTGCAGAAGCTCGGCGGCGCGGCGGACGCGAACTCCATCTGGGAAATCGAGCTGGCCCGCAAGGCCGGCTTTGAGAATGCTGCGATTGTATTCACCGGGGTCGGCAAATCGGTCGACGAGCTTGAATGCGCCGTCTCGCTCGGGCTGAAGGCCATCAACGTCGAATCGGCGGGGGAGCTGGCGCGCGTCGAAGCCATAGCTGAGCGCCTCCATGTCGTGGCCCGTGTCGCGGTTCGAGTGAATCCGGACATCGATTCGGGAAGCCATCCCCACATTTCGACCGGCCTCAAGATCAACAAGTTCGGCGTGCCGCTCGACGATGCCCGGGAGTTGTTCTCGACGATCGGCGGGCGTCGCGCGTTGAAGCTGGTCGCCGTGCACGTCCACGTCGGCTCCCAGATCACGACCCTCGAGCCGCTGCGGCGCGCGGCCGCGATCGCCGCACGCATGTCCGAAGAGCTTCTCGACGCCGGCGTAAGCCTCGAATACGTCGATCTTGGCGGCGGGCTCGGGATTTCGTACGACGGCCGTGAAGTCCCATCCGTCGAAGAGTACGTCGGTGCCCTCGTCGGCGAAGTGCGCGCGAGCGGCCTGCCGATTGTCGTCGAGCCAGGCCGGGCGATTGCGGGTCCGGCTGGCGTCCTCGTGGCACGGGTCATCGATATCAAGCCGCGCGACGGGTCCAGCGACTTCGTCGTGATCGACGCCGGCATGACGGAGCTGATGCGGCCGGCGCTCTACGGCGCCTTTCATCGGATCGAACCGGTCGCGCCGCGTGACGCCGCCGAGCGTCAGTACGAGATCGTCGGGCCGGTCTGCGAGAGCAGCGACGTCGTTGGGCGCGATCGCCGGCTGCCGGCGCTCGAGGTCGGCGATCTGGTCGCCATCCGCGACGCCGGCGCGTACGGATCGGCCATGGCGTCCAACTACAACCGGCGGCCACTGCCGGCGGAAGTGCTCGTAGACGAAGGGAAATGGCGAGTAATCAGGCGTCGACAGACGTTGGACGACATGCTTTCCCTCGAGACCTAAACGGCCAGGTAGGCCAGGTAGGTAGGGGGCTGCTAGGGCGCACCCGACGTACCCGGCCGACCTGACCCACCTGACCACTATGACCGGACACATCATCGCCTTCGAAGGCCTCGATCAGAGCGGCAAGCAGACGCAGGCGGAGCTGCTGCGCGACCGGCTGAAGCAGGAGGGCCGTAAGGCGCGGCTCGTGTCGTTTCCCGATTACGGCACGTCGATTGGCGAGGAGATCGCCCGCGCGCTGCAGGGCGAGCGCGACTACGGCCCTGACGTCATGCAGCTCCTGTACGTCGCGAACCGTTACGAACGGAAACCCGATCTGCAGCGGTGGATCGACGGCGGACTGATTCTCGTGTCCGACCGGTACGCCGCCTCGAGCATCGCGTACGGCGAGGCGCAAGGGCTCGATCCAGCGTGGCTGACTGAAATCCAGAAATTCCTGCCGCCCGCGTCGATCACCATCATGCTCGACATCGCGCCCGAGACGGCCGTCCAGCGCAAGGCGGTCGATCGCGATCGGTACGAGCGCGACCTCGCGATGCAGGCGCGCGTGCGAGAGAGCTATCGGCGCCAGGCCGCCACCGGCGGGTGGGTCGTCGTCAACGGCGAACGATCCAAAGAGGCGATCGCCCAGGACGTGATCAACGCGGTGACGCCACAACTCGCGCGGCTGTAATCGCACGAACCTCTGCGACCCCCGCCTGTTTCAGTGCCCGCGCGCACGCGTCGAGCGTCGCCCCGGTTGTGCTCACATCGTCCACCAGTACGACGATCTGGCCGTCCAGTCCGCGCGCCGCCCGCGTGATTGCGAACGCATCCCGAACGTTTCTGTGCCGGCGTGCCGCAGGCAGACCAGCCTGCGTGGCCGTCGCCCGCAGACGACGGAGGGCGTGCCGCACCGGCGGTCCAAGATGGCGCGCGAGATCCGCCGCCTGATTGAAGCCCCGCTGTCGGCGCCGTGACCCGTGGAGGGGCACCGGCACGACGCACGCGGCGCCGTCGAGGACGTCGGTGCCGCGCTGTCGCATCAACACCGCCAGTTGGCGGGCGAGTGAGCGCCGGCCGTCGTACTTCAACGAGTGGACGATTGCCCGAAGCGCGCCGTCGTACGCGCCGATCGCCCGCGATCGGACGACGCTCGGATTCGTGCGGCGGCACCGTGCGCAGCGGACGACGATCGCGCGCCACGTCGGCAGTGGGTCACCGCAGCTCTCACACAGCGGCGGCGTGAGCGGAAGGATCGAGCGCCAGCATCCGGCGCAGACAGGGCCGTCCGTGGGATGTTCGAGCGGTTCGTCGCACGCCGCGCACGCGGGCGCGAGCACGATGGACAGGATCGCGTCGACGACACGACGAAGGGCGTGAAGAACTACTGTTGGGCGGCTGGAAGCTCCACGCGTTCGGCGTTCCCCCACAGGCGCTCGAGGCTGTAGAACAGACGCGTCTCCTGCCCGAAGATGTGCACGACGAAATCGAAGTAATCGAGGAGAATCCAATCGGACCGTTCGTAGCCCTCGACGTGCGCCGGTTTGGCGCCGTCCGACGCCACTGCCTCCACGATCGAATCGGCAATCGCGCGAATCTGGCGCGCGTTGCCTCCCGAACAGATCAAAAAATAGTCCGCGAAGCCCGCCGCCTTCCGCAAGTCCAGCAACACGATGTCGGCAGCCTTCTTGTCCTCGGCGGCCGCGATCGCGCGCGTAACGTCGTTGGGAATCCGACGGGCTTTCTGGCGTTTTTCAGTCTTGGCCATGCAACCTGCCTGCCGGCTGATTCATCCTCGTGTGTAGGACGCGGCGACCAACGCCGAATCCTCGTAAAGTGCGTGCTGCTCAATGTGTTGCTGCACCGCCGGAGTGACCAATCCGGCGATCGACTCACGGTGCGCCCGCGCACGACGGATGGCAGTGGATGACACATCGGCGGTGTGCGCATCGATCAAAAAAATCAACGTTTCGTACGTGGCGTCCGGCTCCAGCCGGACCTGACCGTCCACTTCGCGCATCCGTTCCGCCAGCGCCGGCAATCGCACGGGCACTTCGCCGACGGGTGCGCCGGGCCGCGAAACCACCGCGAAATGCGCGAGATCCAGGAGGGCCGGATAGTTTTTCCATGTCGCGATCTCGACAAAGGCGTCCGCGCCGGTGATGAAGAACAACTCCGCGGCGCTGTACGCCTGGTCGTGAAATCGTTGGAGCGTGTCCGACGTGTACGACCGCGCGGCTTCGCGCAGCTCGAGATCCAGGACCCGCCAGCCTGGCCGGCCGGCGATGGCCAGCGCCACCATCGCGAATCGGTGGTAGCTCGATGCGAGCGGCTGTGGCCGATGCGGAGGGATGTTGGACGGCAGAATCAGGATCTCGGCGAGACCGAGCGCTGCGTGCGCGGCAGCGCCGACGTCGAGGTGGCCGCAGTGCACAGGATCGAACGTGCCGCCCAGGATGCCGACGCGCCGCGTCATTCTTTACTGCTCGCGGGGCTCCGCCGCTCCTTCACCGCGCCGGCGACGCGACCATCGTTCGCGCCTCGTTCTTTCGCAAGCGCACGGGTGGCGGTGGCACGCGTTCGCCGGCGCCGCCTCGCCGCGTTGCTCTCCGGCCGGTGGCTCCGCGGGCCTGGCGTGGTGATCGGGATGTCTTCCTCGACGGGCACGAAGTCCACGGGAATCGGTGCTGCAGCCAAACGCTGCCACATGGCTTCGAGGAGAGCCGGCAACCCTTCGCCGCTCGCGCCCGAGATGCGAAAGAAAGGAAGACCGAGATCGAGTGCGCGCCGCTCGACCGCGGCGGGTCGGGCCTCATCGTCGACGGCGTCCATCTTGTTGGCGGCGACGATCTGAGGTTTCGCCGCGAGCGCCGGTTGAAAGAGCTCGAGCTCTGTGCGGAGCGTGTCGAGGTCGGTGACCGGATCGCGGCCGGTCGCGCTCGACACGTCCACCAGGTGGACGAGCACCTTGGTGCGCTCCAGGTGGCGCAGGAACTGATGGCCCAGACCCAGCCCGCGATGCGCGCCCTCGATCAGTCCCGGCACATCGGCTACGGCGAAACTGCGGTCGCTGCTCAGGCGCACGACGCCGAGATTCGGGGTCAGCGTCGTGAAGGGATAGTCGGCGATCTTCGGCCGCGCGGCGGAGATCCGCGAGATCAGCGTCGACTTGCCGGCGTTGGGGTAGCCGACCAGACCGACATCGGCGAGCAACTTCAACTCGAGGCGAAGATTTTTTTCTTCGCCGGGACCGCCGGGCTCTGTCCGCCGGGGGGCGCGGTTGGTCGACGAGGCAAAGCGCGCGTTTCCGCGACCGCCGTGACCCCCGTGGGCGACGAGCACGCGTTGGCCGTCGCGGGCGAGGTCGGCAAGCAGCCGCCACGGATGCTCGGGATCGTCGGTTCTCTCGTAGACCAGCGTGCCGATCGGCACCGGGAGCTCGAGGTCTGCGCCCATGTGGCCGGTGCAGTTCGATCCCATGCCGTGCTGGCCGCGCGCGCCCGCGAATTCGGGATGAAACCGGTAATTGATAAGGGTGTTGGTATGGGGGCTGGCGACGACGACGATCGATCCGCCATTGCCGCCGTCGCCGCCGCTCGGGCCGCCGCGCGGGACGAACTTCTCGCGGCGAAACGCCAGGCAACCGTTTCCGCCGTCGCCGGCGACGATGTGGATGTCGACTTCGTCGACGAACATCAGGACAGTCTGTTCGCGGTTACTCCAGCGGCAGGATGCTGATGATCCTGCCGTGCGCGCCGTGGTCCTCGAACTTCACACGGCCGTCGACCTTCGCGAAGATCGTGTCGTCTTTCCCGAGTCCCGCGTTGCGGCCGGGTCGGAACCGGCGTCCGCGCTGCCGCACGATGATCGTGCCGCCGGAGACGAAGTTCCCGTCGTGCGCTTTGACGCCCAGTCGCTGCGAGTTGGAATCGCGGCCGTTGCGTGAGCTGCCCTGTCCTTTTTTATGAGCCATCTTTTCGATCCTGTCGAGGCTGGAGGCTGGGGACTGAGGCTGGGCTTTCCTAGCCCCCAGCCTCAAGCGTCCAGCCCCTAGAGAAGAATCTCTTTAATGCGCACGCGCGTGTACGTGGCGCGATGCCCTTTTGTGCGCCGCATGCCCTTCCGGCGCTTTTTCTTGAACACGCGGATCTTCGGCCCGCGGGTTTCGCCGTCGACGATGGCGACCACGCGGGCGTTGGCGACAAACGGTGCGCCGGCGACCAGGTCGCCGCCGTCCTTCTCGACCAGCAGCACTTGCTCGAACGTCAGCTCGGCGCCCGCCTCGCCCGCCGTTCCATCGAGGGTGGCGAATCCGCCCGGCGTGACCCGGACCTGACGGCCGCCCGCCTGAATGATTGCGTACATAATCGGCACCCGCGCAAAAGGATAAGTCTACAACTGAAGCGACTCACTTGTAAAGGGAAGTGACTCAGTTGTAAAGGGTTAGGGCGGTAGGGGGTAGTATTCTCACATACAGAGGCACTTACGAATGCGGAGTTCGCCCGGCATCTGGATCGTGTTCGTTGCTCTTGGCGTGGCTCTGTGGCTATCCAGTGTTGGAATCTTCAGCCACCCGCTTTTTCGGATGGCCCTCGGGCTCGGCATAATGATCTGGAGCGGTTACGCTCCTCGGTTCTTAGGACGGCGACCTGTAACCGCAAACGCTACAAAGCCCCCGGCAGCTAAAACCAGCCCGGCCACGACACGTATGAACGCGGATCCTTGAGTGGACTCCCAGTCGAGGATCGCTCGCGCGCGCTCAACTCCGAAGAGTGGCGTCACCAGTCCCGCCACGAGCACAACCGCTCCAACCACACGAAGGGTCCTGGGCACACGAGAGTTTGGCGCGACCAGCATCAGCACGAGCCCGCCGGCAACTCGAACGGCGGCGATCACGTAGAGTCCGACAGGCGTCACCACGTATCGCCCAATGGTGGTCAGACTATCGGGCGTGAAGATGCCCACCACGCCGACAACGATGGCGAAGAGAGCGACGAGCAACGCGGCAATTCTCATGTCTTTCTACCTCCAGAACAGACCGACGATTTCGTCGATACTCCCTTGGCGTCGTCCCGGAACGGCGGACGTTGGGCTGGGAAGTCCGAGAGAACAGGAGCACCGTAAGAATCGCTCCAGTGGCCACGCTGACTGGATGCCAGCCGTGCTTGTGCACATTGAGGAAGAGGGTGACAAGCACGCGGCCCCATCAGTCGATACAGATAGGCTCGAATCATCTGGATTCTCCATTCAAGCAGTTCCGACGATTTGCTGCGAACAGCGCCGCGCCGTAGGACACATACGGCCGGGCGGCAAAGCCTGTCAGCCACAGAAGCAGCAGGATAGCAGTCCACTTCAGTCCGAGCTCACGGGAAGACCAACCCAGGACGATGAGAACCCAAAAGATCGCGTGAGCGAGCAGTGCCGCGAGGGCGGGTGAGCCCACGTCGTTATGGTGACCGCAGCCGATGTAGGCCGAGCAGCAGGACGGCGACCGCCAGCAACACGAGCAGTTCCGGTAGTGTCATTGCGGCCCTTCGAGCTCAGGCAGGTTGCCGTCCCGATCTTCGGGGTCACGCTCCCCGGTTCGTTCTCCGATGATGATCTCGATCGCCGCCCGGCGGTCGTCGCTCAGAATCTCGTGCATCATCGCCGCGGCGGCGGGTCCAGGCGTGACGTGCTTGCGGCGCAGCCGCCAGGCGCCGACGACCAACGCCACCATCAACAACAGATAGATGCCGCCGATGTAAGTTCCCACCACAAGTCCCCCGCGTGGCGCGCGCGCCAACGCTGATCCAAGAGTGATCGTGTCGATGGTAGCGCGGGGAGGCCCAGTCTGGGCGTCGACGGAGGACCCGGCCAGGGAAGGTCTACTTCAGGAGAACGCGGGTGCCTTTGATCTTCTGGCTGCTGAGGATGCTCAGGAAGTTCGGCACGAGCCGATCCATGAGCTCGAAATACGAGGACAGCGCGGGCGTGTTCTGTTGGGCGGGGTACAGGATCTCTTCGCGATAGCTCTCCGAGGCCACCGTCGCGCCGGTCCGGCCGTCGATGAAGACGAATTTCGGACGCAGCACGAACCCCTTGCGTTCCATGTACGTGCGCATGGGGCGCACGCTGCGCCGGCCGAACTGATCGTACACTTCCTGATCGCGCTGCACGAACCCCGCGCTCGATCGCGGCATAAACAGCACCGTGCCGGTGACGATGAGCGGGTTCTGGTATTCCTCGCCGATCATCTTCCAGTACGTCACGTTGGCGAAGAGCCGTTCGTACGGTTCGAGATCCTTCTCGTCTTTGATGCGCTGAGGCAGCGGCAAGGCCTGGCCGGACGTGGGGCTCGTGCCGGCGCCGGTCGCCGCGCCCGCTGACCCGGACGCGCCCGCGTCAACTGTTCCCGCCTCCGCGACGTTCGCCGTCTTGTTCTGATCCTGCGCGATGTCCATGAGCGGCATCACGTCGGCGTCAATGACCTTCAACGACGACTTGTTGCGGAGCTGACTGCGCAGCAGGCGGACGGTTTCCTGATTCGTGTCGAGGTCCTCGCTGCCGCCCGCCACGAAGCCGGCGATCAGGACGCGCTGGAATGCGGACACATCGAGCTTGGGCTGAATCGGCGTCTCGATGGGGATTTCAAACGTGTCGGGACCGCACGCGATCATCGTCGCTGCCCCGAGAGCGGCGAGCGCGCCGGCGAGCAGCCTACTGTTCTTTCGCCGAACCGGAGCGGTCATTGATTTCCTTGAAGAGCTCGAAATTCTGTTTGATCTCGCTGTTGTTCGGGTCGAGCTCGAGCGCCTTCCCGTAGGCCTTGCGCGCCTTCTCCAACTGCCCTTCGTGCTCGTACGCGATCGCGAGGTCGTTGAACGCGGCGGCGTAGCTCGGATCGAGCTCCACGGCTTTTTCCCAGCGGTAGATGGCTTCCCGCCACAGACCGCGCTGGGCGACGTTGATGCCGAAGGCGACCTGGGCTTTCGCGTCCGCCCGCGCGTCGGCGAACGCCGGAGAGCCCGACAGCGTCGCCCCGGCGACAACGACGGCGAAGATCGCCAAACGTGCCTTCATGTTCGGAATGTGTCCAATATAGTCATTCGCGTTGCGAGCACGCAAGGCATTTGACACCGTTCTCGCGGCTCGACAGAGCAAGCGATGTGCCACGCCTCAGCTCGAAAATCCTGCATGTTTCTCGCGATCCGATCCCGGCCATTTACCAAATCGGTCTACAATGGGTGTCAGGAGGTCGGGCCCGCATGCACGTGCGGTGGCCGCGACCTCCTCTTTTTTGAGTCGCGCCGGCCGCGGAGGCGCGCTCATGACTGAGGGTCCGACACGCGACGCCACGCCTTTTATCGAGTTCATTGCGCTCTCCCTGCTCCCGATTCCAGTCTGGCGGGACGTCGGCGAACGGCTTCGGGCCGGTGACGCGCCCGCGGCGGCACTGGGTCGAGTGCTTGCGGAGCGGTGGCCGCTCGATCACCACAAGCGTGGGGACCTGATGTCCCGGGCGGCGGCGGCGCTCGAACAAGGGATGGACCGTGGGCTCACGCCGATCGTGTGGAGCGACACGGCGTATCCGCCGTCGCTTGCGGCGATCATCGATCCGCCGCCGGTCCTGTGGACGCGGGGATCGCCGGCGGCGCTGCAGCAGCCGGCCGTGGCGATCGTGGGATCGCGGGCGGCGTCGCCCTACGCGCTCGACGTAGCCGACCGTCTCGCCGCGGATCTCGCCGCGCGCGGCCTGACGATCGTGAGCGGGCTGGCGCGGGGCGTCGATTCCGCCGCGCATCGCGGCGCCCTGTCGGCCGGAGGATCCACCATCGCCGTGCTCGGATGCGGCGCCGACATCGTCTATCCGCCGGAGCACGCGAGGCTGGCGCGCGAGATCGAGCCGCAGGGATTGATCGTGAGCGAGCTGGTGCCTGGCACGATCCCGTTCCCGCGCTTTTTTCCGCAGCGCAATCGGATTATCAGCGGCTTGTCGCGCGCCGTCGTCATTGTCGAAGCGGGGGAGCGCAGCGGATCCCTGATTACCGCGCGATGCGCCCTCGAGCAGGGCCGCGACGTGCTGGCGGTGCCGGGCAACGTGCTGAGCGAACGTAACCGAGGCGGCCACGCGCTGCTGCGCGACGGTGCAAAGCTTGTGGAGACCGCGGACGATATCTTGGAGGAGCTCAACGGGGTCGGGAGCCGTCCGCATGCTGAGGGAAGGCTTCCGCCGCCAGCGGACCCGCTGCTGGCGTTGTTGCCGCCGGGAGAAGCGTGCGATCTCGACGGGATTTCGGACCGATCGGGTCTGAGTCCCTCGCGCCTTCTACCGCGTTTATTCGAACTGGAACTGCAGGGTCTGGTCCGGCGGGCGGGCGCCGGCCGGTTCATCCGGGTTTGACAGACCGTGTTAGGGTGAGAAGAGAAGGTATGGCAAAGGCACTGGTCGTGGTCGAATCGCCGGCGAAGGCGAGGACCATCAATAAATACCTCGGGAGCGGCTACACCGTCATCGCGTCGATGGGGCACATCCGCGATCTGCCCAAGAGCAAGCTGGGTGTCGACGTCGACAACGATTTCGCCGAGCACTACGAAGCGCTCGCATCCAGAAAGAACGTGATCAAGGAGCTGAAGGACGCGGCCAGGGGCGCCACCGACATCTACGTCGCGACCGACCCCGACCGCGAAGGCGAGGCGATCGGCTGGCACTTGTCGCAGGAGCTGGCCGGCAAGGGCCGCAAGATCCATCGCCTGATGTTCAACGAGATCACGAAGAAGGCGATCCAGGAGGCGATCAAGCACCCGGGCGTCATCGACGACAAGATGGTGGCCGCGCAGCGGGCGCGCCGCGTCCTCGATCGCCTGGTGGGCTACAAAATCAGCCCGCTGCTCTGGGACAAGGTCCGTCGCGGTCTCAGTGCCGGACGCGTGCAGTCGGTCGCGCTCAAGCTGGTGGCCGATCGCGAGCGCGAGATCATCAAGTTCGTGCCCGAGGAATACTGGAATCTCTTCGCGCGGCTGGCCGGCCCGCAGCCGCCGGAGTTCGACGCGAAGCTGTTCAAAAAAGCCGGCGACACGATTCGGCTCGCCAACGAGGAGCAGTCCAAGGCCGTCTTGTCGGATCTCGAGCGCGCGACGTGGGACGTGTCGTCGGTCATCACCAAAGAGCGCAAGCGGCATTCGCCTCCGCCGTTCATCACGAGCAAGCTGCAGCAGACGGCGCGGTTCCCGGTCAAGAAGACCATGATGCTCGCGCAGCAGTTGTACGAGGGAGCGATCGAGATTCCCGGGCTCGCCGGCGGCCTCATCACCTACATGCGCACCGATTCGGTGCGGGTCGCCGACGAAGCGCTCGTCGCCGTCCGCACGCACATCACGAAGACGTTCGGCGACGCCTACCTCCCCGAGAAGGCGGTCTACTACAAGTCGAAAGCCGATGCGCAGGACGCGCACGAGGCAATCCGCCCGACGTCGCTCGACCACGATCCGGAGAGCGTGAAGCAGTATCTCACCGCGGACCAGTTCTCGCTCTACCGGTTGATCTGGAACCGCTTCGTCGCGTCGCAGATGAATCCCGCAACGTTCGACGAGACGATAGTGGACATCACGGCGGGCGACTATCTGTTCCGGGTGAAAGGCACCGTGCCGAAGTTCGCCGGCTGGATGGCGACGTACGGGTTGACACCCGGTGAGCCGGAAGAGAAGGAGCAGACGACCGGCGTTGAACCCCGGGCCCGGGAGTCTACGCCCGACCTCGACGGCGAAGACGAAGCCGGGGTGACGGGTGTGCTGCCGCCCCTGGCCGAAGGCGACCGTCTCACGCTCGCGGCGCTCCGCCCCGAACAGAAATTCACCCAACCGCCCCCCCGGTTCTCCGAGGCGACGCTCGTCAAAGAGCTCGAAGAGAACGGCATCGGCCGCCCGAGCACCTACGCGTCGATCATTGCCGTGCTGCAGGATCGCGAGTACGTCAACAAGATCGAAGGACGCTTCAAGCCGAGCGCCCTCGGCCTGATCATCGTCGATCTGCTGATCAAGAGCTTCGACGACATCCTCGACGTTGAATACACGCGCAACCTCGAGGACGATCTCGACAAAATCGAGAGCGGCAAGACCGACTACGTCCGGACGCTGGCGGAGTTCTACAAGAAATTCAAGAAGGATCTGGCGCGCGCCGGCAAGGAGATGCAGAACCTCAAGGAGGGCATCAAGACCGACGAGCTCTGCGATCGGTGCGGATCGCCGATGGTGATCAAGGTCGGCAAGTTCGGCCCGTTCATCGCGTGCAGCGCGTATCCGGAGTGCACCAACACCCGGGAGCTCGAGAAGAGCGAGCCGGAGTCCGAGGGCGGTGAAGAGGAAATCGAGCCGTGCGAGAACTGCGGAAAGCCGATGGTCCTCAAGCGCGGACGCTTCGGCCAGTTCCTCGCGTGCACCGGCTATCCCGAGTGCAAGACGACGCGAAAGATCATCGAGACCAAGGGCGGGCTGAAGGCGGCCAAGCCGGATCAGATCCTGGACGAGAAGTGCCCGCGCTGCGGGGCGAACCTGGTCGTCAAGCAGGGGCGCTTCGGCGAATTCACCGCGTGCACGAAGTATCCCGAGTGCCGGTACATCAAGCACAAGACGACCGGCGTCAAGTGTCCGAAGGACGCGGACAAGGGCGGCGAGGTCGTCGAGCGCAAATCGAAGCGCGGGAAGATCTTCTTCGGCTGCTCGAACTATCCGGACTGCGACTTCGTGCTGTGGAACCGTCCCATCGAAGAAAAGTGTCCGACGTGCGGCGCGAGCTTCCTCGTCGAGAAGACCACCAAGAAACACGGCCGTCAGATCCTCTGCAACAACGAGGAATGCGACTACGCACGCAGCGAGGAGCTGGTCGAAACATCGGCCTGAGATGATCACGATCGTCGGTGGTGGCCTTGCCGGATCCGAGGCCGCGTGGCAGGCGGCTTCGCGCGGCGTCGCCGTGAGATTGTTCGAGATGCGGCCGGCGCGACCGACCGCGGTGCACAAGACGGACCGCCTCGCCGAGCTGGTCTGCAGCAACTCCTTCCGCGGCGACAAGCTCGATAACGCCGTCGGCCTCCTCAAAGAGGAAATGCGACGGCTTGGCTCGCTGGTGATGCGCGCGGCCGAGGCGAGCCGGGTGCCGGCCGGCGCGGCCCTGGCGGTGGACCGTGAACGGTTCGCCGAGATTGTCACCGGCGAGCTGGCCGCCCATCCGCTCATCACGATCGTGCGCGAAGAAGCGACGGCGATTCCGGATTCGAGCGAGCGCGAACCGGTGATCATCGCGACGGGTCCTCTCACGTCCGATGCGTTATCCGCCGGGCTGGTGTCGCTGGTCGGGCAGGATCATCTCTATTTCTACGACGCGATCAGCCCCATCGTGCTCGCCGAGTCGATCGATAGGAGCAAGGTGTTTCGCGCGTCACGATGGGATCGAAACGTCCGCGGGGTCCGGCTAGAGCCGGGCACTACCGCTGAGCAAACGAGCGCCGGTTGTGTCCGGCTTCAGCCGGACCTCGGATGTGGCGTCGACGATGGAGCCGGCGACTATCTGAATTGTCCGTTCACCTCGGAAGAGTACCAGCGCTTCTACGATGCGCTCGTTCACGCGGAATCGGCGACCGTGCACGACTTCGACAAGGAGCGGTTCTTCGAAGGGTGTCTGCCCATCGAAGTGATGGCCCACCGCGGACGCGACACGCTGCGCTTCGGGCCGATGAAACCGGTCGGCCTGGTCGATCCGCGGACGGGCCGTCCTCCGTACGCCGCCGTGCAGCTGCGTCAGGACAATCTCGCCGGCGATCATTACAGCCTCGTGGGATTTCAGACGCAGCTGAAGTGGAGCGAGCAGGCCCGGGTGCTGCGTTTGGTTCCCGGCCTCGAGCAGGCGGAGTTCATCCGCTTCGGGATGGTGCACCGCAACACCTACGTCAACGGTCCCGACGTCCTGAGCGAGACGTGGCAGGTACGCCGGCGGCCGACGTTGTTCTTCGCGGGACAGATGTCAGGCGTGGAAGGCTACGTCGAGTCGGCGGCGTCGGGTCTGCTGGCCGGGTTGAACGCGGCGGCGCTGGTCAACGGCGAGCCCGTGTCCGCCCCGCCGCGCACGACAGCCATGGGCGCGCTGTCGTATTACGTCTCGCACGCCGATCCGCGGCATTACGAGCCGTCCAACATCACATTTGGAATCATGCCGCCGCTCGAGCCTGCGCCGCGCGGGAAGGTGGAACGCAAGCTCGCGATCTCCAAGCGCGCGCTGGCGGATCTGGCGCGGTGGATGGCCGATGTCGGACTGGGTCTTCAGCCCGCGGCGAATCGATGACCGAACATCTGAAAGCGTTTCTCCAGTACTTGCGGTTCAATCGCAACGTGTCGGTACACACGGTCCGCGCGTACGAGAGCGATCTGTCGCAGTTTCTCGATCACACCGCCGCCGATCGAGGCATGAACCGCACCGCGCTGCGGGGGTCCCATCTCGATCGCGCGGCCATCCGCGGCTTCCTCGCCCACGTGCACGAGCTGGGACGCTCGCGCGCCACGGCGGCCCGCAAGCTGGCCGCGACGCGCACGTTCCTGCGGTATCTGCGCCGCGAAGGGGTCCTCGATTCCGATCCCGGCGGTCTGATCGGCACGCCCAAACGCGAGGTGCGGATGCCGGCGCATCTCTCGGAGGCCGAGATGGTCGCCCTTATCGCGGCGGCGGCCGGCGACCGGCCGCTCGGCCGACGCGACCGCGCGATTCTCGAGCTCTTCTACGCGTCGGGACTGCGGCTCAGCGAGCTGGTCGGGCTGGATCTCGACGATGTGAATCTGAGCGCGAGGATGGTGCGGGTGACCGGGAAGGGCGGCAAGCCGCGGCTCGTTCCGTTCAATACGAGCACGGCGACGGCGATTCGCGCGTACCTAAAGGATCGCGAGCTCCTTGTCGCGGCTGTCGTACGCAGCGTACGAAGGAGAGAGGCGCGAGAGCCGTTGTTCGTGAACTATCGCGGCACGCGATTGACCGTGCGCAGCGTGGACCGGCTGGTGCGCCGTTACGTGGCGGCCACCAGCACGCGCATGGGGATCAGCCCGCACGCGCTGCGGCATTCGTTCGCGACGCACCTGCTGCAGCGCGGCGCCGACCTGCGCTCGATTCAGGAACTGCTGGGCCACGCAAGCCTCAGCACGACGCAGCGGTATACGCACGTCAACGCCGCGCAATTGCTGGAGGTCTACAACAGGACGCATCCGAGAGCGCGCGGCGGGGAGCGGTGAAATTTACAATTCCCAATTGTGAATTGTAAATTCTTCAGCTCGCCGCGGCGACCAGTGGCGCGGCGCGCCGGCCGCGCGGGAACTCGATGCCCAGTGTCTTGATCTTGTAGTTCATCACGCGCGGGCTGATCGACAGCAGCTCCGCGGCATCCTTCTGGACCCAGTTCGACATTTTCAGCGCCTCGACGATCGCGTGCCGCTCGACATCCTCGAGCGGGATGCCGGTCGGTGGGATCTTCACCACGGACGCCTGTTCGCGACCGCTGCCGGCGGTAGGCATCTCGCCGAGCCGCAGATCGACGGAGGCGATGGCGTGCCCTTCGGCCATCAGCATGGCCCGCTCGATCGTGTTTTCGAGCTCGCGGATGTTGCCCGGCCAGTTGTACCGCATGAGCAGCTTCTGCGCGTCCGGCTCGATGCCGTCCATCTTCTTCTTCAACTCTCCGGAGAAGCGCCGGATGAAGAAGCTGGCCAGGGGCACGATGTCGTCCTTCCGCTCGCGCAGCGGCGGCATCTCGATTGACACGACGTTGAGCCGGTAATACAGGTCCTCGCGAAACCGTCCGGTCTGCACCATGACGGACAGATCGCTGTTGGTCGCCGCGATGAGGCGCACGTCGACGCGCAGCGTGCGGGTGCCGCCCAGCCGCTCGAACTCGTGTTCCTGCAGCACGCGCAGGATCTTGGCCTGCGTGCTCGGGCTCATGTCGCCGATCTCGTCCAGGAACAGCGTTCCGCCGTCGGCCTGTTCGAAGCGGCCGATGCGCTGTTTGTCGGCGCCGGTGAACGCGCCCTTCTCGTGGCCGAAGAGCTCGGACTCGAGCAGGTTCTCCTGAAGCGCCGCGCAGTTCACCTTCACGAAGTTGCGCGACGTGCGCAGCGAGTTGTGGTGGATCGCTCCCGCGATGAGCTCCTTGCCCGTGCCCGTTTCGCCGCGGATGAGCACGGTCGTGTTGCTCTTGGCGACCTTCTTGACCATGTCGAGCACGCGCTGCAGCGCTTCGCTCGATCCGACGATGCGATCGAACTCGTAGATGTCCTGCTGGGTGTGACGGAGGTAGTCGAGCTCGTTCTGCATGCGCTTCATCTCGAGCGCCTTTTCGAGCTTGACCTCCATCTCCTCGATCTCGAACGGCTTCTGCACGTAATCGAACGCGCCGCTCTTCATCGCCTCGACGGCGGTGGTCACGGAGCCGAACGCCGTCATCAGGATCACCGCGGTCGTCGGATGGAGCGCCTTGGTCGTGCGCAGCACGTCGAGGCCGTCGCTGCCGCCCATCTTCAAATCGCTCAGGACCACATCGAAGTAGCTGTCGTGCAGCTTTTCGATGGCCGCGTTGCCGTTCGACGCTTCATCGACCTCGTGCCCCGCTTCAGTGAGCCCGCGGGCGAGCCCGCGCCGGAGTGCGTCGTGATCGTCGGCAATCAGAATTCGACCCATATCTCTTGTCCTCTCGCTACTTGAACCATCCGGCGGCGCTCGTAATCGGCATCGTGATCCGGAACCGCGTCCCGGTCTCGGGCGTGCTGCTCACGTCGATGCGTCCGTCGTGCGCGTCGACGATCTTGCTCACGATCGCCAGGCCCAGCCCCGATCCCTGCGGCTTGGTGGTGAAGAACGGATTGAAGATGCGATCGGTCAGCTCCGGCGGGACGCCCGGCCCGTTGTCGGCGACCTCCACCACGACGGTCGGCGTCGGCGGCTGCGCGAATGCCGGGTCGTCGATCGCCGCGATCGACGCCGTAATCGCAATCTTCCCGCGGCCGTCGAGCGCCTCGAACGCGTTCGTCAGCAGGTTGGTGAACACCTGACAGAGCCGGTGACGATCGCCGTCGATCGCGGGGAGATCGGGCGCCAGGTTCAGCGTCACGCAAATATCGCCTCGCGGCGCCTTCGTCTCGGCCAGCGTAATCGACTGGTGCAGCACGTCGCTCAGTTCCGTGCGCTCGACCTCGAGCCGGATGGGCCGCACGAACTCCAGCATCTCGACGACGATCGCGTTGGCCAGCTTCGCCTCGCTGATGATGTCGGCCAGCAGCGATTGCGCGTCTTTGGAATCCGGCACCTGGCGCCGCAGCAACCCGGCCATCACCTCGATGCCGGCGAGCGGATTCTTCAGCTCGTGCGCGATACCGGCCGCCATTTCTCCGAGCGACGCCAGGCGATCGCGCAGCCGTTCGCGCTCCTCGAGCTGTTCGACCTGCGTGAGGTCCTTGAAGAACATCGCGGCGCCGATGGCGTCGCCATGATCGTCGCGAACCTGACAGAGCGTGTAGCCAATCACTCGATCGATGTCCTTCAACCGCAGTTCGGCGCGGTTCGGCAAATGGCTCAACTCGAAGGCCCCCGCCAGGGCCCGGACCGCGTCGGGGCGATCGCGCAACACCTCGGTGAACGGCCGCCCGATGTCGTCGGCGTGCCGCGTGAGCGCGAAGATCCGGTACGCCTCGTCGTTCATCAGCGCGACCGAGCCGTCGCGCCGGATGCCAATCACCGCGTTGCGCAGGCTGTCCACGATGTGCCGGAAAAACCGATCGTCGGGCACACCCGGGCGTGGCGCCACCTGACGCCGTACGGTCGACCGGCCGGCGCGCCGGGCGCGTGAATCGGATGGCTTGGGCATGACCGGCTTGTCGACCGCGGCTCAGCTCGCCACGTCGGAGGGGCAAACCGTATGCCGCGATGGAGGAGTGACCTGACGCGAAAAGATACGCGTATTCAGAGGTTTACGAGCGCGGTCCACTATTCAGTATAACAAAAGTGTAATCGAATAACACTTCTGGCGCGCTGCTAGTTTTTGGTCGTCTGGGCGAGCTCGGAGGCGTGCTGCAGCTGCTCCCACTGATGCATCAGATCGCCGACTTCCCACATCAGGGCCTGGTGACGATCGATGATCGGCTGGGCCGCGGTCCGCTCTTCGTAAAAGCCCGGCGCCGCCATCGTCGCTTCGATGTCCTGGATGGCGCGTTCGGTCTCGGCAATCCGGGCTTCGAGGCGGTCGATCTCGGAGCGCCGCGCTTCTTGCGCGCGTGATCGGCGGCGGGCATCTCGGTCGGTGCGCTTCTTTTCCTCGCGCGAGGGGACGTCGTGTGCAGGCCGGACCCTTTGGGTCCGGCTCTCAGGCGTTTCGGGCTGTCTTTTCGGCGGACCCGACAGGGTCCGCCCTACGTTCTGTTTTCCCACCCGCCTTTCCTGCCCATCCTGCCCGTCTCGCCCTTCCTGCCCCGGCGGATGTTCCTTGTGCCACAGGAACTCCGCGTACGTGCCCGGATACACGATCGCGTGTTGGCGGCCCACCTCGATGATTTTGGTCGCGAGACGCTCGACGAAATACCGATCGTGCGACACAAAGATCAAGGTGCCGCCGTAGGCGATGAGCGCGTCGAGCAGCACTTCCTTCGAATCCAGATCGAGATGATTGGTCGGCTCGTCGAGCAGGAGCGTGTTCGACGGCCGCAGCAGCATGCGCGCGACGGCCAGCCGCGTCCGCTCGCCGCCCGACAGCACCCGCACGCGTTTGTACACGTCGTCGCCCGAGAAGAGAAAACCGCCGAGGAGGTTGCGGATCGCCGGGACCATGTTGTTCGGCGAGCCCGACGCAAGCGTCTCGTACACGGTCGGCGCCGGATCCATCCGCGTCGCCTCGTCCTGCGCGAAATACTGCATGACGATGTTGTGACCTTCGAGCCGCTCGCCTGAATCGGGCGCCTCTTCACCGGCGAGCAGGCGCATGAGCGTCGATTTGCCGGCGCCATTGGGCCCGACCAGCGCGATGCGGTCGCCGCGGTCGATGTGCAGGCCCAGATCGTTGAAGACCACCAGGTCGCCGTAGGCTTTGCGGAAGTGCTTCAGTTCGAGCACCGTGCGGCCGCTCTTGGCGCACGCGGGGAAGTGAAAATGAATCGTCGCCCGTTCGGGCGGCACATCGATCGGCACCACCTTGTCGAGCATCTTGATTCGGCTCTGGACCTGCGAGGCCTTGGTCGCCTGGTACCGGAACCGGTCGATGAACATTTTGACGCGCGCGACCTCTTCGTCCTGCTCCCGCTTGGCTTTGCGCAGCGCCTCGATGCGCTCGTGGTGCTCGACCAGATAGCCGCTGTAGTTGGTGTGGTAGTCGGTGAGCGTCCGCAGGGTCAGGTCGGCGATGCGCGTGACGACGGCATCGAGAAAGAAGCGATCGTGCGACACGAGAATGACCGCGTGCGGGTACTGGTTGAGATAGGTCTCGAGCCAGTTGCGCGCGTCCAGATCAAGGTGATTGGTCGGCTCGTCGAGCAGCAGCAGGTTCGGCTGGCCGAGCAGGAGCTTCGCCAGCGCGAGGCGCATCTGCCATCCGCCGGAGAACGTCTCGGTCTGCCGCTCGAAGTCCGACGCGGAGAACCCGAGTCCGTTCAGCACGGTCGCCGTCTTCAGCTCGATGTTGTAGCCCTCGTGAAGCCTGAAGCGATCCTGCAGGTCGCTGTAGCGCGAGAGCATCGCGTTGTGCTCCGGCTCCGGGATCGCCGGATCGCCGAGCCGATCTTCGAGGGCGTGCATCTCGGCCTTCATCGCGAGCAGATCCACGAAGGCGTGGCTGGCTTCTTCGAATACCGTCCGGCCCGCGTGGGTCAGACCGTCCTGCGGGAGATAGCCGGACGTGAGCGCCGAAGGTTTGAGGACCGCGCCACTGTCAGGGTCGTCCAGCCCCGCCATCATCCGCAGCAGGGTCGTCTTGCCGGCGCCGTTGGGTCCGCACAACCCCACGCGTTCGCGATCGGTAATCTGCCACGTGACGTTGTCGAGCAGGACGCGATCGCCGTACGCTTTCGTGAGATTGGAGAGCTGGATCATTCACCAAGGGCTTTGGCGGCGGCGGCGAGCACCTGCGGGACGCGGAACGGCTTGGTCAGGTAGCCGGCGACGCCGAGATTCACCGCTTCGATGGCGCTCGATTCGGTGGAGTAGCCGGTGATGATCAGGACCGGCAAGTCGGCTTTGTACCGCCTGGCCTCGCGGATCACGGCCAGGCCGTCCATGCCCGGCATCCTGAGGTCGGCGATGAGCAGATCGTAGGGATTCAGCCGCATGCGCTCGAGCGCCGAGCGTCCGTCGGCGGCGACGTCCACGTCGTATTCGGCCAGCGCGAGCGTCTTGGCCAGCAGATCGCGGATGCTCGCCTCATCGTCGACGACAAGGACGCGCGGCCGCCCGGTGCCCGCGGCTGGTGTTCGCGCCGCGGCCGGCGCGGCCGCCGTCGCCGCGCGCGCGCCGCCCCGCGCCCGCTGACTGTCGAGCCAGGCATCGATGTCGCGCTTCCTGAAGCGCCACTGACGGCCGACGCGCACCGCCGGAATCTTGCCCGCGTTGATCAGCCGGTACACCGTGCGCAGGTTCACCTGCAGATATTCCAGAACTTCTTCCGTCGTGAGGAACGTTTCGTCCATGATGTTAACTTCAACCCACGCTGGCCGCCGACGCCGCCTGGACCTGCTCGGTCACGCCCCGCCCGGTCGGCAGTTCGACGGTAAAGACCGCCCCGCCCTCTGGATGATTGGTTGCGACGATCTCTCCGCCGTGATCCTGCACGATGCCGTAGCTGATCGCCAGACCCAGACCCGTGCCCTTGCCGACTTCCTTCGTTGTGTAGAACGGTTCGAAGATCCGCGGCAGCACGTCCGGGGGAATGCCGACTCCCGTGTCCCGTACCGAGACGACGATCCGATCCCCGGGCGAAGCCGTCACGTTGATCTCAATGCGTCCGCCGCGTCCGGCCGCCACGATCGCGTGCTCCGCATTCACCATGATGTTGAGAAACACCTGATAAAGAAGCAGCGGATCGCTCATCACGCGCGGCAGCTTCTCATCATAGTGTCGCACGACTTCGATGTCGGTGGCGCGGCAGGCCGCCGCTCTCATCGCCACGATCCGCTGCAGGAGGGCGGTGATGCTGATGGCGCGCCGGACCCGGCGGCGGGACCCTGAGAAAGCGAGCAGGTTCCGGACGATTTTCGCGGCGCGGTCCGCTTCGCGGTACACCGTCTGGACGTCGCGCCGCAGGTGCTTGGGGAAGGCGCCCGTCACCCGCAGCAGCTCCAGATGGCCGAGCACCGCCTGGAGCGGATTGTTGAGCTCGTGCGCGATACCGGCCACGAATTCGCCGAGCGCGGCCAGCTTTTCAGACTGCACCAGCCGCCGCTCGAGCACCTGGCGTTCGGCCTGCAGCTTGGCCTGCGGCGTCACGTCGCGCGCCACCAGCACGCTGCCCATGGGCTTGCGCTCCTGGTTGCGCAGCGCCGTGACGGTGACGGAGAAGGGGCCCTTCAGCACCGGATCGACCACCTCGATTGTCCCCGCCGGTTCGCCCTCCGGCTGCAGATCGGCGGAGACTTGCTCGGCGAGCCACGATCGCAGCTCCGGACCGATGAATTCCTCCAGGGGACGGTTCACCAGCTGCTGCCGTGTGAGCCCGAAGCGGCTCGCAAACGCGTGATTGACGTGGACGATGCGGCCCTGGGGATCCCAGACGGCGACCAGGTGCGCGATCGAATCGAAGGTGTTTTCCAGCTCGCGCCGCGAGGTCAGGACCTCGTCGATCAGCTGCATGTTCTCGATTGCGCTCGACAGCTGACGGCCGAGCTCGTCGGCCCGATCAAGGAGCGCGAATTCGCCGCCCGTTTCAACGCGGACGCCTTCGAAGATCAGCGTGCCCAGCGCCCGGCGCCAGCCGCGCAGCGGCACTGTCACGGTCGCGCTCGCGTCGCTCTCCGGGTGAATCTCGGCGCGCGCGCGGCGCATCTTGGACGCGGCGGGCGACAGCGGGTCGTCTGCGTGCACGCGTGCGTTGCTGCCGGCATCCTTGACGTCGGAGGACGCTCGCAAGACAAGATGACGCGCCCGCCGGTCGTGCACCCACACGGCCGTGCGATCGGCGCCGAGCAGCCGGTTCGCGCCGTCACAGAAGGTTTCGAGCCCCGCCGACAGGTTCAACGTCTCCCCGAGAATTCCCGCGAATTTGTCGACCATGTCGCGCAGGTTGCGCTGCAGCGCATCGTTCTGGCGCAGGCGGAAGAGCTCGAGCGCCGTGACGAAGCCGTCGGCGATCTCGGAGAGGTCGGCGCCGGCGTCCGACAGTGGGCGGTCGAGGCCGACCGCCAGCAGCCCGAGCGGCTCGGGACCAGGCTTGAGCGGCACGAGGAGCGCAGAGCGGACGCCAAGGCGGGCGGACAACTCGGGTATCTGCCGCCGAGCGTCGGACACCATGGTGGGCGTCGACTGAGATAGCGCGGCCGAAATCAGGGCGGCCTCTGGGGACGCGGCGGCCCACGGTTCGGTCGGCAGCGTCTCGATGGCGTACCCGGAGGTGGCCTGCATCGCGCCCGTGCGGGTGTTGTGCTCGAAGAGCAGCGCGCAGGTGCCGCCGGTGACCGACAGCGCGTGCCGGTGAAGATGCGGGAGGACTTCGTTCAGATTCGTCGCATGGGCGAGAAGCGTCGCGAGCCCTCGAGGCCCGGTCGACACGCCGCCGCGATCGTTCGGCGTGGAGGGGCGTGGCTGACGCTTGCGCCCGCTGGTCTGAGTCTTTCGAGCCATGGATGCAGGCGCTGAAGTACGAGGGAGGCGCACCAAGCGCCATATTGTACGTCATTGGCTCTGGCCGCCGGCCTCCACCGCTTGTAAATGGCTGGGAAATGTGCACTTACAGCGTGCAACGCTATAATCCTTGTCCATGGCGAAGGCAGCCCGGCCGGCGGCGGCCCATCACCGTCTAAGTACGCGAGAGGAAGGGCTTTCCGCGCTCCGCATGCCGTGGACGGACGAAGAGCTCGTCGCCCAATCGATCGGCGGCGATGCCGACAGCTTCAACGAGCTCATCCACCGATGGGAACGTCCCATCTATGTCCTCGCCTATCGCCAAATCGGGCGCGAGGAGGATGCGCGCGACGTGTGTCAGGAGACGTTTCTCCGGGCCTATCGCGCGCTGGGCGGGTTTCGGGGACAGTCGAAGTTCTCGTCGTGGCTGTACCGGATCGCCCTCAACTTGTGCCGCGACTGGATGCGGCGCGAGCGGCGGACGCCCATCGTGCAGGCGCCGGAGGACGTGGACGTGCTGGATCTGATCGCGGCGCGCGGGCCGTCGGAATCGATGGAGGATCTGGTCGCGCGTCACGATCTGACGCGGGCCGTCGAGCGGGCGATGGCGCTCCTGCCGGAAGAACAGCGCACGGCGATCGTCTTGAAGGAATATCACGGGCTGACGTTCCAGGAAATCGCGGATCTGATCGGGTGTCCGTTGAGCACGGTCAAAACACGCCTCTATCAGGGACTGACGGTTTTGCGGCGTGAGCTGGCGCGCACGGGGCTGATGGAAAAGAAGAATCTGACCAAATAGGTGATCGCATGGCCGACATTCTTTGTGGGTACACCGCCGATCGGGACGAGACACTGATTGCGTACGTGTACGGCGAGATCGAGCCGGCACAGCGCGCGGCGTTCGATGCGCACATCGGCACGTGCGACCGTTGTCGGAAGGAGCTGGCCGACCTGCGCGGCGTGCGCGGGCGTCTCCAGGAGTGGACCGCGCCGGCGATCGGATCGATCGCACGCGATGTCGCCCCTGTGGGCGGTATGGGCGGTGTCGGCCCCGGTCGGCCGCCCGCCCCGAGCGTCGGGCGCGCGGGCATCTGGGTGACGCTTGGCCAGGTTCCGGCGTGGGCGCAGGTGGCCGCTGCGTTACTCGTCCTCGGCGTATCGGCCGGCGTGGCCAATCTCGACGTCCGCTACGACCGGAGCGGTCTCAGCATTCACACCGGGTGGTCGCGAACGCCGGCGCGAGTCGAGTCGTCGGGTCCAGGCGGCGTGGCCGGGATTCAGACGGCCGACGCGAAGTCTGCGGCGACGCCCTGGCGCACCGATCTCAACGCGCTCGAACGCCGGTTGCGCACGGAGTTCCACGGGTCGGCTCCCTCTGGCGGCGCGGCGCTGATGGTGCGCGACGCCGGCAGCGCTCCCTCAATCGAGCCACAACTGCTTCGACGCGTGCGCGCCCTCGTCGACGACAGCGAGCGCAAGCAGCAAACCGAGCTGGCGCTGCGGATCGCCGAAGTCGTGCGCGAGTTCGACACGAAGCGGAAGACCGATCTGGCGAATATCGACTGGAACTTCAAAGCCATGCAGAGCAATACGAGCATGCGGGTGGCAACTGGGCAGCAATTGATGAGGGATTACATCGACGGCACGGTGGTCCCGATCATTTCCCGGCAAAAGTAGAAGGCAACGAGAGCACTGTCATGGGCGAACGGCAAGGGCTGAAGTCGGTAGCAGGGAGGTTGGGCGTGAGCGGCAGAGGTTCGGCGGTCATCGCGAGTCTGGCGCTCGTCGTGGCGGTTTCGCCGCTGGGGGCGCAGCAGGCGTCGGAGCAGTCGCGCGCCGTGGCGCGGCGGCAGAGCCAGCTGCTGCGGGAGCAGGCCGAGTCGCGCTATCAGATTGGCGTCATGGAACGGGTGCTCGAAGACGCCGTGGAACACGGCGCCAGCCTCTGGCGGGACCGGCTGCAGGTGGTCCTGCCGGCGCAGACGCTGCTCCTCGACAACGCCCGCGTGATGGGGTACCGCCTCGAAGGGTACGGAATATTCTTCAACGTGGAAGTGCCCTCGCTCGAGACGACTATGACGTGGGCGGTGAGGACACTTGACCAGAACGATCTCGGACTGGACAACGCGCTCAAAGCGGTGAAGGCGCACATCCAGGCATCCGGCGACGCGAATCTCGAGCAGGCGTGGAGGCGCCTCGAGCTCCAGGTCGCTCCGCTCGGGAGTCCGAGCGGGACGCCGACCGGCACAGCCGCTGTTTCCGCTCTCACGTTGTCGGGATCGGCCGCGGCGGCGTCTGACGCGGCGCCGGAGCCGGCCGACCCGATTCTGAGCAATCCCGAAGAAGTCTTTCGCGCGGAAGTGGTGCAGTCGCTGATCGACAGCATGCTCGATCACAGCGCCGCACTCGGCATCGGGAGTGACGAGTGGCTCACGATCGGCGCGCGCCGCAACGAGGTGCGCCCCAGAATCGGGCCGCTCGACAACAAAGCGCCGACCTTCGTCATCCGCGTGCGCGGAGCCGACCTCACCGCCTTCCGCGCCGGAAAACTGTCGCGCGACGAGGCGATCAAGCACGTCGAGGTGAGAGTGTTCTAGAATACGCGCATGCGCGCGTGCGGCGGGTTGATCCTCCTCTCATTCATCGTCTGCGCCGGCTGCGATACACCCGTCGATCTCGTCTCGGGCCTGCAGGTCCAGAACGTCTCCACCGGTTGGTTCGACGCCGGCATCGTCAACGGCCAGAACAAGCTCGTCCCTTCCATTGCGTTCACGCTGAAGAACGTCTCCGATCAACATCTGATCGCGTTGCAGGTCAACGCGATATTCAGGCGCGTCACCGAAAAAACCGAATGGAGCACCAGGTTCCTCACGGTGACCCGATCGCCGGGGCTGGCGCCCGGCGCGACGACCGAGCCGCTGATCATCCGCTCGCCGCTCGGCTATACCGGCAGCGACCAAACGCGCGAGGATATGCTGGGGAACAGCCACTTCGTCGACGCCGAGGTCGAGCTATTCGCCAAGTACGGGTCGGTTCAGTGGAAACGGATCGGCGCGTATCCGGTCGCACGCACGCTCATCACCAAATGAACAGATCCTCGTGACGCTCCCTTCACCCACCTCGCTCGACCGGCGCCTCGGGCCGCTCGACGCGTCGGCGATCGTCATCTCCAATGTCATCGGCGTCGGCATCTTCACCACGCCCGGCGTCGTCGCCGAGATGCTGCCGAGCAGCGCGGCGATGCTGACGGTCTGGGCGATCGGCGGCGCGCTGGCGTTCGCCGGCGCGCTGGCGTACGCAGAGCTCGCCGCGTGGCGGCCGCAGGCGGGCGGCGAATACGTGTACCTGCGCGAGAGCTTCGGCGGGCTCGCTGCGTTCCTGACCGGCTGGACGTCGTTTGTCGCCGGCTTCAGCGGCGCGATTGCCTTCGGCGCGGTCGCCGTGGCCGGGTACCTCGATCGTTTCGTGCCGGGAGCCGGGAATGCCACGGTCATCGCGGGGTGGAGTGTCGGGCCGTTCGGCGTGGTCGTGTCGACGCGCGCGCTGGTCGCAGTCGCGATCATCGTGGCGTTGGCGCTCATCCAGGCTCGCGGTGTCAAACCGGGGCGGGTGCTGCAGAACTCGCTGACGACCGTCACCGTCGGCGCGCTGGTCGCCTTCGTGATTGCGGGCTTCATCGTGGCGCCCGCGCCTCAGGCGGCCGCCCTCGTCAGTCGGCCCGTGCCCGCGGCGGCGTGGCTCATAGCGCTCGTGCCCGTCATGTTCAGTTACACGGGTTGGAACGCGGCAGTGTACGTCGCCGAGGAAGTGCGCAACCCGACGCGGAACGTGCCGTTTGCGCTCGCGCTGGGCACCGCCGCTGTCATTGCGCTGTACATGTCGTTGAACGCGCTGTACCTCCGGGTGGTGCCGCGTGAAGAGCTGGTGGGCGCGATCGGCGTGGGCGAACTGGCGGCCGGCCGATTGTTCGGATCGGCGGCGGCGGCGATGTTCGCCGCGCTCGCGATTCTGATCATCCTGAGCAGCCTGAGCGCCTGGACGCTTGCTGGTCCGCGTATCTACTTCGCCATGGCGCGCGACGGCGTGTTCTTCTCCTCGGCAGCTCGCGTGCACCCGCACTACCGCACGCCGGCGATCGCGATTCTCGCGCAGACGATCTGGAGCGCGCTGCTGGTCCTGTCTGGCACCTTCGAGCAGTTGCTGACCTACACCGGGTTTTCCGTGATTCTGTTTTCCGCGCTCGCCGTCCTCTCGCTGTTCTTCATGAGGATCCGCGGAAAAGACACCGACACGTTTCGCGCGTGGGGATATCCGTGGGCGCCGGCGATTTTCTGTCTCGTGAGCTTTGCGATTGTGATCAACACGATCGTCAACGCGCCGGGTCCGGCGTTTGCCGGTCTGGGCGTGATGGCGGCCGGCGTGCCGATCTACTGGTGGACGAAGGGACGCAACGGCCGGCTCGGCGCAGCGAAGCCCTCAGCCCTCACGCCTTAGCCGTCGAGAGCAGCGCCCAGAGCGTCACGAGCGCCAGCAGGCCATCGCTCGCCGCAAATAATAGAAATGATCGGGGCGAGTGCCGGACGACGTGATCGAGCGCGAACGCCGCTGCGCCCGCTCCTTTCAGCCACGGTCCCATCACCCACAGATACCCGCGTCCCCGATCGGGGTCGCGAAACGGAATGAGATAGCCCGCTGCAATCGCAAGCAGGAAGATCCCGTTCAAATCGGCGTGAATCGGAGGATCGGGAAGCGGCACGTCGAATAGGCGCGCGAGCAGCGGTCGTGCCAGCACCATCGCTGCGCCGACGGCAGCGTCGTAGACGCCGGACACGGCGGCGATGACGCGAAGCCTGTTCATTGGAAATGCACGATGCCGAATGCAGAATGCTGAATCAGTTCAGCGGTCACATTGTGCATCATGCATTTTGCATTACGGGATCTTCCTCATCTCCCCGTGATAGGTGATCGTCTCGTCGGGCTCGATCCGAACGTCGAAGGTCAGCGCTTCGTACTTCTGCGCGCGGATTTCAACGCGGTGCGGGCCCGAGTCGAGATGCAGCCGCTGAAACACGCCATCGAAATCGTCGACGACCCCGACGTAATAGCCGTCGACGTACACCGATGCTTCCCGCGGTTTCACCTTGATCCGAATCGCGCCCTCGAGGTCTCCGCGCTGCACCGGATAGTACGAGGAGCCGCCATACCCGGGATAACCACCGTACCCGGAATATCCGCCAAAGGGATCGAACGGATCGTAGTAGCCGCCATAGTACCCACCGTAGTACCCGCCCAGGCCGAGGCCGCCGTATCCCCACGGATAGAATCCGTAGCCGCCCGGGACGATGATCACGCCGCCGCCGCCAGTTCGCACGGGCACGGATCCGCGAGGCACCGCGGTGCCGACGATCGGCTGCTGACCGTCACGCGGCCGCCGGCGAACCGCCCCCGAGTCTCCGCTTGCCGTCGCGGTCGCGGTCTCGGTACCCGAACTGCGCCCGACCGCCGATCCGCCGCTCGAACCTGGTTCTGAACCGCCGGTCGCCCGCGATCCGCCGTCTCGGGGAACCGCCGTGCCACTGGGCGTGCCACGTTCAGTTCGGCCACCGCCAGAAGACACCGGGGGAGGCGCAGACGGAGCGGGTGCAGGCGCAGACTGAGCGGGTGCGGGCGCCGGTGCCGACGAGCCGCCGGCGCGTTCGCCGCGATCCTGCGCTGTTGCAGAGTCCGGCGCGATAAGGAGGGCCACAGCCACGCCCAACGCTGCCGAAAGAAGTGGTTTCATAAGAGCCTCCCGAGCAACTCGACTGCCAATTGAGACCTCGGTGATCACCTTATTATGCCGCCAAACCGGGAATCCAGCGCGCTCACCCACACGTGTGTCCCCCGCCGAGTGCACGCGCGTCCCGTTTTCTTGACACCTCGATCCGCGGCCGATAGAGTCAGAAAAAGTCGATGATTCACAGCACAACGATACTGGCGGTGCGCCACCGCGACCGCGCCGTCATGGCCGGCGACGGCCAGGTCACCTTCGGGCAAACCGTCGTAAAGCAGAACGCCCGCAAGATTCGACGGCTGTACAACGACAAGATCCTCGCGGGATTTGCCGGGTCGGCCGCCGATTCCTTCGCGCTGTTTTCGCGCTTCGAGTCCAAGCTGGAGCAGTACCGCGGCAACATCGAGCGATCCGCGGTGGAGCTCGCCAAGGACTGGCGCACCGATCGCGTCCTGCGTCGCCTCGAAGCGATGCTCATCGTCCTGGACAAGACCACGACGTTTCTGCTGTCGGGCAATGGCGATCTCATCGAGCCCGACGATGGGATTGTGGCGATTGGATCGGGCGGCCCGTACGCGCTGGCGGCTGCCAAGGCGCTGGCCAACAACACCGACCTCGACGCCCGCGCCATCGCCGAGAAGGCGATGACGATCGCCGGAGAGATCTGCATTTACACCAACGCGATCCTGTCTCTGGAAGAATTGTAAGAGTGGCCGTGCCCATCTACCTCCCTGAAACGACGCAGACGTCGACCAATGCGCTGACACCGCGCCAGATTGTCGCCGAGCTGGACAAGTACGTGATCGGCCAGGCGGCGGCCAAGCGCGCCGTCGCTATCGCGCTGCGTAACCGCATGCGGCGGCAGAAGCTGCCGCCCGAGCTGGCCGAAGACGTCGCGCCGAAGAATATTCTGATGATCGGGCCGACAGGAGTCGGCAAGACCGAGATCGCGCGCCGGCTCGCGCGGCTGGCGCAGTCGCCGTTCCTGAAGGTCGAAGCCTCGAAATTTACAGAGGTCGGCTACGTCGGCCGCGACGTCGAGTCGATGGTGCGCGATCTGGTCGAGCTCTCCGTCGACATGGTCCGCGAAGAGCGGCTCGAAGAAGTGCGCGTCAAGGCGGGCCAGAACGCCGAAGAGCGGCTCCTCGACGTGCTGCTGCCGCCCTCCCGCCCGATCGCGCCGGATGAGGATTCCTCGGCCGCCCGCGAGCAGCAGAACCAGACGCGCGAGCGCTTCCGCGAGCAACTGCGCACGGGCCGGCTCGACCACCGGGTCGTGGAGCTCGATGTGCGCGAGAAATCGTTTCCGTCCTTCGAGATTATCGCGGGTACCTCGGTCGAAGAAGTGGACATCAATCTCAAGGACATGCTGCCGGGGCTGTTCCAGGGGCGGACCAAGAAGCGGAAAGTGAAGGTGCCCGAGGCGCTCGAGTACCTGACGCAGGAAGAAGAGCAGAAGCTGATCGACATGGACAGCGTCGCCCGCACCGCGGTCGAGCGCGTCGAGCAGGCCGGCATCATCTTCCTCGACGAGATCGACAAGATCGCGGGACGCGAAGGCGGCCACGGCCCGGACGTCAGCCGCGAGGGCGTGCAGCGCGACATCCTGCCGATCGTCGAGGGCACGACCGTGAACACGAAATACGGGATGGTCCGGACCGATCACATCCTCTTCATTGCGGCCGGCGCGTTCCACGTCTCGAAGCCGTCGGATCTGATTCCCGAGCTGCAGGGGCGCTTTCCGATTCGCGTCGAGCTCGAGCCGCTCGGGCGCAACGAGTTCATCCGGATCCTCACCGAGCCGCGCAGCGCGCTCGTCAAGCAGTACATCGCGCTGATGGAGACAGAAGGAGTCGCCATTCGGTTCACTGCGGATGCGATCGAACGGATCGCCGATTTCGCGACAATCGTCAACGACCGCACTGAAAACATCGGCGCCAGGCGGCTGCACACGGTGATGGAGAAGCTGCTGGACGAAATCTCCTTCGAAGGCCCGGACCTCGTTGACAAGGACATCACGATCGATGCGGCCTACGTGACGAAGATGCTCGCCGAGATCGTGAAGAACGAAGATCTGTCCCGGTACATTCTGTGAGGTGGTGGAGAGCTTCAACCTGCGGGCTCGTCATGTCCGCTGTGCTGCTGATCGCGTGCGGAAAAAAGGGACCACCGCTTCCGCCGCTCGTGAAGGTGCCCGCGCCGCCCTCAGACTTCAGCGTGGAGCGCCGTGGCGCCGACGTCCGGCTGCAGTTCACGGTGCCGGCGGCCAACGCCGACGGCACGAGGCCGGCCAACATCGAGCGCGTCGACGTCTACGGCTTCACCGGGCCCTTTACCGCCACCGACGATCAATTGATGAAGCTTGGGACCAGGCTGGCCAGCCTGCCGGTCAAGGCGCCCCGCAATCCCGACGCGACGACCGAGGCCGACGAGCCGCCGGAGGAACCGGAGCTTGGGAAGGAAGGGCTCGACCAGGGCGCCGTCGCCGAGCTCGAGGACCCGCTGACGCCGGCCGCGTTCCAGCCGATCGAGCTGCCCAAAGATCGACGCAAGACGCCCGCCGCCGGCGCCGTGGCCGCGGCGCCTATCCTCGTCGGCCCGCCAGCCTCCGTGCCGTGGCGAATCTACATGTTGTTCGGCCTCAACAAAAGCGGTCGCAAAGGGCCGTCCTCGAAACGGCTGATTGTCCCGCTTGTGCCCGCGCCTTCCGCGCCGCCGTCACCGCAGATCGCGTACGACGAGAACACCATCACCGTCACGTGGACGCCCTCACCGTCGGCCGCGCTCGTCCAGCCGCCGGCCACCGGCGATCTCCTTCCGGCGCGGTTCATCGGGATGGAGACGCCGACGTACGGCTATTACGTCTACGACGTCTCACCGCCGGGAGCCGCCGAGACCGCGAAGACCACAACGCCGGCGCTTGCCGCCGAGAAGCGGCTGACGAACGAGCCGCTCTCCGGGGCGCGATACGCCGACGCTCGAATGACATGGGGCGCGACGCGCTGTTACACGGTGCGCACGCTCGAGACGATCACCGGGTTGAAGCTCGAGAGCGACGCGCCTCCACCGGTGTGCGTCACGCTCAAGGACACGTTTGCGCCGGTCGCCCCCAAGAGCGTGAGCGCGGTCGCATCCGAAGGCGCCATCAGCCTGATCTGGGATCCGAACAACGAAAAGGACCTGGCGGGGTACGTGGTGCTTCGCGGCACGAGTCCCGACAAGCTCGACCCGATCACGCCCGCGCCCATCCCGGACACAACCTTTACCGATACCGTCCGGGCGGGCGTGGCGTACCAGTACGCGGTCCAGGCCGTCGACAAAGCCGGCAACATCAGCCGGCGATCGACTACGGTTGCGGCCACCGCGCGGTAGTCTACAATCTGCCATTTCAGGAGCCTGTATGAAGCTATTCGTCGACACCGGCAGTATCAAGGACATCGAGGCGATTGCCTCGCTCGGCATCCTCGACGGCGTGACGACCAATCCGTCGCTGCTGGCGAAAGAGCCGGGCGACTTCCGCCAGAACCTCAAGAAGATCTGCGACATCGTGAAGGGCCCGGTCAGCGGCGAGGTGACGGCGACCGACTTCGCGGGCATGATGCGCGAGGGTCACGACATTGCGACGATCGACGATCACATGGTCGTGAAAGTGCCGCTCACGCGCGATGGCATCAAGGCCTGCAAGGCGCTCTCGGACGAACGGATCCGCGTCAACGTGACGCTGTGTTTTTCACCGGCCCAGGCGCTGCTCGCGGCCAAAGCGGGCGCGACGTTCGTGAGCCCCTTCGTCGGCCGTCTCGACGACATCGCCACCAACGGGATGGACCTGATCCGGGAGATCCTTCAGATCTACGGCAACTACGACTTCACGACCGAAGTGCTCGTCGCCAGTTGCCGGCATCCCATGCACGTCGTCGAAGCCGCGCGGCTGGGCGCACACATCGCCACGTGTCCGCCGTCGGTCATTGAAGCGCTGTTCAACCATCCCCTGACCACGATCGGCCTGGCGAAGTTCCTGCAGGATTGGGAAAAGGCGCAAGCGGTGAAAGCATGAGGAGGCTGGAGGCTGGGGGCTGGGGTCTAGAGACGCCCGCTGTTCTACCAGCCTCCAGGCCCTAGCCTCTAGCCTCCATATGGATCCCAATCACATGCTGGAAGACCTGGAGCGCCGTGCGGAGCTGGGCGGCGGCGAGGCGCGCCTTGAGAAACAACACGCCGCCGGGAAGCTCACCGCGCGCGAGCGCATCGATCTGCTGTTCGATCCGGCGACCTTCGAAGAAGTCGACAAGCTGGTCACCCACCGCTGCCGCGACTTCGGCATGGACGAACAGATCGTGCCCGGTGACGGCGTGGTTGCCGGCCACGGCCTGATCGACGGCCGCCAGGTGTTTGCCTTCGCGCAGGACTTCACCGTCTTCGGCGGATCGCTGTCGGAAACCAACGCGGCGAAGATCGTGAAGATCATGGATCTGGCGATGAAGCTGGGATCGCCGATCGTCGGGCTGAACGATTCGGGCGGCGCGCGGATTCAGGAAGGCGTCTTCTCGCTCGGCGGCTACGCCGACATTTTCCTGCGCAACACGCTGGCGTCGGGGGTCGTGCCGCAGATTTCCGCCATCATGGGCCCGTGCGCCGGCGGTGCGGTCTACTCGCCTGCGATCACCGACTTCACGCTCATGGTGAAGAATACCAGCTACATGTTCGTGACCGGACCCGACGTCATCAGGACCGTCACCAACGAGGAGGTGACCAAGGAGCAGCTCGGCGGCGCCATGACCCACAATCAGGAGAGCGGCGTCGCGCACTTCGCCGCCGCCGACGATCGCGAGTGCCTGCTGCTGATCCGTGAGCTGCTCGGATATCTGCCCAGCAACAACCTCGACGATCCGCCGCGACGCGCGAGCGACGATTCGCCGGAGCGGGAAGACCCGTCGCTCGACGCCCTTGTGCCCGCGGCGCCCAATCAGCCGTACGACATGCTCGACGTCATCCACGCCATCGTCGACGCCGCCAACTTCCTCGAAGTGCATCAGCATTACGCGAAGAACATGATCGTCGGGTTCGCGCGGCTCGACGGCCGCCCGATTGGCGTGGTCGCCAACCAGCCGGCGGTGCTCGCCGGCACGCTCGATATCGATGCGTCGATCAAAGCCGCCCGCTTCGTGCGCTTCTGCGACGCGTTCAACATCCCGCTCGTGACGTTCGTTGACGTGCCCGGCTTTCTCCCGGGCACGGTGCAGGAATACGGCGGGATCATCAAGCACGGAGCGAAGCTGCTCTTCGCCTTCGCCGAAGCCACGGTGCCGAAGGTGACCGTGATTACGCGCAAGGCGTACGGCGGCGCGTACTGCGTGATGTCGAGCAAGCACATCCGCACTGATTTCAATTACGCGTGGCCGACCGCCGAGATCGCGGTGATGGGACCGGAAGGCGCCGTGAACATTCTCTACAGGCGCGAGATCGACAACGCGGCCGACCCCTCGCGCGTGCGCGCCGAGAAGGTCGACGAGTTCCGTGAGAAGTTCGCGAACCCCTACATCGCCGCCTCGCGCGGGTTTCTCGACGAGGTCATTCACCCCCGCGAAACGCGCCGCAAGCTGATCACTGCCCTGCGCAACCTCGAGAACAAGCGCGACAAGAACCCACCCAAGAAGCACGGAAACATTCCGCTTTAGAGAATTGGGTCATCGGGTATTCGAGTAATGTCATTGGGTAGTCGAAAAGCGCCATCCTGAGAACTCGCCCTGTCAACGCGCGTACGTCGGAAGATGGCCACTCCGGTGCATGCACGTGATCCAAAACGGTTCGGTCGTACGTTGGACGGGTCAGCAAGGCAATCGCCGTAAAAAGAATCAATTGAGGCGCACGAATGAGACCCTTGACTCGTGTAATAGCGCCCAGCCCGATCAGCACATTCCAGCGAAGTGCAAGGAGATTGTTTTAGCCGCAATCTTGGACGAGCCAGAGGAATCCGAGGTGGCGAGGATCATCAGCGCAATCGCGGATACTAATCACGCGCGCCGTCGGCTCCAGTTGATGTTAGGCAACGTACCGCGACATATAAATAGGTGTATACTCTACCATGATCGAGAAGCCGCTCGCCTGGCTCGGATCGTCGCTCCAGGACGTGCGCGCGTTTCCGGCCGAAGCCAGACGAGCCGCCGGATACCAACTGGGGCGGGTGCAGCAAGGCCTCATGCCCGATGATTGGAAGCCGATGACGACGGTCGGCGCCGGTGTGTACGAGATCCGGATACACACCCAGCTCGAACACCGCGTGTTTTATGTCGCGAAGTACGAAGACGCCGTCTACGTCATCCATGCGTTCGAGAAGCGCACGCCCCAGACCAAAGAGGCCGACGTCGCCTTGGCGCGCAAGCGCCTCGCCGATTTCCTCCGTCTCGGAGGGCAGAAGAAGAAGGAGGCTCGGTGACAGTCAAAGTTCGACGCTCCACTGGTAACGTATTTCGCGACCTCGGATTCTCCAAGGATGAGGCTGAGAATCTCAAGATCCGGACAGATCTGATGATCCGGCTCAGCAAGGTGATTGAGACCCGGCGGCTCACACAAGCTCAGGCTGCAAGCCTGTTTGGAGTGACCCAGCCAAGAGTCAGCGACCTTGTCCGAGGAAAGATCGACCGCTTCAGCATCGATACGCTGGTCGCTATGCTTGGCCACGCCGGTGTCCGAGTTCAGGTCGTCGTCGGTCGCAGATCGAAAGTTGCCTAACTATTAGTAGACCGCGAGTCCACGGGTAAACCCGAGCTCGTCGAGCCGTCGTCCACTCTCGTAATCCGCAGAAGCGCGTGATCCGCTTCGCAGACTGCAATTTCTGCGATTCCGAAGTGTCTCTACGTTTGAAAAATGGCTATTAGTCGCCGCGAGCTCACGCAAGTCTTCAGCGGAGCGAGATTCCACGAAGTAGAATTGTCTGTTTCCGTGAAGAAGATCCTCATCGCCAACCGCGGCGAGATCGCCGTGCGCATTATCCGCGCGTGCCGCGAGATGGGCGTGTCGCCGGTCGCCGTGTACTCGGAGTGCGACCGCACGGCGCTCCACGTCCGCTACGCCGATGAGGCGTATCCCATCGGGCCGAGCGCGCCGCGCGAGAGCTACCTGCGCGCGGACCGAATCCTCGACGCCGCGCGGCGTGCGGGCGCCGACGCCGTCCATCCCGGCTACGGATTTCTGGCCGAGAACGACCGATTCGCTGCGGCCGTTCGCGACGCCGGCCTGACGTTCATCGGCCCGGCGCCGGAAGCCATCGCGCTGATGGGCAACAAGACGGCCGCGCGCGCCGCCGCCAGGCGGGCGGGTGTTCCGGTCGTCCCGGGCACCGAGGAGCCGCTTGCCGCAACGATGGGTGACGCCGACCTTGCGCGGACTGCGGACGAAGTCGGCTATCCACTGCTGGTCAAGGCCGTCTCTGGCGGCGGCGGCAAGGGGATGCGGACGGTCACCGAGCGCGCCGAGCTGGCCACCTCCGTCGCCGCCGCACGATCCGAAGCCGGCACGGCGTTCGGCGATGCCGCGGTGTATTTCGAGCGGCGTCTGACACGGCCCCGGCACGTCGAGGTGCAGGTGCTCGGCGACCAGTTCGGCACCGTCGTGCCGTTTGTCGAGCGCGAATGCTCGATTCAGCGCCGCCATCAGAAGGTCGTCGAGGAGACGCCGTCGCTCGCTGTCTCGCCCTCGCTACGGCAGGCGCTGACGTCGGCCGCCGCGGCCGTTGCGCGATCGGTCGGCTACACGAGTGCCGGCACCGTCGAGTTCCTGCTGGACGAGGATGGCCGTTTTTATTTCCTCGAGATGAACACGCGACTGCAGGTCGAGCACCCGATCACTGAACTGGTGACCGGCGTCGATCTCGTGCACTGGCAGATCCGAATCGCGCGCGGCGAACGCCTCGACATCGATCCGGAAGCGGTGCTCGTGCCCAAGGGTCATGCGATTGAATGCCGCGTCTATTCGGAAGATCCGGACAACAACTTTCTGCCCTCGCCCGGACGCATCCTGCAGCTTCGCGCGCCGGCGGGTCCGGGGATTCGCGACGACAGCGGCGCCAGCGCCGGCTTTGAGGTGCCCATCTTCTACGACCCGATGATCTCGAAGCTGGCCGCCTGGGCCGAGGATCGCCCCCAGGCGCTCGCGCGCATGCGCCGCGCGCTCGACGAGTATCTGGTCACGGGGATTAAGACCACACTGCCGTTCTTCAGTTGGCTGCTGAGTGAGCCGGCGTTCGTCGAAGGCCGATTTCACACCACATATCTCGACGAACAGCTGGCGGCGCGCAACGGCCGACCCTTCACCGAGCCGCCGCCGGAAGCCGAGGAGATTGCGACGATCGCCGCCGCAATCCACAGGACGATGGCCGGGACGCCCTCTGCGACGCCGGGCCGGCCGACGACCGATCGATGGAAGGGGCAGGCGCGTCTGGATGGTTTGCGCCCCGATATCGCCAGTGTGAAATGACATGCAGCACGAGGTGGACATCGGCGGACGCGTCCGCACAGTCATCGTCACGCGCTCGGGCGACGGTTTTGCAGTCGAGGTGGACGGCCGCACCAGAACCGTTGACGCCACGCGCATCGATGCGCACACGCTGTCACTCTTGGTGGGCGAGGTGTGGCCGGATCACGATACAGGCGGCAAAAGCTACGAGGTTGCCCTCTCGCAGGCGGGGCCGGCGCAGCTGATGGTACACGTCGGCAGGTACGCGTTTCCTGTCAGACTGAGTGGCCGGCGGCGGAAAGACGAGGCAGGACCTGCCGGCGAAGGACCGCAGCGGATCGTGGCGCCGATGCCCGGCAAAGTGATCCGCATCCTCGTCCGATCAGGGGAGGCCGTGGGTGCACGCCAGCCGCTCGTCGTCGTCGAAGCGATGAAGATGGAAAACGAGCTGCGGGCCGCGCGCGAGGGGACCGTCGCCGCGATATATGTGACGGAAGGCGCGTCGGTCGATGCCGGCGCGCCGCTGATTGACATCTTGTGAACCTGTACACCTGGCTTCGACACCACGCGGCGTACCGCTACGTCAGGATCACGCTGGGCGTGGCGGCGGCGATTCTCGCCGTCTTTCTCGTCACGTTGATCACCGTTGATCTGGGACGCGTCTCGGTGCCGTTCCTGGAAACGGATGCCAGCGGCAGCTTTAGGTTTTGCGCGAGATGCAGGATCAACCTGCAGCAGTACGCGGAGACACTGGGCAGGAACACGTGGAAGCGCCCGATCCACATCGGGCGGCTGAGCGTCCGCTTGCTGACCGGCCACATCCTCGTCGAGAATTTCTCAATCGAAGGGCTGCGGCCGACGGACCGTCCCTTCTTTACAGCCAACCGCCTCGAGGTGACCCTCGACTGGACGACCCTGATGCGGCGCGAGGTCACCATTACCTCTGTTGACATGACCGACTGGCAGATGCTGGCGGAGAAGTGGGAAAACCGGAACAGCTTTCCGAAATTCACCAACGACGACCAGCAGCAGGATCAGGGGCCGAAGCGCTTTACGACGACGCTCAAGTATCTGCGGGCGTGGCGGGGCCAGTTCGCGTACGAGGACCACGAAGCGCCCTGGAGCATCGTCGCTCGCAATCTCGAGATCAACATCGGCAATCTCCCCTCGTACCACGGCACGGCCACGTTCAGCGGCGGTACCGTCGCGATTCAGAATGACGTGCCGTTCGGCGCCAGCATGAAGGCGCGGTTCACCCTTGACGGCGGCCGCGTGCACCTCGAGCGCGTCGACTTCGAGACCGACGGCGCGAAAACCACCGCGACCGGCGACGTCGATCTCGGACACTGGCCCGAGCAGCGCTATCAGTTCAAGTCGCGTGTGCAGTTTCCACGCATGCGTCAGATTTTCTTCAAGGACGAACGCTGGGAGCTGGCCGGAGACGGTGACTTCACCGGCACGTTCCATCTGTTCAAAGGCGGACACGATCTCGCCGGGACGTTCGCCAGCGCGACGATCGGCGTCAACGAGTACCGGTTTCCCGAGCTGTATGGCTCGCTGCACTGGACGCGGACGGCGCTCGACATCACCAACGCGGGGGCGAAGCTGTTCGGCGGCGACGGGCGATTCACCTATTCGATGCAGCCGCTCGGCTCCATGGTTCGGCCGACTGCGCGGTTCGAGGCTAGCTTCGACGGTGTGGACGTGCCATCGTTCACCGACTTCGAGCAGCTCAAAGGTCTTCGCTTCGCTGGCACCGCGGCGGCCGACCATGTGGTGCTCGAATGGCCCCTGGGCCGGTTCGACCAACATCGAGGCAGCGGACACCTCTTCGTCACGCCCCCGGCCGGGACCCAGCCGATGACCGCCGCGCGTCCTTCGACAGGCTCAGGACGCCCTGAGGCTCTCGAAGGGCGCGCCGCCGACCCTTCGACAAGCTCAGGGTCGTCCCGAGCCCAGTCGAGGGACGATCGCAGCCGCGCGCTTCGCGAGTGGGGGCCGTTCGCGCCGATTCCGCTGCCGCGCCATCTTCCCGTCGCCGGCGAGCTGACCTATCGCTTCGATCCCGGGCAGGTGTACATCGAGCCGAGCCGGTTCGCGACCGAGCACACCGACGTCACGTTTCAGGGATCGACCGCCTGGGGCGACCGATCGCTGCTGGCGTTTCACGTCACGAGCAGCGACTGGCAGGAAAGCGACCAGGTGCTGGCTGGGCTGATGACCGATTTCGGCGCGGCGACCAGTCCCGTCACCTTCGGCGGCCGTGGCGAGTTCGACGGGACGATGACCGGTCCGTTCCGGAAGCCCCGCGTGGAAGGCGAGTTCAGCGGCGAGGACTTGCGCGGATTCGATACCGTGTGGGGCGCCGGCGAGGCACACATTCTGGTCGACAACGGCTACGTGCGCGTCACCGACGGGATCGTCAAACAGAACGATTCCGACATGCGATTCGATGGGCTGTTCTCGCTCGGGTTCCCGCGAGACGATGGCGGCGAGGAGATCAACGCGCGTATTCGCGTGGTGCGTCGCGACGTCGATTCGCTGCGACATGCGTTCGGGATCGACGACTACCCGGTGTCGGGCCTGCTCTCAGGCGAATTCCACCTCACGGGCGAATACCTGCGTCCGGTCGGTTTTGGCGGGATGACGCTCGAGAAACTGGTGGCGTACGGCGAGCCCTTTGATGCGGCAACCGCCTCGTTGCGGTTCGACGGCTTGGGCGTGCGGCTCGACGACCTGAGGGTGGACAAGGCCGGCGGCACGATCACCGGGGCAGCGTTCATCGGATGGGACGCGACTTATTCCTTCAACGTCGACGGCCGGCGCATCCCTGTCGAGAAGATTTCCAAGCTCGCCTACGCCCGGGCGCGGCTGTCGGGGATCGCGGAATTGTCGGCCAGCGGTAGCGGCACGTTCGACCAGCCCCGCAACGACTACAAGTTCCGCGTGAACGATCTGTTCATCGGCGAAGAAGGCGTCGGTCAGGTGACCGGCTCGCTCGTGCTTCGAGGAGCGGCGCTCGGCGGAGAGATCGACGCGGCGTCGCCCCGCCTGGCGATTACCGCGACCGGTCAGGTCGCCATGACCGCGCGGGCCGAGTCGGACATCACGGTCCGGTTTCACGACATGTCGCTCGATCCCTACGTCCGGCCGTTCGTGCCGCGCCTGTCCCCATTCACCACGGCGGTCGCGAGCGGATCGATGCGCATCGCCGGACGTCTGACCGACATCGACCACCTGGTGGTCGACGGCAGGATTGACAGCCTGGACATGCGGTTGTTCGACTACGCGTTGAAGAACGCGGCGCCCATCCGGATTTCGCTCGACGATCGGGTGGTCACGCTCGAGGGCCTCGAGTTAATCGGCGAGGACACACGGCTGCGCGTGGCCGGCACCATCGGGCTGGGCGACGAGCGGATCGCCCTGCAGGCGCAGGGCGACGCGAACCTCGGCATCCTGCAGGCCTTCTTTCGCAGCGACCTCCGCGGATCGGGCCACGCCGAGCTGACGGCGGCGATCAGCGGTCCGCTTCGCGAGCCGGTGTTTTCCGGCCGCGCCACGATCACCGATGGACGCATCCGCCACTTTTCCCTGCCGCACTCCCTCGACGCGATCAACGGCGTCATCCAGTTCGATGCCAACGGCATCCGTCTCGACGAGCTGACGGCGACCATGGGCGGGGGCCCTGTGCAGTTCGGTGGCCGGATCGGCTTCGAGGGCTACGGGCCGGGCGAGTTGAACGTCACGGTGCGCGGCAGCGACGTGCAACTGCGATATCCCGAAGGGGTGCGATCGGTGATCGACGCCGATCTCGCCGTTCGCGGGAATTTCAAAGCGCCGACGATCGGCGGCACGGTCACCGTGAAAAGCGCCGTGTACACGAAGCGGATTGACGCCCCGGAAACACTCCTGGATTTCGCGTTCCGCCGCTCTGCGGACGTGAGTGCCGGCGCGGTCGACGTGCCGACGGCCGCGGCGACGATCCCGCTGAGATTCGACCTGCGGATCGTGGTGCCGTCGACGCTGCGCATCGACAACAACCTCGCCCGCGGCGTCGCCAGCGCGGATCTCACGCTGCGGGGGACCTACGATCGGCCGGTCTGGTTTGGCCACGCGCAGGTGGAGCGCGGCGAGCTGACGTATAAAGGCAAACGGTATCGCGTGACGAGAGGGACGATCGATTTCACCAACCCGACGCGCGTGGAACCGTTCTTCGACATCGAGGCCGAAACCAACGTGCGCGTCGCCGGCCAGAATTATCGCCTCACCGCGGGTGTGACCGGGGCGACAGAGAAGAAGCTCGTGCCCTCGCTCAGCTCCGATCCGCCGCTGCCGGCGGCCGACATCCTCGCGCTGCTCTTCAGCGATGTTCGCCGGACCGGGGATGTCGAGCTGCGCACGTTGAACCCGACCCAGCGGCAAGCGGATCTGATCTCGGCCAACGCCGCGGAGACCATCGCCAAGCCGATCGCGGATGCCGGCAAGGTCGTGCAGCGGGCCGTCGGCGTCGACACGTTTCAGCTCACGCCGTTCCTGACCGATGTGAACAGCACGCAGGCCTCGCGGCTCAATCCCACGGCGCGGCTGACCATCGGCAAGCGCATCTCGGACCGCGTCTATCTGACGTTCTCGCGAAGCCTGGCCTCGTCGATCAACGATCAGATCATCCTGCTGGAATACGACGCCAACGAGCGGATGTCGTGGATGCTGTCGCGCAACGAGGATCAGCAGACCTACGCGCTTGAGTTCCGCGTGAGGCATGCGTTCTGATGCGAGGTGCTTCGATTCAGACGACGCGAAGGTTTCCGAGGTACCCGGAATACGTCTGCCACAGAGGCACAAAGTCACGGAGACGTGAGCGGCGGCCGACGCTTCGTCGGCGCCCCGTCGCTCTGGCGATATTCCTCTGCGCCCTCTGCGCGCTCGACGCGCAGGCGGCCGTCGACGACTACCTCGGCAAGCCGATCGCCTCCGTCCGTCTCGTCGTCGAAGGACGCGAGACGACGGACGTGGCGATCGCGCGGGTGATCGAAACCCGCGTCGGCGAGCCGCTCGCGATGCCGGCGGTCCGCGAGACCATCACGCATCTGTACAGTCTGGGCCGCTTCGACGATGTGCGGGTTGATGCCTCGTCTGTCGACGCCGTCCACGTCGCGCTTCGCTACGAGCTCAGTCCCATTCATCCGGTGACGAGCATCAGGTTCGCCGGCGGGCTCACCACTCCCGGTATCGACACCGGACAGTTGCGCAGAGCGGTCGTCGATCGCTTTGGCACGTCGCCGCCGGTCGCGCGCGCCGCCGATGCCGCGCAGGTGGTCAGCGAGGTCTTGCGTGAACGCGGGTACCTGTCGGCCGACGTCAAGCCGCGTATCGACATCGCCCACGACCCGGATCGGGCGACGCTGGTCTTCACGATTGCGCCCGGCCCGCGCACGTCCATCGGCGCCATCGACATCGTGGGCACGCCGACCGTGCCGCGTCAGGCTCTGCTCGATCGTCTCGGGCTCGGGCCTGGGGTTCCGTACCAGCGCGACGCGCTCAACGCCCGCATCGACAAATACATCGCGGAGCGCCGCAAGGCCGGGTACTACGAAGCAAAGGTGACGGCGACCCCCGCGTTCGCCGACGGTGGGCGCGTGGCGAATCTGACGCTCACCCTGATGCCCGGACCGCACGTCCGCGTGGCGTTTGCCGGCGATCGGCTGCCGTCCGACAAGCGCGACGAGCTGGTTCAGATTGAGCGCGAAGGATCGATCGACGAGGATCTGCTCGAGGATTCGACGAATCGCATCGAGGACTCTCTGCGCGCGCAGGGCTACCGTGACGCGAAAGCGCCGCATGCGCGCCAGGAGTCGGGCGGCGAGCTGCTGATCACCTTTACGGTCGCGCGCGGACTGCAGTACCGCGTCGATCGCGTGCAGATTTCCGGCAACCCGTCGGTCCCGTTGTCGGATTTCGAAGCGGCGCTGCGGCTGCACGACGGCGATCCGTTTGCCGAGTCGAAGCTCGACGCCGATCGGTCGACCATCCAGGAGGTGTACCGTCGCCGCGGGTTCGCCGCTGCGAAGACGCAGGCGGCCGAGGAGCCCCAGCCAGCCGCGGCGGGCGCGGCGTTCATCCCGCTCGATGTGCGCATCGTTGTCAACGAAGGGCCGCGAACCGTGGTGACTGCTGTGCGCATTCAGGGCAACGCCTCGGTCCTGGAGGCGATCTTGAGGGACGGTCTGGGCCTGCAGCCCGGGCGGCCGTACCTCGACACGCAGCTGGTGACGGATCGCGACCTGATTCGCCAGCAATACCTCAATCGGGGATACGCCAACGCGACGGTCGACGCGAGACCGAATTTCAGCGCAGACCGCAGCCGCGCCGAGCCGCTGTTCACCGTCGACGAGGGTCCGCAGATATTCGTCGACCACGTGTTGATCGTCGGCAACGTGCGGACGAGCACAGAGACCATCGATCGCGAACTGCAAATCAAGCCGGGCGACGTGCTGAGCGAGGCCGCCACGATCGAGAGCCGCCGCCGGCTGCTGACGCTGGGCCTCTTCCGCCGGGTGCAGATCACGGTGCTCGGCCACGGCGACGACGCGAAGCGCGATCTGATCGTGACCGTCGAGGACGCGCCGGCGACGACCGTCGTGCTCGGCGGCGGCATGGAGGCCGGGCTGCGAGTTGTCCGGACGACTGAGGCGGGCAGCGCGGCGTCGGAGCGGCTCGAGTTCGCGCCGCGCGGATCGTTCGAGATCGCGCGCCGGAATCTGTTCGGGAAGAACCGCTCGGTGAGTCTCTTCACCAGCGTCAGCGTGCATCTGCAGCCTTCGCAGAACTCGGAGGTGTTTACCGATACGGGCAGCACGAGGAGCGACGCGTTTGCCTTCCCCGAATATCGCGTACTCGGGACGTATCGCGAACCAAAGCTCTTCAACACTGGCGCCGACGCCTTCATCACCGGCACCTTCGTGCAGCAGGTCCGCTCGAGCTTCAA
>JBGPKK010000006.1:0-57911 GCA_041485905.1 Vicinamibacteria bacterium
CGTCGACGCCGGGGTTGGCTCCGCCGAGGCGATCGCTCATGCCGCGATCGAGGCCGCGCGCATCCAGCGTGTAAATCCGCGCGTTGGCGCGGGCCGCGAGACTGACGGCGTCCTGCACCTGAGGCCACGCCTCCTCGGCGACGAAGCCTTCGGACATCAGCAGTACGGTCTTCCGACCTTCGATCTTTGCCAGACCATCCATCAGCGTCTTGAGAATCTGAAGGGTTTGAGCCGACTCCGCGCGGCCGGCGTTGGCTAGGCGCTGGGCTTTCGATTGAACTTCCTCGGTGGCCACGCGACATTGGTCCCTGTCGTCTGCGCAGGCACGGCGAACGGCTTCGTCGAGCACTGTCGAGTCGCTGTTGAAGACGATGCGCACCGCTTCGATCTCAGACATACGCGGCCATGCACGTTCCTCGAACAGGCGCGCGTTCGATTTCATGTTCGGCTTCGCATTCCGAAGCGCCTTGAGCAGCTCCTCGCGGTCGCTCGTGAGCCGGTTGTTCACCATCCGTCCGCTCATCACGATCCCACCGACGTCGCCGTCATGGAACTGCCGCGAGAACAGGGTGGTGGCGGCATCCTGGGTTCGTTTGAAGCCGGACGGCGTCATGTGTGCATCGTCGAAGACGACCACGAAGAGTCGACGATCGGTCTGGGATGACGACTCACCACCCATCGACGGTCTGTTTGCCTGACCTGATAAGGTCCGCCCTACGGGTCGATTTGGAGTATCGGTGACGTGCAGATACAACTGCTGGATCTGCTGCGGTCTGCCTTCCTCCTGCACGTCGAAATCTTCGAGAGCGAGATCGCTGACAAACGCCCCGTTCCTGTCCTGAACGACCACGTCCACCTCGACGAGATCGGTCGAGCCGCGGAAGGCAGGCGGAGCCTGCGGCGGCGTTTGCGGCGCGGCGCGGACGGCCGCCGCAAGGGCCATCGCCGCGGCGATCGTGCCGATCGTCTTCCGTGTCATTCCCGTATCATTTCGCCGAGATGTCCGCGACCACCAGGTCGAACTTCTTCCGATCCTTCCGCTCGAGCCACGCGAGCTTCATGCCGTCCGGAGACCAGGCGGGGAGCACGGCATTCTTCGGGCCGGCAAGTTCCTGTTTGCGCCCCTGCTCGTCCATCACCATCAGCGGACCGCCGTCGCGTTTCGTGAAGGCGATCAGCTTGAGCGGAGCAGGAGCCCATCCCCAGTTGATGCCAGGGGTGACGCCTTCATTGATCCATTCGCCGAGCGTTGTCCCTTTAAGCTTCAAGGACCAGATGTGGACCACCTGCGACTGGTCCGAAATGGCGCCGGCCTCTTCGGCGCTCGTTCCCGGGACTCCACCGCGGCCGCTGGCGTCGCCACCGCCGCCCTTCGCGAGCGCGCCGACCGCGGCTGTGGCCCGCTTGGTTTCCTCTCGCTCCTCGACAGCGATCTTGAAAGTCGCAGACGCGGGCGAGGCCAGCCCTGATTTCCAGAGGTGGTACTGTAACGCCCACAACGGCTGATCGCCCACGCTCTTCAGCGACTTCGACGGAACCGATATCACGTAGTGCTTCGTTGATTTGACGGCGCCCTGACGGTCCTTATCAACGGTCTGCAGGTAGATGTCCTTGCCGTCGGCCGGCCACGCGATCGAGGTGACCTGGCCTTTCAGTCTATCGGTGTCGACCTCGACGATCGTCTGCGGCGTGCCGAGGACGGCTTGCCGCGCATCGACTCCCGCCTGCTGATTGCCTTGTTGCAGGAAGCCCTGTCGTACGTAATGTCCGGCTTCCGCCGGACCGGTGACGATGAGCGTTGCGATGAGACTGACAGCAAGCATGATCGTTCTCCAGTCAGCGCGCGACGCGGGCCAGCGCACGTTTTGCGTCCTCGAACGACGGCTCCAGCTTCACCGCTTCACGATATTCCGCGGACGCGCGCTCGAGGTCTCCTTTGGCCTCCGCCACCTGCGCGAGACCAAAATGCATGCGCGAGGGCCGGTAGCCCATTCGCAGCAGCGCTTCGAACTGCGGTTCCGCTTCGGCGAACCGGGCCGTCCGCATGGCGAGGCTCGCGAGGTGCACGCGCGCCTGCGGGTCGGAGCCGTTGGTGCGGGCCGCGGCGGTGTACTCCGCGAGCGCCTGTCTCGCGTCACCCTGCTTTTCGTAAATCATGCCACGGACGAGCGCGACATCTGAAGTGCCAGGCTCGATCCGCGCCGCCTCGCTCGCTTTCTGTAAAGCGTGCGCCGTGTCTCCCTGGGTCAGGTAGGCGCGGGCAGCCGACAGCGCCGGCGCCGCACTCTGCGGGTTGAGCACGCCTGCCGCCGCGTATTCACCCAGCGCGCGATCGACGTCGCCCTTCGCCCCGTACGCGTCGCCGAGAAACAGATGCAGCTCGTACGAGCGTTCGTTCACCATGAGCAGGCGCTTGAACTGCGTGATCGCGAGATCGGTCTGTTTGCGAGACAGTGCATCCATCGCGCGGCTGAGCTGTGCGCGGAACGTCTCCGCCGCCGCGATCATATCTTTAGGATCTGCGCCCCGAACGCCCGGCGAGGGAGCCGCGATGCCGACGTAGCCGAGGCTGCGAAGCCGCGCCAGTGTTTCCGGATCCGGTTGTGGCGCGTTGGCCGTCGCAGCCGATCCAAAGGCGCCGGCGACCTTCGTCAACTCCCCGGACAGACCGTTGGCGAGTGGACCACGCGCGCCGATGGCGTTTTTCAGTTCGGCCTTGTCGGCCCGCATGTCGTAGAGCTCCGGCCGAGGCGCATCGATGTACTTCCAGGCGCCGACGCGTATCGATCGCAGCTCGCTCCAGCCGTAGTGCCATTTCGGATAGAACGTCTCCGCGTAAGACGAAGGCGGATCGCTGCGCGGTTTGCCGCCGATCGGCGGGAGCACGTTTTCTCCGTCGATGCGTGCAGGAGCCCTGACCCCGGCGGCAGCCGCCAAGGTCGGCAGCACGTCAATCGCGCGAACCTGTTCGGGGACCGTCGTCCCCGCGCGCTCGTGCCCGGGCAGCCGCATGATCCACGGGACGCGCAGCACCGGCTCGTAGAGCAAGAGGCCGTGCTCCTGCTCGCCGTGTTCTCCAAGACTCTCGCCGTGATCCGCGATGACGGAGACGATCGTCCGGTCGAGGCGCCCCGACTGCGCGAGCCCGTCCACCAGCTTGCCGATACACGAATCGACGTAGGCGATCTCGCCGTCGTACGGTGCGGCCTTGAACCGCGCGCCGAACGGCGGCGGCGCACTGTATGGCGCATGGGCGTCGTAGAAATGGACCCACGCAAAAAACGGCTGTGCATCGCCGCGGCCCAGCCACTTGAGTGCCGCGTTCGTCACGACGTCGCACCGGCGCTGGACCTGCAGCTTCATGCCGTCGCTGAATCCCGAAAAATCGGCGTCGAAAGTATCGAAGCCCTGCGCGAAGCCATACGGAGCAGCCAGGATGAATGCGCCGACGAATCCGCCCGTCCGGTAGCCCTGCGCCTTGAACATCTCCGCCATCAGCGTCGCATCGGCGGGGATGGGCGTAGTGGCGTTATCGCGGACGCCGAACCGTGCGGGGTACATGCCGGTGAGAATCGCGGCGTGCGCCGGCCCGGTCAGCGGCGCCTGCGTCGTGGCGTCCGCGAACCGCACGCCCTCGCGCGCCAGGCGGTCCAGCACCGGGGTTGATCCTCGCGCGTACCCGTACGCTCCGACATGATCGGCGCGAACGGTGTCGATCGTGACGAGCAGAACATTGGGACGCGGCCGAGGTTGGGACAACAGAATCGCTGTGCCCGTGACGATCGCCGCGACGAAGGTACTGGCGAGCTCTGTCCCCTTCACCGCGGTGGCTCGATCCGGGAGAGTCGATCGAGCAGTTCGGGAGAACCAGGCAGCACCGCGAGCCCGGCGCGCAACGCTTGAATCGCCAGCGCGGGCTGCGACAGGCGGACGTAGATGTCGGCGAGTGCGAGGTGCACGGGCACAATCGTCGGATCGACGAACGCCGCGCGCCGCCAGGCGGTAATTGCCTGACGGTCGTCGCCGGCCCCGTGATACGCCCAGCCGAGAAAGAACGCCGTGGATGCGTTTTGCGGCTCAGTCGAAAGCGATGTCTGGAACGCCGAGACGGCCGATGGGTAATCTGCGGCGGCGAGCCTCTCGAGTCCTTTCTTCGCCGCGGCCGCGCCGGCCGAGGACGCACTTTGCAATCCAGTCGCGTATTGGCGCGCGAGCGCACCGTTGACGACAAGCCGTGGATCGAACGATCGGCTGCCGATCGATTCGTCCGCGACGGGCGGCCTGCGGCCCGCACGCACTTCGACTTCGCGTACGACTTGCGCTGCGGTCTCACCTCCACTGGTGACTGTGGCGCGCACCAGGTACGTGCCCGCCGGCACACTTTGCAACGCCAGCTCGATGCGCGCTTCCCGGATGACGCCGCCAGTTGTCGGCTGCACGTCCTGCAGATCCGCCGTTCCTGACGTGACGGCCGTCTGCTGACCGATCGGCGCGAGATCGACCGTGATCCTGACGTCGCGAACCTGATCGGGCGTGCGGCCGTACACCGCAAGCACGCCGCTCAAGCCGTCGCCCGTGTAGGCGGTTGGCCGCACCGGCAGCTCGCCGCGTGTGGAGCTGAGGATGAGATCACCCGTGGCGAGCGCCGGGCCGTCGAGCGCGCGAGACGTGAATCGTCTATCGGCGCTGCCGACGAGACCTCCGGGTTCGCGCACGATAGCGCGCATGAGGTACTCGCCGGACGGCAATTCGAACTGCACGCGATACATGCCGGTCCCGGTCGTAGCCGCCTGGTCGCGGTGCTCGGGCAGCGCGATCGTATCGGTGCCGCTGGCCGCAATGCGGCCATCAGCCGCCGACCGGACGACGAACACGACGTCGGCGGAGCGAGACTGCCTGTCCGACGCGAGCGGCAGGTCTGCCGCCAGGCTGAGGATCACGCGCTGCATGCCCTGCGCAGCGCCGCGGAGCAGGTAGGTCGTGTATTGAACCGGGAGCCCCTGTTGCGGGAACGGCGCGGCGAGCGCGCGATCGATGGCCTGGCGTCGATCCAGGCGCGACGCGGGATCGACAAGCGCGTAACCGGTTCTGGTGCCGGCGGTCGCGCCGCTGCGCGCAACGTGGACTTTCACGCGCCGGTACTGTCCTGGATCTTTCACCGCGTTGTCGCTCGGCGTGAAGCCGACGAGGTAATAGTCCTGCGACTGCGCCGCGACGGAGGCGAACACCTGATCGGCGCGGAGACCGGCGTCGTTGGCAAAGAGGCCGTCGGTTTCCGCCGCGAGACCGGCCAGCGGGCCGACCCTGTCGAGAATCCCGGTTGCTTGATCGCCTCCCGTCGGCTCGTTGACGGTGAAATCTGACTCGCGCCGGTTGACGTCGACGGCGTAGATGACGCTGTAGGACTGCGCGGCGGCGGCGGCCACATCTTCCAGCTCACGCCTGACGTTGTCGTCGTAAAAGCCCTCGGAAATGAAGATGACCGACTTGCGTCCCTCGATCTCCCGCATCTGCCGCATCATGTCGCGCAGCAGGCCAAGCACGCGGCGGGTTTCGGCATCGGCGGTCTTGACGATCGCCAGCGCATCTTCTTTGACGATCGCTTTCAGCGTCAGCTCATTGCCTGCCTGCTTCTTGGCGTCGCTGCCGAGCTCTGTTTCGACGCGAAGCTCGACACGCCTCAGCATTTCGTCGCTACCGCGCGTGATCTGAAAGGCTTCATCGACCTGCATCCCGCCGAGCGGGCCGCGTGTGGTCGGCTGCGCCAGGCCGCGGACCTTGGTCAACTCGGCTGCCACCTGCTGCGCGTTTGCCGTGAAGCCGATCTGCGGTCCCGGTCCAGGGAGGGCGTTGACGGCGACGCGATCGCCGGGATGAAACCTTGTCTGCAGGAACCGCTGGGCGGCCGCGCGGGCTCGCTGCTCGTTGCCAGGCGCGATGTGCTGTTGATCGAAAACGAAGACGTACAGGTGCCCGCGTGGGGCGCCTTGATTCGTGGAGACCTCACCGCCAACCGTATGGCTCGCGGCCTCCGCGTACGATTCGGTCGGTCCCTCGATGTGCTGGAAGAAGACCACCGGGCGCGAGGCGCCGTTTTCTTCCACGTCGATCTCGCTTTGTTTGAGATCGCGAACCGGGCGGCCGTCGCTGTCCGTGACGCGCACGTCCAGCCGCACGAGCTCGACGCCCGCTTTGAACGACGGTGGGACTTGATCGGGAGGGGCCTGGGCCGCGACCGCAGATATCAGACCCGCCGCCGCCGCACACGCGAGCAGGGCTCTCATGGGGTCAGTGTCGTGCGGCGCGTTGACGACCCGAGGGCGGCTCGGCAAACGTCCGCCGCGACTGCGCGCGCACCGCGTCAGCCTGTTGCCGGTTCCCGAACATCGTCCAGAGATGGGCGGCGAGGGCGTAGGTGTCGGCCGTCGGCGTGACGCGAATCATCTCGTCGATCATTTTTGTCGCCGCCTCCGAACGTCCGCTCGCCTGATACAGCATCGCCAGGCCCGCGCGCGCCCGCGAGTTCTGCGGAAAGTACTTCAGCTCTTCGATGAATTGCAGTTCCGCCTCCGGGTACCGCTCCAGACGGCCGAGCGTGTCGGCGGTGTAAAAGTGCAGCTCGTTGATCTGCAGGGTGCCCTTGCGATTCAGCTCGGCGATCGCGTCCTGGAACAGCGGCAGCGCCTCGGCGTACTTCCCTTGATCGTAGAGCAGCCGTGCGTCGATGTAGATCGGCAGCGGCAGCGTCGGGTCGGCCTCGCGGGCCAGCTTCGCCTGTTCGCGCGCCTCGTCGACATCGTGCCTGGCGAGCGCAATCTTCGCGAGCAGTTCGTGGGCCGACGCGCGGCCGCGGGCGTCGCGCTCGGCCGCCACGCTCGCCGCCAGCTCCGCGTGTGCGCGCGCGTCATCGAGTTTCTTCAGCTTGAGCAGCGCCGCGGCGGCGCCGAGATACGCGTTGGAAAACGTCGGTTTCAGCTCGATGATGTGCTTGTAGGCGTCGACGGCCTGGTCGAACCGTTCCGCGCGGATCGAGAACGTCGCAAGCTGATCCCAGACGTCGATCATCCCGGGATCCTCGCGAAGAATGCGCCGCAGCAATGCCGTCGCCTGGCCCCAGTTGCGCTCGCCCGCGAATTCAACGGCCTGGCGATACGTATCGAGAATCTCGCGCTTGTCCTTCGGGTCGGGGAGTGTGTCGCCCGACGCCTTCGTCACGTCTGTTTGAGCGCCGACGTAGCCGAGCGCCTGCAGCCGTTCGCGATCCTCGGCCGACACTTCGGCCGGTGCTTCGATAGGGACGCCTGCAATCAACCGTCCGAGGGCGCCTCTGAGCGCGTCGGTTGTCTGCGCGCGCCCGCGGTCCTCGACGATGTTCTGCCGCTCGTGCGGATCGCGATCGAGATCGTAGAGCTCTTCTGTGGGCGCCTTGATGTAGCGATACCGATCTTCAGTGAGCGCGGTCAGCTCGCTCCAGCCGAAGTGGTAGCGCGCGTATAACGCTTCCGAGTAGACCGCCTGCTCAGACAGACGACCGGTGCCGTCGAGCACCGGCTTCAGGGATCGCCCCCGCAGGCTGCCGGGAATCGGCGCCTTGGCCAGTGCCAGAATCGTGGGCGCCACGTCGATGTGCTGCACCACGTCGCGGATGCGCCGGCCGCTACCGGCGCCGCCGGCCTGCTTCACGATGAGCGGGACGTGAATGGCTTCGTCGTACACGAACAGTCCGTGCTCCTGTTCGCCGTGATCGCCAAGTCCTTCACCGTGATCGGACAACAGGACGATGGTCGACCGATCGTAGAGCTGGTGCGATTTGAGGTAGCGAATCAAACGGCCGACGATCTCGTCCGCGTACGCGATCTCGCCGTCGTAGGGTTCGTACTCGGCGTACTGAGACGGAGGCGAATACGGCTTGTGCGGCTCGTACAGGTGGAGGAACAAGAACACCCGCTGCGATCCCTGTTGATCGAGCCATCGCTCGGCGATGGCTTCCGACAGGGAGCCGTCGCGCTGCACCTGCCCGATCGTCAGCTCCGGAGAGCTCGGCGGCATGTCGCCGTCGAAAAAATCGAATCCCTGATTGATGCCCGTCTCCTTGCGGAGCACGTAGGCCGACACGATGCCGCCCGTCGTGTAGCCGCGCTCGCGAAGCATTTGCGGCAGCAGCCGCTCGCCGCTCTTCACGACGAAGCCGATGTTGTCGCGGACGCCGGTCTCGAATGGCAGGCGGCCCGACAGGAGGGAGACGTGGGCCGGCAGCGTCTGCGGGGCGTGCGAATAGGCGCGCTCGAAGACCGCCCCGTCGGCGGCCAGGCCGTCAATCGCGGGCGTCCTCACGTTCTTGTAGCCGTACGCCGGCAGGTGATCGGCTCTGAGCGTGTCGATGGAGATGAGGATGATGGGGCCGTTGACCGGCGCGGAGGCGCGCGCGTAGCGCCATCCGCCGACCGCCGCGAGGGAGGTGCCGAGCGCCGCCAGGACCAGAATGAAGGTGTACCGAAAAGGACGAGCCACGGTTACCTGCTTCGTGCTCAGGGTTGCTTACTTGAGCTGTTCGAGAGCAGTCCTCGCCTGCGCCGCCTCGGGCGACGTGGGATCGATCGCGATCACCTGCGTCATCGTCTTCCTCGCGCCCTCTTTGTCGCCCTTGCTCATCGCGATCGTGCCCAGCTTGAACAGCGGCTTGCCCCACGAGGTGTCGGCGGCGACCGCCTTCTGGTACAACCGCACGGCTTCATCCGTCTGGTTCTTGGCGACCTTGATCTCGGCGAGGTTGTAGAACACGTCCCGGTTCGCCAGAGGCGCGTCGGCGGCCCGCGTCAGCGCCTGTTCTGCGGCCTGCACGTCGCCCTTGTCCAGATTCGTCAGCGCGATGCCGACCACCGCCTTCTGATTGTCCGGCTCGATTTTCAGCAGATCGGTGTACGCCGCAAGGGCCTTGTCGTATTGCTTCAGGTTCCGATACGCCGCGGCGATCTGCAGGTTGACGACCGTCAGCGACGGCGCGACCGTCAGGATGGTTCGGTAGATTCCCACTGCGTCCTCGAACTTCTTCTGGTTGTACAGCGCGTCGGCGGCCGCGAGCTGCTGCTGAAGATCCTTCGCCGTCACGCCTTCGATGCCCGCCGGCGGCCGGACGACGGCCTTTTGCAGCGTGAAGATCAGCGGAGGATTGGGCGTCCCGGTCCGTACGATGTTCAGCTCCGTGAACTGCGATTGAAATCCAGGTGCGTCGGCGGTGAACATCCATTCGCCCCGCGCCAACCCGATGAGCGCGAAGCGCCCTTTGTCGTCGGTGGTGGCTGTGAGGGAACCCAGCGGCGCGTCAGGATTCTCAGCCCGAACCGTGGCGCCTTTGATCGGCTGACCCCCAGTGTCTTTCACGATGCCGCCGGCGCGGGCGACCTGTGCGCCGGCTGCGCCTGCCCATCCGAGGAAGAGCGCGGCGGCGACGACGACCCGGAAGAAACCAAGACGGTGACGCATCTTCACACCCCTGGGAAAACTGCCCATCACAAGCTCAGTATATCTTGGATGTTCGCGCCCGCACCGCGCCGAAAGTGCAACTTCTTTTTCGTGTTTTCGTGGCTGCGCTTCGTCGGTCGAGCTACAGCAGCCAGGTGGGCTGGTACAGCAGGACGTAGACGAGCACGCCGGTGACCGATACGTAGAGCCAGATCGGAAGCGTCCAGCGCGCGATGCGGCGATGTTGCGGATAGCGGCCCTTCAGGCCGCGGGAGAGGGTGATGATGGCGAGCGGCAACACGGACGCGGCCAGCGTCACGTGCGTGATCAGAATCGTGAAATAGAGCGGCCGAACGAAGCCCTGCCGGGTAAACCGGACCGAACCGACCTGCGCGTGATACACGAGATAGCAAATCAGAAACAGCGACGAGGTGACGAACGCGGCGATCATGAACCGCCGGTGCTGATTGATCCGGTGCGCCCGCATCATGAGGTAGCCGACGGTCAGCAAAATGCCGGACAGGCCGTTGAGCGTCGCGTTGACCGCGGGCAGGTCGTGGATGCTCACGTCCCGCTACGCCTTGTCGAGAATCATCGCGATCCAGAGGAGCGGCAGGTAAATGATGGACGCGAAGAAGAGCGCCCGTGCGGAACTGTCGCCTCGCGCGCGCGCGAAGCGGGCGGACAGGTAGAGAAGCGCGCCGCCAAGCACGAGTGCGATCGCGAAATACGCCGGCCCGCTCACACCGATCGCGGTTGGCACCAGGCTGATCGGCACGAGCGAGGCGGCGTAGGTGACCGCCTGCCGGCCCGTGCTTCGTCCATCGGGTTCAATGACCGGCAGCATCGGAAAGCCCGCCTTCCCGTAGTCATCTCGGTACAGCCAGGCGATGGCCATGAAGTGCGGGATCTGCCACAGGAACACGATCGCGAAGAGCGCCGCCCCTCCCATCGACAACGATCCGTGGGCGGCGGTCCATCCGATCAGCGGCGGCAGGGCGCCCGGCACCGCGCCGACCAGCGTGGCGAACGAGGAGCGGCGCTTCAACGGCGTGTAGACGATGAGATAGATGACGAGCGTCGCGGCGGCGAGCGAGGCGGCGAGCAGGTTGGCGCGCGCCGCCAGGAGGGCGAGGCCGCCGGCCGCCAGCGCGAGTCCGAAGATGCGTGCATCGGCTGGCGGGACGCGGCCGTCCGGCAGCGGACGCATCCGGGTGCGCCGCATGAGCGCATCGGTGTCGCGCTCGTACACCTGATTCAGCACGGCCGCGCCGCCGGCCACCAAGGCGGTGCCCGTCACCGCCTGCGCCATCGGCCAGAGTTGCGGCCCGCCCGGCGCGCCGAGGTAATAACCGGCCGCGCTCGTCGCGACGACGAGAAAAGTCAGGCGCGGTTTGGTGAGCGCAAAGTAGTCGGACACGCGGGTCGACCCACGGCCGACCTCGAGGGGGACGGATACGGCATCCAGGGGCGCGTCTTTCACGTACGGGCCCCGCCGTGTGTCACCGCAGAGGACGCGGAGGTCGCAGAGCTCAGTCCCACATGTCTCGGCGTCCTCAGCGGTTGCGGCACGCGCTCGTCAGCGAACTTCCCGCGCCAGCTTCTGAGCGTCAACACGAGCGAGGTCGCGAGCACCAGCGCACCGCAGACGACGTGCACGCTGTTGATCCAGATGTCGCGCTGGCTCAGGACCGTCAGCGCTCCAAGTGTCACCTGCACGCCGACGAGCGCGAGGAGCAGCGCCGCCGGTCGGGTGAGCTCCCGGCGTTCGCCATGGCGACGCCAGATGTACGCGCACGTCGCGAGCACGCCAAGCACGACGACAAGCGCCCCGACGCGGTGCGAGAAATGAATCGCGATCTTCGGATCCCAATGCGTCGGCAGCAGATGGCCGAACATCAACGGAAAATCCGGTATCGCGAGACCCGCGCCCGTATGCCTCATCGTCGCGCCCAGCAGAATCTGGATGTAGATCAGACCGGTGGCCGTGGTGGCGGCTTTTCGAAGCGTTTCATCATTCTTATGGCTCGCGGGGCCCCACCCCCGCTCGCTGAAGACCTCGCGCTCGAGCGTAGTCTCTCGCGCTCGGGTAAGGGGCACCCGGCCGCCATCCCGCTCGCTGAAGACGCTTTCCAATGCTCGTGGGGCCCCACCCCCACTCGCCTCGCTCGCGCTTCGGCGCTCGCGAGAGCTGCGGGCGCTGCGCTCGAGCGTAGTCTCTCGCGCTCGGCTGGACCCATAGCCGTCAATCCACCCGGGCGACGTGACGAGCGCGATCGAGACGACGAGGCAGAAGAAGATTTCCGCAAGCCCCGCATGTGCGGTGGAAATCGCCGCCGGCAGGAAAAACAGGACCGTCAGCCCACCCAACACGCCTTGTGCGATGACGGCGCCAAGCGCGGCGACGCCGAGCCACTTCATCCAGCGGCGCGGCTCCTGCAGCCACAGCCACACGGCGAGAATGATTGAGAGAAATCCGACGGTGCTGGCAATCAGTCGATGGCCGTGCTCGTAGAGGATGCCTCCGACCCACTTCGAGGGAGGGAACGTGAACATGCTCCAGCCGTACGTCGTCGGCCAGTCAGGAACGGCGAGACCCGAGGCGGTGCTCGTGACGAGGCTGCCCGCGAGCACGAGGAGCACCGTGCAGCCGGCGAGGAACTGCGCGAACCTGTGGAGCATTTGTGTCTGGTGGGTCAGGCGAGTCTGGCAGGTCCGGCAGGTTGGTCGGGTAGCTGAGATAAGCGACCCACCTGGCCTACCCGACCCGCCTGGCCTACCCGACCTCTGGCCGGCGTTCAGTCCGTCGCCGACGCGCCGGCTGGTGCTTTGAACGTGAAATTGACTTCCTTGGTCTCTTTCTGGCCGAGCGTCACGCTCTGCGTCATGGCGCCGAGCTTTTCATGCCACGCCTCGATCGTGTAGGTGCCGGGCGGCAACGACTTCAGCTCGAACTTGCCGTCCTTGTCGGTGGTCGCGAAATACGGATGGTCGAGCACGCCGATGTACGCGTTCATCCAGCCGTGCACGTCGCACTTGAAAGGCACCATGACCTCCTTCGCGGTGAAGGTGTGGGTCGTCTTCATTCCCTGGATCGGCTGCCCGGTGTTGAATTCCTGATTGTTCTTGGGGAGCGCATGGATGTTGTGCAGCGTCGGATCGCTGTTGAGGATCTCGAGCGGCTGGCCGACGCGGATGCCGAACACGTGCGGATGATAGCGGCAGTCGTGCTGATCGATCTTTGCCGGCTCCGTCGGCGTGTCGTAGATGTAGTTGCCGAGACCGTCCTTCACGTACACGAACACATTCGCCAGATGTCCGTCGCTGACGGAGTAGGTTGCCTGGAACTGCGGGCTCGTGTTGGCCTTGACGCAGACCGGATCCGCGTTCATTCTGATCGGCTCGTTCTTCGGCGCGGTACCCTCGAGCATCGCCATGCCCTTGACGTCGCCCGCAGTGGATGTGTCGACCTTGGAGGCCGCGGGGGTCCCCGCCGGTACCGAGGGTTCCGCTGATTTGCTGCCGCCCCCGCATGCGACGAGCGACGCGGCGAGCGCCAGACCGAACGTGGTGACCCAGATGCTGCTTGGACGCATTGAATTCTCCTCAAGAAGAGCGCAAAAAACGCAAATTAGACCGACCTTTAATCATACCTTATGCGCGTGGGGCCCCACCCCCACGCGCTAAAGACCTCGCGCTCGAGCGTAGACTCTCGCGCTCGGGTGAATGCTCCGGCCCCACCTCCGCGTAAAGACCTCGCGCTCGAGCGTAGACTCTCGCGCTCGGCTACTGTCCGGCTTCGCGCAGTTTTCGCTCGACGCGATCTTCGATCCAGTGCGAATCCCACCATTCGACCGGATTCACCGGATGACCGTTGACGAGCATCGTGAAGTGCAGGTGATCCCCGCCCGCCAGTCCCGTCATGCCGCTTCGCCCGATCGTCTGGCCTTTGGTGACCGTGTCGCCGACTTTCACCTCGAACGCCGACAGATGGCCGTACAGCGACTGCACGCCCATGCCGTGATCGAGGATCACGCAGTTGCCGTAGATGCCGAGCCAGCTCGCGTGCAGGACCGTGCCGTTATTGGCCGCGACGACCGCCACGTTGCTGGTGACGGCGAGATCGAAGCCGAGATGGACCTGCCGATCGACTTCCCTGCCCTTGTAGAAATAGGTCCGCTGATCGGCAAACGACGCTTCGACCTGCGAGTTGCCGAGCTGCACGAACGGGCCGTTCCACAACCGCATCGGTGAGCTCTTCGCTGCGAGGGCCGAGATTTCGTCGGTGTTGATCTTGCGCAGCTCGCCGTTGATCTTGAGAAACGCCGGCAGCATGTCGTCGCCGGCGGCCGGCGGCGTCGTCTTCAGCTCCGGCGAATGCGCCAGGATCTCCGGCACCACGCGGTTCAGGAACTTGTCATCGAGCTCGATGTGGCTCTTCTTGAACGGCTTCTCGAACACCTTGTCGACGAAGGTGGCCCGTGTCTCGTTACCGGCCTCGTCACGGGCGAAGGCGACGATGGGCGCGTTCAGTTTTTGATCGTAGAGGAGCGCGAAGAATGCGACCTTGAGCCCGGCATCAATGCTGCCAGGGCCGCCAGGGCCGCCGCCTGCCGCACCCACTTCAGCACGCGCGAAGCCCGGATATTCGACGTCTCCGACACGCACGCCCGATTGCACGTCGGTCGGCGTCGCTCGGTACACGACCATTTCCGATCCGCCGTGGTTGACGTAGTGATGCGTGGACAGTGCGGCGATGCGCGGAGGTTCGAGACGGACCTGGATGTCCCTGCTGGTTGTCGCGGACACCGTCCGCAGTCCCAGAAACGACGGGCGCGCCGCCGTGACGACGATGCGCGCGGCGCCCGCCTGCAGTTGCGGAACGCTCTGCTTGCCGAACGGCCGCGACACCCGCAGGCGGTTCGGCTCGGTCGGGGCGACGGTCCCTGCCTGGCCGCGATCGAGCCTGGAGATGTCGAAGAGCGGCGTCGTCCGGCCGTTTTGTTCGAGCGTGATGGTCAGGGCCGTGAATCGCGCGTTGGGCGCTTCGGCCGTGACCTCCAGCGTTCCGCTCTGACCGACGACGCGTTCGGGTTTGTCGATCGTCAGACGTGGAGGTGCGGCGCGGCCGGCGACGACGTACGCGCCACAGAAGCTCAGGAGCGCGAGGACGACGAGCGCAGCGAGCCAACGCATGGACTCCATAATACAAAGTTTGGTACAATTAAGGGTTCTCGTCGGTACGTGGCGGTATCGTCTAGGGGTCAGGACACGTGGTTCTCAGCCACGGGACCGGGGTTCGATTCCCCGTACCGCTACCAGATAAGTTGGTAAGCCGGCCACACCTGCGAGCAGGTGCCCGATCGAGGCTTCCCCTGGGGCGTCGCCTGCGGGCGCATCTCACGCTCCACCTCCTCACCACTTCTCGAGCACCCGTTATATGATTTGCGGCTCGCATACACATGGCTCCGATCGTCAAAGTCAGCGTCGTGATCCCGGCCTATAATGAGGCGCGCCGGATCGCCGCGACCATCCACGACGCGCAGAGCTATTTCGAGAGCCGGAATCTCGCGTACGAGATAGTCGTATCCGCCGAGGGCACCGACGGAACACGCGAAGTGGCTGCGGCCCTGGGCCGCAACAATCCGGCAATCACCGTGATCGGAAGCCCGGCCCGGCGCGGCAAGGGGCGCGGCATCCGGGAAACGATCCGGCTGACGACCGGCGATATCGTCGGCTTCGTGGACGCTGACCACAAGACGCCGATGCGGGCGTTCGACGACTTCGCCGTCCTGCTGCAGCAGGGTTACGACCTGGTCATCGGATCGCGGGGATTGCCGGGCGCGGTCATCGAGCGTCCTCAGCCGTTACACCGCCGTATCGGCTCGCGCGGGTTCGCGCTCTTCATGCACGCGGTCGTCGGCCTTCGAGACTATTCGGATACGCAGTGCGGCTTCAAGTTCTTCCGCCGTCAGATCGCGATCGATCTTTTTTCACGTCAACGGATCGACGGGTACATGTTCGACGTCGAAATCCTGTACCTTGCCAGCAAGGCGGGCTACCGGATCGGGCAGGTGCCCGTCCAATGGCGCGACGACGGCGACAGCCGGCTCCAGTTGGTGATGGGAAACGCCAGGAACTTCGCCGACATTCTCCGGATCCGGTTCGGCGCGTGTCCCGCCGCCGCGGCGCCCGAGAGCGACCGCGTCCGCTCGGGCGAAGTCGCCCCGTGACCAGCCGGGCGACGGCCAATCAGCGCGCGCGCTGGCCCAAGACATTCGACGCCCTCACGCCCGAGCAGGAGCGCATCCGCGACGATTTCATGAAGCGGTGGCTGGAGGTGCTGCCACAGCGGTATGGGGCGATCGAGCGGTTCAACCACAGGTACCCGATCCAGGCGTGGGCTCGGCATGGCCGCTCACACGAGGAGGGACGCGTTCGTACGCTGGAGATCGGCGCTGGTCTTGGCGCCCACATCGGCTACGAGGATCTCTCGCATCAGGATTATCACGTGCTCGAGATGCGGCAGAACCTGGTCAGTGTGCTCCGGCAGCGCTACCCGGCGGTCCACGCAGTCCTGGGCAATGCCGAGGAGTCGATGCCATTTGTAGATCAGTACTTTCACCGCATCGTCATCGTTCACGTGCTCGAGCATCTGTGCAACCTGCCGCGCGCGCTTGCGGAGATCGACCGGGTGCTCGGGCCATCCGGAGCGCTTTGTGTCGTCGCGCCGTGCGAAGGGAGCCTTGCGTATTCGCTGGCCCGCCGGATCTCGGCGCAGCGTATTTTCGAGAAGACGTACCGCACACCCTACGCGTGGTTCATCGAGCGTGAACACGTGAATACGTACGACGAGGTTCGGAACGAACTGGCCAGAAGATTCCGGATCGTCGAAGAGGTGCGCTGGCCCCTGCCGGGTCTTCCGCTCGCCATGAACCTCGTCGTTGGACTGACGATGGTCCGACGAACACGGGCTGGAGCCGCCGGATGATCGGCGTCCCGTGGCGAGTCCTCTTCCGGATTCGCGTGCTGCTCGCGGCAGCCTTTCTCCTCTGGGCCGGCCTCAGTGCTGGCATGCGGCCCTTTCTTGCGGATTGGCGATCGTCGGCTGCCAAGGGCGATCGAGCGGACATTATTTCGCGTGAAGCGACACGATTTGCGCTTCTGGTCGGATCGCTGCCGGCTGGAGGAACTGTCGGATACCTGCCGACGGACCATTGGCCGGCCGCAGACGACGTGCGCCGCTTCTACCTGGCCGAGTACGCGTTGACGCCGAGGATCGTCGTGATCGGAACGGCCCCCGAATTTGTCATCGTGGTTCCCGAAGCCTCGGTCGAAGATGGTGAGAGCGTGGGGACCGCGGCTCGCGATCCTCGACTTGCCGGGTTCGTGCTGTACCAGCGCTTCAGCAACGGCGTGCGAATCTTCAGGCGGTTCGCGTGACCGTCGGATCACTTCTGGCGCTCCTTGTGCCGGCGTTGGCCGCGTACTTGGTCCTCAGACGATTGTGGGGCGGTTCGCGCGCGCGGCTGGGCCGGGCTCTTGCAGCGGCCACGGCACCCGGGCTCGGAATCGGATTCGCGTCGTGCGTCTATTTCTTGTTGCTATTGTTGACGCGGAATCACCACAGCGCTGTCCGTCTGGATGCCGGCTTCTGGATCCTGTCTACTGTCGGCTTGCTAGCTTACGACGTGATCGCGCCGGGCGCGTCCCGGCAGCGCGCCAACGCTGAAGACGACGCTGCGGCCCGCGCCTCCTGGGGACCGGCGCTGGTCGTCACGGTTGCAGGCCTGCTCGCTCTGTCGGCGCTCGCGGCAGCATCGTTCTGGCTGCACTGGACTCTCAATCCTCACGGCGAATGGGACGCCTGGGCCATCTGGAATCTCCGAGCGCGATCGCTGTTGACGGGGGCGGACTGGACCGCGCCGTTTTCCGCGGCCATTGGCTGGTCGCACCCCGACTACCCACTGCTCGTGCCGCTGACGGTCGCCCGCAGTTGGGCGTACTCGGGGAGAGAGAGCACTGTGGTTCCCGCCGTCATCGCGTTGATTTTCTCCATGTCGTCGATTGCAGTGGTCGTGATTTCAGTCGGTCGACTGCGAGGCTGGACCGTCGGCCTGTTGAGCGGCATGGCTCTGCTCATCGCGAGAACGTACGTCTTTCAGAGCTCCTGCCAATGCGCGGATCAGCCGATCGGGTTCTTTATTCTTGTCGCGATCGTTTTCCTCACGATGAGCCAGGGGGAGATCGACCCACGACCGTTCCTGGTGACGGGCGGCGCGGCGGCTGGCCTCGCGGCGTGGACCAAAAACGAAGGGGCGCTTCTGCTCGTGCTGATTTTCCTGGTCGCGAGCGTCCTCGCGCGCCGCGGTCGGGCGTTACTGAGCCTCACGGCAGGCGCGGCGGTGCCGGTATTGGTGCTCGCGATCTTCAAGGCCGGGCTGTCACCATCCAACTACCTCTTCGATCAACAGACTATTGGCGAGATCGCGGGCAAGATCTTCGCCACGGGCCGATCGGCGATCGTGATCGATCAGTTTGTGCGACGCATTCCCGCATGGGGAGAGGTGCCCGGCGGCGCGCTGGCAGGCCTTGGACTTGCCGTGGCGCTGACCGCATCGCCGGATCGGCGCTCCGCTGGTCGCGCCGCGTTCGCCCTGATGCTTGTCTGCGCGATGTTCATTGGCTACGGTCTGGTTTACCTGATCACACCTGCACCCCTGGAATGGCAGATAGCGACGTCGTTCGACCGCCTGTTGACGCAGCTCTGGCCAACAACAGTCTGGGCTGCGTTCCAGCTTTCGAGCAGCGGTCCATCGCGTGAAGCCGGCTCCAGTCGTCGAGTGACATGACAGCACTCGGGAGAGGGGGACGAACGGCTGCCATTTCAGCCGTCTGCTTCCTGATCCTTGCGGTCGCCTTCTTCGCTCGAACAACGGGTATCCACATTGACGAGAGCAATTACCTGAAGCTCGCGCTGGTCGCGCCGTATGGCGACAGCGCGAGCACAGGAAAGCCGTTCCTGTTCTACCTGTCCAACTACTTCTTCATGCACAGCATCGGATTCGCCTTCGGCCCGTTGAGGCCCATTTCGCTGCATCTTGCGTACATCGGCTTCTTTTTGGTGTCCCTGGCCTGGGCTGTTCCGGCGGCGGCTCGAAACCAGTCGTCGTCAGAGTCGTTGGCACGAGCGATCGTCCTGCTGGCCTCTCCGCTCGTGCTCTTGAACGCCACGTCGCTCATGATGGAGTCGGCTGCTCTCCCGCTCCTCACGTTCACGCTCGGGTGCATTCTCAGAGACAGCCCGGACGATCCTGACAGCGCCCCGCGGCTGCTACTCGCCGTTGCCAGTGCGCTGGCCACCGCCGTGAAATCGACAACCATTCCGGCCCTGCTTCTCCTGGCGTTGGCCTTCCGCGGACGGCTGAAGAGCCGGGCCCATTTCATCCCCATTGGGATCGCCGCGGGACTTGCGTTGAATTACTTGGGTCTCCGGGGAATTGGCCCGAACGGGAATTTCGTATACGGAGGGCCTGCCGAGGTCTTTTCGACGACAGTGCTGATGGATCGATCGCTGAGCCGTGCAGGATCCTATGTTGGAACGTGGTTTTTCTTCGCAGGGATCGGCTTCGCAATCGCTGCAGCGTTGCGTCCATCCGAGGCGTTGAAAAATCGTGAGTTCCTGATCCTGACGCTCGGCTCTCTGGCCGGAGTCTTTCTGTTTCAGCTCGTCTCAGTGTTTCAGTTTGCCCGATATTGCTACCCTGTCATGTGGGCGGCTCTGCTCGGTGTGTGGCTGCTCATCGAGCTCGAGAATCGCGCGTTGGTGGGCTTACTGATAGCTTTGCAGTTGGTTCAAGCCGTGCCGCTCTTCACGCATTCGATCGACCGCTTCAGACTGTGGCCGCCGTTGGTCACCGGGGAGTTGGTCGAATCGGGTGGCACGATTTTCACCGGATTCCCCATTTATGGGATGACGGCCTGGCAGCTCGTTCGCGACAACCGTCCCTGCGTTTGGATCAACTCGGAACATGGTGAGAAGAACGAGGTCCTCGACCAGTTCGTGAGATCGACGTTTCCAGGCGCCACCATCCTCCGTTCGAGCATCTTCGAGATCGCACGCGATCGTTCGTGCTCGCTCTCGAATACCGTTCGCTTCTGGAGAGAACACGTCGATGGTCCGGACGCCCCCTGCATAACGGGCTGCAGACGCTGTGAGTTCCAACGAGTCGACTATTTCGCTGTCATGCGGGGCTGGGTAAGAAATCAGACGTGCTGGCCGCGGCGCTGACTGCCGGCAGAACAAGACATTCCCCGAACACCGGGGAAACCGACTACCACGCCTTGACATTCCCGTCCTTCACTCCCTGGACAAGTCTGCCGCTACAATGGCGCTGACAGATCCGTATGGAAATGATCGTCGTCGGCATCGTTCTGCTCGTGGCGACGCTCGGCCTGCGAGGGGCGAGTGGGAACCGCTACGTGCGCGGCAGGCTGCTCGTGTCGAGCATGCTTATCGCCGTGTACGTCCTGGCAGCGATGTCGGCGAAATATCTGCTCTCGCCGGACACGGCGCTGCTGGTTCGCACCGTTCAGCCGCTGCTCCTCGCTTTCGCGCTGATCAACGTCGTCGTCGCGCTGGCCATCAACCCGTGGCGATCGGATCGCATTCCCGATCGGTTTCCCAACATCGTGCAGGACGCGATCGTCATTGCGCTCTTCGGGATCGCCGCGACGCTCATCCTGCAGGAAAGGATTCTCGCCACCAGCGCGGTCGGCGCCGTCGTCATCGGCCTCGCGCTGCAGGATACGCTCGGCAACCTGTTTGCCGGCCTCGCGATCCAGGTCGAGAAGCCGTTCCGGGTCGGTCAGTGGGTGAACGTCGCCGGGAAGGATGGCCTCGTCAGCGAGATTACCTGGCGGGCGACGAAGATCCGGACCAAGGCGGGCAACTTCGTCGTCGTGCCGAACAGCGCGCTGGCGCGCGACACCATCACGAATTACTCGGAGCCGATCGTCGAGTCGCGGCTGGAGGTGGACGTCGGCGTCAGCTACGACATTCCGCCGAACAAGGTCAAAGCAGTCATCCGCGACGCGATTCGGGACGAGCCGCTGCTGGCGGCGGGCCACGAGCCGGAGGTGCTCATCGCCGACTTCGCGGCGTACGCGGTGACCTATCGGATTCGCGTGTGGACCGCAGACTTCGCCGCCGACGAGCACCTGCGCGATCGGGTGCGCTCGCGCGTGTATTACGCGTTCCGCCGGACGGGGGTCGAGATCCCCTATCCGACGCAGGTCGAAATTCGGCGCGACCTGACGGCGCCGCCGCCGCCCGACCCGGCGCTGGTCCAGGCGGCCCTTGGCGCGGTGGCGATCCTGGCGCCGCTCAGCGACGAGCAGCGCGCCGAACTGGCACGCCGGTCGAGGCTGCGCGAGTATGCGGCTGGCGAGGCGATCGTTCGCCAGGGGGCGGCCGGCAGCTCCATGTTCGTGATCCAGGACGGAGAGGCGGTGGTGACCCTGGCTGCGCCGCGACGCGAGGTGGCCCACCTCAAGGCGGGCGACTTCTTCGGCGAGATGTCGCTGCTGACCGGCGATCCCCGCAGCGCCACGGTGACCGCGGTCACCGATTGCGCGGTGCTCGAAATTACAGTCGAGGATTTCAGAGGGCTGGTGCTCGCCGATCCGGCGGTCGTCGAGCGCGTCGCCCTGGCCGCGTCGACGCGTGGCGCCGAACTCGAACGCCACCGGGCGGAGGGCCTTGCGGCGCCGGCCGGAAGCGAGCCGCCGCACACCTTCGTGGCCCGCGTTCGCCGGTTTCTACATCTGGCCGCTTCTTGACGTACCACATCCGATTCCCACACCTACCGTCGGTATTCCCGATATCCCTGTTCGTAGCCCCGCTGAAACGCCGCCCGATAGTCCTGCTTGTACTGATCGCGTGATCCGTAGCGGCTGTCGTAGTCGTGGTCGCCTTCGCGGTACCGCTTCGGTCGCCGGAAATCGTTGATCTCGCGATCGCGCGCATCTCGAAGTCCGGCTTCGAGACCGTCGCGGTAGCCGGTCTGCGCGGCCCCCGACCCGTACACTCCCCGCGTGTTTGGATAGCCATCGGGCGCTGTCACGGGCGGATAAATCCTGCCGCCGCCGCTGCGGTCGTAGCGCGCCACCCGGTTGTACCCTTCTGCGTAACCCGCCTGATACCCGTCCCGAAAAAAGCGGCGGTATCCGTTGCGATCGCCGTAGCCGCGGTATCCGCTGTCGGCGTTGCGGTAATCGCTGTCGCGGTCAACCCGGAAGTCGCGACGATCGCGCGCGTCGCGCTCGCCGCGCTGCTGTCCGTCGCGGAAGCCGTTGTCGTACGCGAGCCGCTCGACGTCGCGGGAGTCGCGTTGAGCGGGATAACCGTATCGGGCCTGAGCGGCACAGGCCGTCGAAATCGTCGATAAGCCGATCGTGACCAAGATAGCCGGCACCGATCGTTGTGGTTTGAACATGGGCTGAACCCTCAAATCGGCGGACCTGATAGCGTCCGCCCTACGTACCTCAAAATCGGCGGACCTGATGAGGTCCACCCACGTACCTGCCGCACTTCAAGCGGGATGCCACCGAGAGCGGTTGGTTTTGTTGAGGAAAATGGCGCGAAGGAACGCGCGTGTCCTCTGACGACGACGGCTCGTCCGCCCTATTCCGCCCAGAGGAGCATGCGCGCCCCCGAGACCGGGATGTCAGTCGATTCGAAGATCAGGCCGGGCCCGCGCCGTTCGATGTCGGCCGGTGACACGCGGATGCGTTGTTTGAGGGCGGAGTCGGCGTCGACGATGCTGACGCCAAACCGGCTTCCTGGCGGGGCCAGGCGATAGACCCAGAACGGAAAGCTCGCCTGAACGATTTCCTCCTCGCCTGGAGAATAGACGAGCAGATGAATTGAAGTGACTTCCGAGTGCGCCGGGGGTGAGGCCTGCACGTCACGGACGACAGCGTCCGATCCGGCCTTCATTTCGACGAGAGCAGACTGGCCCGCAAACCGCGCGCGTGCCCGCCCGAACTGCGCGGCCGCGCTTTCGGCGGACGACGACTCACGGTGCACGTGTTGAGAAATCCAGTACACGACGCCGCCTGCGAGCGCAAGGCAGAAGACGATCGCGATGACGATCGTCGCGATGAGGATTGACGGCCAGGTCTTCTTCATTTCGTCAGCCGGCGCGCTTGGTCGGCAGTGGCGCCGTCGTTGTCTGCGTCGCACAGGGTGGCGGCCATCTGAAACTCCTGGCGCGCGGCGGCAGGCTTCCCGGCTTTGAGCGACAGTTTGCCGAGCTCGAAATACGCGCGGCCGTGCACCCACTTTCGTCCTTCTGATGAGACGGCCTGTCGAAGATCTTGTTCCGCCTCGGCGGGTCGGCCCAGTGCCGCCCGCGCCGCGCCGCGTTTGTAGAACCACAACGCGTCCTCTCCGAACATCCTGACGCGCTGGTCGCTCGCGAACCGCGACATACCGTCGGTCAGAACGCGTTCCGCGTCCGCCGGCCGGCCGGCGCGCAGGCTCGTCGCCCCCGTTTCCAGCCACATCAGCCGATTGCGTGGATACTGCTGTCGCAGCACCGCCAACTGCCTGAGCGCATCGTCGTACCGCCTCTCGCGGTTGTATATGAGGAGGAGCGCGAAACGCGCGTCCGTCTGATTTTCGCCTGCATAGGAGGCCGCTTCCTCCACCATGAGCATGCCGCGCTCTTTTCCGCCCCCGAAGCCGGCCATGTAGGCGATCCAGCGCGCCGGCAGCGCGAGCACCGACACGATGTAGCGATACGATCCGACGACCAGCCCGGCGTCCTTTCGGCGCGCGTCGATCTCCAGGACCTTTTCATGCTCTTCGTAGGCTTCGCGCGCCGATCGAAAAGCCCCGAGCGCACGGCCTTCGACCGTGGCGACATACGACGCCCGCAGGCCGAGGGCCGCGCCCACTTGATAATGGCCGTCCGCATCCCGCGGGTTGGCTTCGATTCTCTTGCGGCCGAGCGCCAATGCCCGATCGATCGCGTCGCGAAAGGCGGCGGCGGTGGCTGGCGGCGGCGGTTCCGGCGGCGCGTTCGCGCGGCTGACGCGGCCCACGTAATCGTCGACCGTCATGGTTCCGCGGCGATACGTGATGCCCAGCCACAGGATCGTCGCCAACCCTCGATAGGCCGCTGCGTCTTGTGGATCGGCCGCGATCGCCTGACGAAACGTCGCCATTGCCTGATCGTGATCCAGGTTGAAGAGCTCGGCCGACGCCCGCGCCCTGAGCGCGTCCGATTCGCGGTTGGCCATCGCCGATGGCGCGGTCAGACCGGCCACCACGACGATGACGACCGCGCGGACCAACCAGTTCATGGCGACATCTTACGTTCGGCCCCCCCCAAAGCGCCCGTTCGTCACTTGCGCCCGCTTGTGCCTTCTGCATACAATCTCACCGCTCGACACGACGTGTACGGCCGGCGGGGCCGAGGGTTCCCGCGCGACACAAGAAGCGCCTGCGGCCATCAGAAAACCGCGCCTGCGGCCAAGAGAGAGACATGGACAACGCAACGACCGTCGGAGCCGTGGCGCATGGGCACGCCCACGAGCATCCGCACGAAGAGCTCCCCTTCTGGCGAAAATACATTTTTTCGGTCGATCACAAGACGATCGGCATCCAGTACGCCTTCACCGGCCTGCTCTTTCTGCTGTTCGGTTTCTGCCTGATGATGATCATGCGGTTTCAGCTGGCCTACCCGGGCCATCCGATTCCGCTGATCGGCAACTGGTTCGGTCCTGACAAGGCGCCGGGCGGCATCATGCTGCCGGAGTTCTACAACCAGCTCGGCGCCATGCACGGCACCATCATGGTGTTTCTGGGCGTCGTGCCGCTTGCCGTCGGCGGCTTCGGCAACTTCGTGGTGCCGCTGCAGATTGGCGCGCCGGACATGGCGTTCCCCAAGCTCAACATGGCGAGCTACTGGGTGTATTTCCTCGGCGGCGTCACGATGGTTGCCAGCTTCTTCGTCCCCAACGGCGCGGCGCAATCGGGCTGGACGTCTTACCCTCCGCTGTCCGTGATCGTCCAGGGCGGCGGGCAGACGATGTGGCTGATCGGCATGGTCTTCCTGATCACGTCGTCGCTGCTCGGGTCGGTGAACTTCATCGTGACGATCGTGCAGCTGCGGGCCAAGGGTCTCACCTTCATGCGCCTGCCGTTTTTCGTCTGGGCGCAGCTGGTCACCGCGTTCCTGCTGCTGCTCGCGTTTCCTCCGCTCGAAGCGGCCGGCGTCCTGCAGTTGATGGACCGTCTGGCGGGCACCAGTTTTTTCATGCCGAGCGGCCTCGTCATCAGCGGCAAAGTGCTGACGGTCGCGGGCGGCGGCAATCCGATCCTGTGGCAGCATCTCTTCTGGTTCCTGGCCCACCCCGAGGTGTACGTACTGGTTCTGCCCGCGATGGGCATCGTGAGCGAGGTCATCGCGAACAACACGCGCAAGCCGCTGTGGGGGTATCGCGCGCTGGTGTACTCGATCGTGTTTCTCGGCTTCATGTCGTTCATCGTCTGGGCGCATCACATGTTCATGACCGGCATGGGCACGACGATGAGTGCCTTCTTCCAGACGACGACGATGATTATCTCGATTCCGTCGGTCGTTATCCTGACAGCGCTGCTGCTGTCGCTGTGGGGCGCGTCAATCCGCTTCACGACGCCGATGCTCTTCGCGCTGGCGTTTCTCCCCATGTTCGGGATCGGCGGGCTGACCGGTCTGCCTTTGGGGCTCGCGCCGCCGGACATCCACCTGCACGACACCTACTACGTGATCGGACACTTCCACTACGTCGTCGCGCCGGGGACGATCTTCGCGCTCTTTGCGGGCATCTACTACTGGTTCCCGAAGGCGACGGGCAGGAAGATGAACGACCTGCTCGGCCAGATTCATTTCTGGGGATCGTTCATCTGCATCAACACCGTCTTCATGCCGATGTTTATTCAGGGGTTGGGCGGCATGAACCGCCGGATGTACGACGGCGGCATGCTGTACGGGCACAACGCGAACCTGTTGAAGTGGAACGTGGTGATCGGGTTCGCCGCCTGGGGGCTCGGTCTCTTCCAGATTCCGTTCATTATCAATTTCTTCTCGAGTATCAAGTGGGGCACGCTCGTCGATCGCAATCCGTGGCAAGCGACGACGCTGGAGTGGTCGGCGCCCTCGCCGCCGGGCCACGGCAACTTTCTGACCGAGCCGATCGTGTACCGCGGACCGTACGAGTACAGCATGCCGGGGGCCGCCACCGACTTCACGCCGCAGTTCGAGCCGGAACGGGCATGAAGCGTGAAATGCACGATGCAGAATGCTCAATGCATTTTGCATTCAACGTTTTGCATTACAGACCATCATGAATATTCCGTACACAGTTGAAGAACGACCCGACACCGGGTTGGCGAACGGCAGGCTCGGCATCTGGTTGTTTCTGGCCTCCGAGGTGATGTTGTTCGGGGCCCTGTTCTCGACCTACATCATCCTGCGCGTCGGCGCGCTCGAATGGCCGCACGGCGAGTTGAGCATCACGCTGGGCGCCATCAACACCGTCATCCTCATCTCGTCATCGGTGACCATGGTGATGGCGTGGGCGTCGCTGAAGATGCGCGAGTGGGGCAAGCACCGCCTCTACCTGGCCCTGACGTTCGTGCTGGCGCTGGTCTTCTTGATCAACAAGTACTTCGAGTACTCGGCCCACCTCGCGGGGGGTGAAGGCCCCTGGCACAGCACCTTCCTGGCGATCTACTTCACGCTGACCGGTCTGCACGGCCTGCACATCGTCTGCGGGATGATCGTGATGGGGTACTTCCTGGGCCCCGGCGCGAAGATGTGGAAGACGAGCCCGGAACAGTTCGTGAACCGGATCGAGTACACGGGGTTGTACTGGCACTTCGTGGACCTTGTGTGGATCTTTCTGTTCCCGGTGTTGTATTTGTTGTAGGGGCGGGGTTGAAACCCCGCCCCTGCGCGATGGGTGTGTAGCGACCGGTCTTTAGACCGGTCCGGAGCCAAGGAATGCATTCTGATCCGGCTGCAATCAAGAAAAGCGTGCGCGGGTACTTCATGATCGGCGCCGCGCTGCTGGTGTTTACAGGCATCACCGTGGCCGCCAACCGGTTCCACTTCGTGGTCCCCGTGGCGATCACCGTGGCGTTGATCATTGCGGCCATGAAGGGATCGATGGTTGCGGCGGTGTTCATGCACCTCAACCACGAGAAGCGCTGGATCTACGGCGCTTTGCTGCTGACGGTCGTCTTCTTCATCGTCTTGATGTTCGTGCCGTTGCTGACGGTGCTCGATCACATCGGGACGCCGCTCGACACGCTGCGCGCGGCGGGAGAGCGCGCGGGGCATTGAGATGTCGCTGAGGGCGTTTCATCTGCTGTTCATCGCGTTGTCGGTCATCCTGGCGGCGTTCTGCGCCGCGTGGGCGATGGGCCAATACCGCGTGGATCACCGGCCGCTGTTGATCGCGGGCGCCATCGCCTCGCTCGCCGCTGCGTGCGTCCTGGCAGTCTACGGCACGGCGTTTCAGCGGAAGACGCGGAACTTGTAGGCGGGGGATGCTGCGCAAGGGCCTGTTCACAGCCGTTCTCGTCGTCGCTTCCGGCGCGCCGCGCGCGGTCCTCGCCTGTCCGGTGTGCTTCGGCCAGAGCGACTCGCCGATGGCCTGGAGCGTGAACATGGGCATCTTCGCGATGCTGGTGGTGGTCGGCGGCGTCATGGTCGGCTTCGCGAGCTTTTTCGTGCATCTCTTCCGGCGGGCCCGTCTCGCCGAACAATCCTGTCCGGCTGAAGTAGGTCCGGTTAAAGCCGGACCCCACGTACGATACGGGGGAACGGTGTAATGCTGAACTATCTCGGGTTGCCGGCGGCCGCATCGTCGCATGCCGGCGAAATCGATCAGATGATGGTGCTGGTGCACTGGCTCATGCTCGTGCTGTTTGTCGGCTGGGGCGCGTTCTTTCTGTTCGTGCTCGTCCGGTTCCGGCGCGGCGCCAACCCGAAGGCGAACTACGCCGGCGCGAAAGGGAAGTTCGCCAAGTCAACCGAGGTTGCGGTGGCCGTCGTGGAGATCGCGCTGCTGGTCTTCTATGCCATTCCCGCGTGGGCGACGCGCGTCAGGCAGTTCCCCTCGGAAAACGAAGCCACGGTTGTGCGCGTGGTCGGCGAGCAGTTCGCGTGGAACATCCACTATGCGGGGCCGGACGGCAAATTCGGGCGCACCGACGTGAAGCTCGTGTCTGCTGACAATCCTCTCGGCCTCGACCGCACCGATCCCAACGCCAAGGACGACATCAGCGCGCCCAACCAGATGCACGTGCCGGTCAATCGTCCCGTGCTCGTCCACCTCTCGAGCAAGGACGTCATCCACAGCTTCGGCCTTTACGAAATGCGGGTGAAGCAGGACGCGATTCCGGGGATGCAGATTCCGGTCTGGTTCATTCCGACGGTGACGACGAGCGAGATGCGTCAGAAGCTGGGCAAGGCCGATTTCGACTATGAAATCGCCTGCTCGCAGCTGTGCGGATTGGGCCACTACCGCATGCGCGGCTTCCTCACCGTGGACAGCGCCGAGGATTTCAGCAAGTGGATCGCCGATCAGGAGAAGGAACTCAAGGCCGGAAATTAGAGGTCGGGTGGGTCGGGTAGGGCAGGTGGGCCGCGTTTAAACCCACCAGACCTACCTGACCCCACCAGACCTACCTGACCCAAGTGATCCGCCCCGTCAAGACGATCGACGCGCACGCGGCCGGCGAGCCTCTCCGCCTGATCGTCGACGGGTGTCCAGCCCCGCAGGGGCGCACGATGCTCGAGAAGCGCGAGTGGATGAGGAGGAAACAGGATCACCTCCGCCGCGCGTTGATGCTCGAACCGCGTGGCCACGCCGATATGTCCGGCGCGCTTCTCACCGAACCGGTCTCGCCCGGCTCCCACGTCGGCGTGCTGTTCATGCACAACGACGGCTACAGCACCATGTGCGGCCACGCCGTCATCGCAGTGGCCACGATCGCGCTCGAGCGCGGTCTACTCGTGCCCGGCGGCGACGGGCGAACGATCGTCTTCGACTCGCCGGCGGGTACCGTTCGCGCCACAGCGAGTCTAGCGCCTGCGGCCACGCCTCGCGCGCGTGAGCGCACAGCTCGCGAGGCGTCGGCGAGCGGGGGTGGGGCCCCGCGAGAAGGTCATGAATGCCGTGACACCAAAGTCGAGCGCGTCGCGTTCGAGAACGTCCCCTCCTTTGTGCTCCATCCCGGACTCGTCGTGAAGCTCGGGAGCCGGCAGATTCGCGCTGACATCGCATTCGGCGGAGCCTTTTACGCCATCGTCGACAGCGAGGCCGTCGGTCTGCCCATCGATGCGGCGCACGTTCCAGAGCTCCGCCGCGTTGGGATGGACATCATGCGCGCGATCGAAACCGCGCACCAGATCACGCACCCGCTCGAGCCGGAGCTGGGTGGGATTGACGGCACGATCTTTACGGGGCCGCCCGACGATTCGCGGGCCGATTTGAGAAACGTGACGATCTTCGCCGGCGGCCAGGTCGACCGCTCACCCTGCGGCACCGGCACGGCGGCGGTGATGGCGGTGATCGACGCCATGGGATTGCTCGGCGACGACAGATCCTTCGTGCACGAGAGCGTCGTCGGCACGCTGTTCAACGGCAGGGTGACTGGACGGACCCAGGTGGGCGAGTATCACGCGATCGTGGCGGAGATAGACGGATCGGCGTGGATCACCGGGGAGCACACGTTTCTGATTGACGAAGACGATCCGCTCAGGGAGGGATTTCACCTATAGGGCAAAGAGCATAGCGCATAGGGCATAGCCCCTTTACCCTCAGCCCTTTGCCCTCAGCCCTTCTAGTATCCGATCGCGAGTCCGTCCTTCCGCGGATCCGAGCCGCCCATGAGCACGCCGGTGCGCGGATCGATCAGGATGCCCTGAAATCCGCCGAACGCGCCGATGCTTTCCGAGACGTGGTGACCGCGCCGGGTGAGACCCGTCCTGGCCGACTGTGTCACCGCACTCTCGACCAACAGGCCGTCGCTTCCGTGATGGACGCGCGCCGCCTCGCCGGCCTCCTGAATGTTCATCCCGAAGTCGATGAGATTCATCAGCACCTGGGTGTGTCCCTGCGCCTGGTGGTCGCCGCCCATGACCCCGAACGACACCCACGGTTGGCCGCCCTTCATGACGAACGACGGCACGAGCGTGTGCATCGGCCGCTTGTGCGGCGCGATGCGATCGGGATGTCCCGGCGTGAGCGTGAACAGCGCACCGCGGTTGTGCAGCGCGATTCCGGTGTCGCCGGCGACGATGCCCGATCCGAATTCGGAGAAGAGCGACTGGATCAATGAGACGACATTGCCGCTGCCGTCGGCGACCGTCATGTAGATGGTGTCGCCATGATCGCGGCCCGTCAGATTCTCGCCACGCTCATCCCGGTCCGTGCCTGATGCCACGCGCGAGATGACCGCGGGACCGTATCGCTCGGCTGCGTGCGCGGGGTTGATCTCTTTACGGCGGACGGCCGCGTACTCCTTGGAGATCAGCGTCTTGAGCACGGCCGGCGGAACATCAGCCGGGTCCGCCAGGTACGCCGCGCGATCCGCGAACGCGATCCGCTTGGCTTCCACGAGCAGGTGCAGGTATTCCGCCGAGTTGTGGCCGAGCGACGCGAGGTCGAACCCTTCGAGAATGTTCAGCATCTCGAGCGTCACGAAACCCTGAGTGTTCGGCGGCAACTCAAAGACGTCGTAGCCGCGGTAGGTGGTCGAGATCGGCTGCACCCAGTCGGACGTGTGTGCGCTGAAGTCGCGGGCCTCGAGCAGGCCGTCGCGCGCCTTCATGTCGGCGACGATCGCGGCGGCAATGGGCCCTTTGTAAAAGGCGTCCCGTCCGCCGGACGCGATTTGCTGCAGCGTCGCGGCGAGGTTCGGATTCGCGAAGATCTCGCCCGGCCGCGGGGCGCGCCCGCGCGGCAGGAACGTCCGCGCGGCGGCCGGATCGGCGGCGAGCTTGCCCGCGGCAGCGACCCACTGCCCGCTGATGATTTCCGACACCGCGTAACCGTTCCTGGCGTAGTCGATCGCCGGGGCGAGCAGGCGGGACAGCGGCATCGTGCCGTACGCGGACAGCAGCGCGTCCCAGCCATCGACGACCCCGGGGACGGTCACGGAGTACACGCCGCTCGTGGGAATGGTGGCCAGCCCGCGCGCGGCGAATGCTTCCGGCGTCGCGGCGTAGGCCGATCGACCGCTCGCGTTCAGTCCGCGCAGCGCCTTCGCCTTCGCGTCGTAGACGATCGCAAACAGATCGCCGCCGATGCCGGTCATCGTCGGCTCGACGACCGCGAGCACCGAGGCCGCGGCGATGGCCGCGTCGATCGCGTTGCCGCCATCCTGCAGCACCTTGAGGCCCGCGGCCGACGCCAGCGGCTGGCTTGTCGCAATCATGCCGTGACGTGCCATCACGACCGATCGCGTCGAATGAGGATTGGCCGCCGGGCGATCGCCGGGGTGCGGGAGAGGAGAGCCCGCTCGTTGAGCCGATGACGCGTCCATGATAGCAATGCCCAGCAATGCTGCCGGAAGACCGAGCGCGAGAGATTTCATGACGTGCCGCCTCTCAGAGTTGAAGATGCACGCGCGCCAGCCGCTCGAGCAGCTGCGGCAGCGTCTCGGTGCCGAGCGCAAAGGCGCCGAGCTCCGGCGCCCACGAGAGTTTATAACTCTTCGCCATGGCCGAGACCCAGATTTGCCGGACGGGAGCGTTGGGCGAGACGACGAACCGCGCCTCGGACGGCTCCTCGAAGAGGAGGTTCAGGACGCCGTCCTGCATCTCGATTTCGAAGCCTTCGTTGTCGGCGGGCGCCATGAGCGCGCGGCGTGCCTGCTCGATCGCTGCATCGCTCTTGACGCGGAATTCCTGTTCGGTGAGAGCAGCCATGGCTACTGCGCATTCGGGAGCTTGTCGGCGTCCCCGACGTAGCTCTTGCGCGCTCGCGCCGTCATCCCCGGCTGCTTCATCCGGATCGTCAGTTTGTGCACCTTGCCGTCGAGCAACGGCGGCGTGAAACCGATCACGTACTGGCCGTGCAGCTCCTGGGCGACCCGCGTGAAGGTGGGCGCCAGGTCGGTGGTCTTCTTCAACTCGAAATAGCCCCCGCCCGTCTCATCGGCAATCTTCTTCAATCCGCTGTCCGGCTTGCTGCGCACCATCCGCTGACCATCGAAGTAATTGCTCTCGAGGCCAATCGCGTACACCATCACTTCTTCGGCGCGGGCCCGGTCCATCACTGTCCCCAGCCGCACCCGGCTTTCCGTGTCGTCGCCGTCGGTAAAGACGAGCACCACCCGTCGTCCCGACTTCCCGTGCAGCTCGTCGAGGCTGAGCGACACCGCGTCCCAAAGCCGCGTGCCGTTGCCGTAATCGAGCTCCTTGACCGCAGTCACGAGCTCGTCGCGATTGTTCGTGAAGTGCGAGCTGATGAAGATCTTGTCGTTGAACGCGCCCACGCGGCCCTTGTCTGCCGGAAGGAGCCGGATCAGGAACTGCTCGGCCGCGCTCTTCAGCAGCGCGATCGACGCGGTCATGCTTCCGCTCGTATCCAGCATGACGACAACGGTGACCGGCTGAATGTCGTCCTGGAAAAACACCACCGGCTGTGGCTTGTCGTTGTCGAGGACCTCGAAGTCCTCTTTGACGAGGCTCGGCACGAGGCGGCCCTGCCCGTCGGTGACGGTCGCGAACACCGACACGATTTGAGTGCCGCCCTTGAAGGTTGGCTGCTGCTGCGCCGCGATCGCGGCGGCGAACAGAATCGAGCAGACGAGGCCGATCCGCAGGCTCATGTCCTCAGCTTACCGCAATCGGCAGCTGACCTGTCGTCGAGTCGCCGAGCACGACAATCTGCCGTCGGGGGTCGACCCAGAAAAATGTGTTGTCGACTCCCGCCCAGCTGAAGCTGCCAGCCGTGCGTCCGTCCGGCGATGTGGGACGCGCCGCCAATTGAAACCCCAGGCCCCAGGTGTCGCGTCCGGCGCCCAGCGGGAACGGGTTCGTCCGCGCGGCGTCGACCGCCGGGACCTCCTTGCGCTCCGACCGCGGAATCGAGCCGTTGAACCAGGGCGGTTGCGCCGGCGGCGGACAGGGGTCGGCGGTGCGGCTGGAGAACCGGTAGAATCTATCCCCGACTTGACCGGTCGGATATCCCGGAGTACACTGGATTCTCATCCTGAGACTGAGTCTCAATTTACAAGGCACGCGCATCATCATGCTCCAGGCGCTCGTCATCACGCTTCGCGAAGGACTCGAGGCGTTTCTCATTGTCGCCATCAGCCTCGCGTACCTGCGCAACTCCGGCCGGAGGCCGCTGACCAAGGCGGTGCACTGGGGCATCGTTGTGGCGATCGGCGTGAGCGCGCTCGGCGGCTACTTGCTCTACAACGCGGCCAATCAGGAATGGCTCGACGGCCCTCTCGCGCTGATCGCCGCCGCATCGGTCACGTGGATGGTCGTGCACATGTGGCGCGCCGGACGCCGGATGAAAGGCAACATCGAAGATCGTCTGCAATCGTCGAGCGTGCGCCCGGGCACGGCCGCGTTCACCGGCGTGTTTCTCTTTACAGTGCTGATGGTGAGCCGCGAGGGGATTGAGACGGCCCTGCTGCTGATGCAGCTGCGTGAGACCGTGCACCTCGCGATGGGCGCCGTGGTTGGCGTACTCGGCGCCGCCGGCGTCGCATGGCTGTGGTCGCGCTACGGGCGGCGCGTCAATCTCGCGTTGTTCTTCCAGGTGACGGCGATTTTCCTCTTCGTGTTCGTCGTGCAGCTCCTGATTCAGGGCACGCACGAGATGTCCGAGCAGGGCTTTCTGCCCTATAGCGCGACGATTCACGAGCGTACCGAAGCGTGGGGACCTGATAGTCCCCTGGGTCATCTGCTGACGTATCTGCTCGTGATCCTGCCGCTCGGCTGGCTGCTGATCAAGGCGCTCTTTTCCGAACGAGCCGTGTTCCAGCGTCCGGCCGGCCCGAAGTCTGCGATCTCCGACGCACCGGCCGCCCAACATTCCGCCGCACGTTAGCCGCCCGCCCGCACCGGGAACCGCTACAATTCTTCGCGTTGCCGAACCAGACGCCGTCGAATCGGCGCACGTACATCGACTGGGCGCGCGGCATCGCCGTCCTGCTGATGATCGAGGCGCACACGTTCGACGCGTGGACACGGCCTGCCGTGCGCGCGTCGGCGGCGTTCCGCAAAGCGAACATTCTCGGCGGTCTGGCCGCGCCGCTCTTTCTCTGGCTGGCCGGCGTCGGCGTCGCGATGTCGGCGGCGGCCGTCACGCGCCGCTCCGGTCGCCGCGCAGACGGGGTCTACGCGGTCTGCCGCCGCGGCCTCGAGATTTTTGTCCTGGCCTTCCTTTTCCGGCTGCAGGGTCTGATCGTCAGCCCCGGCGGTCACATCGTGACCCTCTTTCGCGTGGACATCCTGAATATCATGGGGCCGTCCATGGTCGCCGCCGGCCTCATCTGGTGGATCAGCGACAGGCCCGCGGTGCAGGTCGGCGTTTACGCAGCCATCGCCTGCGCCTTGGCGATGCTGACGCCGATCGTCCGCGTGTCCCCGCTGGTCGGCACATTACCGATGGTGGTTCAGTGGTACTTGCGGCCGTACGCGGACCTGACGTTGTTCACGGTGTTTCCGTGGGCGGGATTTGTGTTCGCCGGCGCCGCATGCGGCGTGCTGCTCTCCGCCGCGCGTGACCCGAACCGAGAGCGGCGCCTGCACGTGTCGCTTGCGCTCGCCGGCGTCGCGATCCTCGTGCTGGGAGACTACACGGCTTCGTTGCCGTCCATTTATCAGCAGTCGTCATTCTGGACGAGCTCGCCCACCTACTTCGCGATCCGCGTCGGTGTTCTGCTGCTGATTCTGTCCGCGATGTTCGCGCTGGCGCGCGGGCTGGAGCCGCGCGGCGTTCTGCTGGGTCCTCTCGCACGATTCGGCCGCGAGTCGCTGTTCGTCTATTGGATCCACGTCGAGCTGGTGTACGGCTACGCGACCTGGCCGATTCGCCACCGCCTGCCGATCGCGGGCACCTTCGTGGCGTACGTGCTGTTCACCGCGCTGATGTACGGGGCCGTTGTCGCAAAAGGACGGTTCGTGGAGACGTGGCGGGCCCGCCACCAGGCGCCGCGCCCTCGAACCGTGACGGCCTGAGTGCTACAGGCCTCACGTCAGTTGCCAGAACTCCTTGGTTACGAGATACTATTCCCGTTTTTGAAGCTTCCACGCGGGCCTTCCAGAAGCGTTCGGGACCAGAACCTATGATCAACGTCGCCGCGATTCGGATGCAGCAGTTCGGGGTGCAGTTCTACCAGGCCTCGCTGACGGCCAGTGATATCGACAAGCTCGTGCGGTTCGAAGTCCTCAGCTACGGCGACAGCGCGCAACCCCCGGTGCGAGGGGGTAAGCAGCGGTTCGGCGCGCCGGCCTCGAAAGTGAATTGGGATCTGCTCGAGCGGCGCATCGCATCGAACGAAAAGGCGTACCAGCGTCAAATCATCCGCCGCAAGATCGACGAGCTGGTGCAGTACTACGAGCAATGCCGTCAGGCGCGCGACCTGCCGTCGATTCCCGGCGCGGTGATTATCTCGTGCGACGAAAAGCTGAGCTTCCAGGCGGCGGGCGAGGATTCGCGCGTCGGCATCCTGAAAGTCCCCGAGCGCGAAGGCATCCTGCGCGCGATCGACGGCCAGCACCGGCTGCTGGCGCTGCATGCGGACATCGATCGCTTTCAAGGCGAGGATTTCAGCGTCCCGGCGATCATTTTCGACCGCCTGCCGGAAGATCACGTCGTGCAGATGTTTGTGACGATCAACGCGAAGCACACGCGGCTGAATGCGTCGCACCTGGTCAGCCTGTCGGGCCGGCAGCTCTATAAAGACGAGAACCTCGCAACGGCGCACGACGTCGTGCGGGCGCTCAACGACCGCGAAGACTCGCCGCTCTACGACGAAATCAAGCTGCTTGGCGTCGGCCGGGGGCGCGTCGCCCAGGCGCCGCTGGCGCAGGAGCTGAAGAAGCTGTTCTCCACCGACGCCTTCGGCGGCGTGCGCAAGACGAGCGATTTTCACGAGGACGCGAAAAAGTTCTTCGTCAACTACTTCAAGCAGATCGCGCTGGTGTTCGGCGGCGCGTGGAACGGCCGCAAGTACAGCATCAAGTCGGCGTCGGCGCTGCGTGCGTTTGTGCGGGTCGCTCCAGACGTCATCCGCCGGCTCGATCAGGAGCACGCGGATCGCGCGGACTTCCGGGCCATCGGCCGTGCGATCGCGCCGTGGGGCCGGCGCATCGGCGATCTCCGCTTCGAGACCGAAGGCGCATGGAAGCGAGCGGGGACGACCGTCGATTCGCTGGTGAAAGAGCTTCGGCTCGCGCTCCAGTATCCCGAAGGCGCTGCCGTCTGACGGCTGAAATGCACCATGTGAAATGCAGAATGCATTTGCATTTTGCATTCGGCATTCTGCATTGACATGGGCACGCTGCTTATAACCGGCGGCGCGGGATTCATCGGCTCCAACCTCGTCCAGCACGCGCTCGATCACACCGATGACCGCATCGTCGTGGTCGACAAGCTGACCTACGCAGGAAGCCTGGTCAGCCTCGAGCGGCCGCTCCAGGATCGGCGCGTGAGCTTCGTGCACGCGGATATCGCCGACGGCGACGCGATGGCGCGGGCGTTCCGCGACGCGCGTCCCGACGCCGTCCTGAACCTGGCCGCCGAGACGCACGTCGATCGGTCGATCGACGGTCCGCGTCCGTTCATCGACACGAACATCATCGGTACGTTCGTGCTGCTGGAGCTGTCGCGGCAGCTCGTGGCCGAGCGTCCCGCTGCCGCGCGCGGCGGCTTCCGGTTCCTGCATGTCTCGACCGACGAGGTGTACGGGACGCTGGGGCCGAGCGGATTATTCAGCGAGGAGACCGCGTACGCGCCGAACTCACCGTATGCGGCGAGCAAAGCGGCGGCCGATCATCTGGTCCGCGCGTATCACCACACATACGGCCTGGCGGCGCTGATTACGAACTGCTCCAACAACTACGGTCCGTTCCAGTACCCGGAAAAGCTGATTCCGCTGACGATCCTCAACGCGCTGGAGGGCAAGCCGCTGCCGATCTACGGCGACGGCGGCAACGTGCGCGACTGGCTGCACGTCGACGATCACTGCGCAGGCATCCTCCTCGTGCTCGAAAGAGGACGCGCCGGCGAACGGTATAATATCGGCGGCGGCAACGAGCGAACCAACATGGAGATCGTCGATCGCATCTGCGACGCGCTCCAGAGGTTGCGGCCGCCCTCGTCCAACCCCGCATTGACGAACCGATCGAGCTACCGCGATCTGAAGACCTTCGTTCCCGATCGACCCGGTCACGATCGACGCTACGCCATCGATGCGTCGAAAATCCGCCGGGATCTGGGCTGGTCGCCGCGCCACCGGTTCGAGGACGCCCTGACCGACACCGTCCGCTGGTACCTCGAGCATCGCGACTGGTGCGACGCGGTGCAAGCTGGCCGCTACGACCGTGAGCGACTCGGTCTCGGAGAGCGTCAGGGGTGATAAAGGGCATCATCCTTGCCGGCGGATCGGGGTCGCGGTTGCACCCGCTGACGCGCGCCGTGAGCAAGCAGCTCATGCCCATCTACAACAAGCCGATGGTGTACTACCCGATCTCGACGTTGATGCTGTCGGGGATCCGGCAGATCCTCGTCATCACCACGCCGCACGAGCAGGAGGGTTTCAGACGGCTGCTAGGCGACGGATCGGAAATCGGCCTGCAGATCGAGTATGCCGCGCAGCCGAGCCCCGACGGCCTCGCGCAGGCGTTCATCATCGGCCGGACGTTCATCGGGAGCGACCGCGTGACGCTGGCGCTGGGCGACAATATTTTTTATGGCGCGCATTTCTCCGATTACCTGCGCAGCGCCGCGGCGCGCGAGACGGGCGCGACGGTGTTCGGGTATCAGGTCCGCGACCCGGAACGCTACGGCGTCGTCGAGCTCGATGCCTCGGGCCGCCCCGTCAGTCTCGAAGAGAAACCGGCCAAGCCCAGATCGTCGTACGCCGTGACCGGCTTGTACTTCTACGACAACAAGGTCGTCGACATCGCGGCGCGGCTGCGCCCGTCGCCACGCGGCGAGCTCGAAATCACCGACATCAACCGGCAGTACCTCGAGCGGTCCGAGCTTCACGTCGAAAAGCTCGCGCGCGGCATCGCGTGGCTCGACACTGGTACCCATGAATCCCTCATGCAGGCATCCAACTACATTCATGCCATCGAAGAGCGCCAGGGTCTGATGGTGGCCTGCCTGGAGGAGATTGCGTACCGCATGGGGTATATCACCGCCGCCGATCTGGGACGGCTGGCGCGGACGATGGAGTCGAGCGGCTACGGCCGGTACCTCCTCCGCGTGCTCGAACAGGAGTCTTAACAGCCCGTGGTGCAGCCCCATCTGCATTCGAACGGCGAGGCATCCCGGCTGGCTGCGTTGCTTCTCCCTCAAATATTCCCGATATTCTCGGTCGTCGCGCCTTGCCAGCCGGGCGCCTCGCCGTTCTCGGTGCGACGATGGCGTCGCACCACGGGCTGTTAACGTGCGGTTTGTACCGACCGAGCTGCCCGACGTCATCGTCGTCGAGCCGGACGTTCACCGCGACGGACGCGGCTTCTTCCTGGAAACCTATCACGCCGAGAAGTATCGCGGCGGCGGCATCCACGGCCCGTTCATCCAGGACAACCATTCGCAGTCGGTGGCCGGGACGCTTCGAGGGCTTCACCTGCAGATGCCGCGCCCGCAAGGGAAGCTGATTCGCGTCATCCAGGGCGAGATCTTCGACGTGGCGGTGGACGTCAGGCGGGGATCCCCCACGTTCGGCCGCTGGGTGGGCGTCACGATTTCCGCGGACAACTTCAAGCAGTGCTACGTGCCGCCTGGCTTCGCCCACGGGTTCTCGGTCGTGAGCCCGATGGCGCAGGTCGAGTACAAGTGCACGGCCCTGTACGATCCGGCGAGCGAGATCGGCGTCGCATGGAACGATCCGGCGCTGGCGATCGCCTGGCCCGTTGCCGAACCGCTGCTGTCGGATCGCGATCGGCGTCATCCGACGTTGGCCCAGATTCTCGACGTCCTGCCCGAATGGAGCCGATCGTGAAGTAGTGTGGATCTTCACTCCTACCCGCAGCTCGTGACAGATGTGTAAGATCAGCGACAAACTCGTTGTCGGCTGAACACGGGCCTCCGCACAAATCCTTGATTTCCTTTGAAAAACATGCCGGTACGCCGCTTGCCCTTCGGGTAAGCACAGTCGCTGGTCTGATTACGGCAGGGCGCCGTGAATGCTGGGGGAGCCAGACCAGTGAGGCGAAGGGGCATCGCAATGACGCGATGCCCTTTTGTTTTGTACGGGCTAAGATGCCACGCTCAGCGCAGATATGAGAGTGGATCTGAACGCCGACCTCGGCGAGTCGTTTGGCGCCTACGTGATCGGCAACGACGCCGCGCTGATGCGCTCGATCACGTCGGCATCGGTCGCGGCCGGATTTCACGGCGGCGATCCTTCAGTCCTGCGGCGCACGATCCGCCTCGCGAAATCGCACGGCGTGGCGATCGGCGCGCATCCGGGCTTTCCAGATCTCGTTGGCTTCGGCCGGCGGGAGCTTCAGGTTGACGCGTCGGAAGCCGAGGACTTCGTGCTGTATCAGATTGCCGCCGTGGCGGGCGTTGCGGCTGCCGAAGGTGTGAAGCTGCAGCACGTCAAGCCGCACGGGGCGTTGTTCAACATGGCCGTGCGGAATGTGGGACTTGCCACGGCGATCGCGAGAGCGGTGGCGGCATTTGACGCCTCGCTGATTCTCTTTGGTTTACCCGGATCCGAGATTCTCAACGCCGGCCGCACCGCGGGCCTTCGCGTTGCCGCCGAGGTTTTTGCCGATCGCGCGTACGAGGCGGACGGATCGTTGACGCCACGTAGTAGACCGGGCTCGGTGATTCACGACCCGGCGGCCGTCCTCTCCCGCGTCCTTGGAATGATTCAGAATCGCGCGGTCGCCGCGGTCGACGGCAAGGTTGTGCCGCTCGAGGCCGACACGATCTGCATCCATGGCGACACGCCGGGAGCGGAAGACCTCGCCGCCAGACTGCGCGCCGGCCTCGAGGCGGCAGGCGTGGCGGTGAAGGCCATTGGATTGCCGTAACGACGCACTGGCGAAACACTGCGGCCGTCGATCTGTTCTTCGGTTGTTGCAACGGACAGCCGTGACAGCCGCCGCGTCGCGGATGGTCGATCCGATACAGCTGAGAGCTCGAATGACTACCCACCGTTGTTCCTGAGCGCCCTTCGGAGGATTTTTCCCACCATCGTTTTCGGCAGGTCGTTGCGAAATTCGATTCGTGACGGCACCTTGTACGGCGCGACGCGCTCGCGGCAGAACGCCCGCAGCTCGGCTTCCGTCGCTTTCTGGCCCGCGCGCAACACGACCCAGGCCTTCACGGCTTCGCCTTTGACCGGATCCGTCACGCCGGCGACGCCGACCTCGGCGATCGCGGGATGCGACGCCAGGACTTCCTCGATCTCTCGCGGCCACACCTGATACCCGCTCGTTTTAATCAGGTCTTTCTTGCGATCGACGATGAACAGGTAGCCGTCTTCGTCGAGGTAGCCGAGATCGCCGGTGTGCAGCCATACGCGGCTGAGGGAAGGCGTCTCGGCGTGGTCGCGCAGCACGATCGCCGTTTCTTCAGGACGGTTCCAGAATCCCGACATCAGTTGTGGCGCGGAAAGCGCGATCTCGCCGACCTCGCTTGCAGGCAGCGGTCGATTGCCTTCCTCGGCATCGAAGATGCGGACGTGCACGTCGGGAAGCGGCATGCCCACCGACCCCAGTTTGTTCGGCCCATCGACGGGGTTCACGCAGAGTGCCATCATCGCCTCGGTCAGCGAGTAGCCCTCGACAATCCGGCCGCCGGTCAGCGATTCGAATCGCCGCTTCGTGTCTGCCAGCAGGGCGGCTGCGCCCGAGAAGCAGATCTTGATCGATTTGAAGTCGACCTTGCCGCTTTGCACATCCGGGTGGTTGAGCAGCGCGACGTACATCGTGGGCACGCCGTTGAAGAACGCCGGCTTCACGCGGCGAATGGTGGCCAGCAGATCGGCCAGGTCACGGGGATTGGGGACGAGCGCGACCGGATTGCCGTTCACCAACGCCAGAGCTTGGATGCCCACGTTGGCGTAAACATGGAACAACGGCAGCGGCGCCAGGATGACGTCTCGCTCACCGCCGAGGACTGACTCGGTCCAGGCCTTCACCTGCAGGCCGGTGAAGACGTACGCGCGGTGCGCGCCCAGCGCGCCTTTCGGAGTACCGGTGGTGCCGCCGCTCATCAACAGGACCGCGGGATCGGCCGCTGTGAGTGTGGCGCGGGTCGGCCGGCGCCCGTCGTTGATCCGCAGCAGGCGTGCGAAGTCGTGATCGCCAGGGGCGAGGTCGATGCGATCGCCCTCGCGTGTCTCCCGGGCGATCGTAAACATCAACCGCAGAACGGCCGGAAAGTGATCCTTGATGTTCGTAGCGATGATATGGCGCAGGGGTGTGCGGCCCTGCAGCGGCTTCACGCGCGCGTAAAACCGGGTCAGTGTGACGATCGTCTCGATCCCGTGCTCACCGAGCGGCCCTTCCAGCTCACGCTCCGTGTAGGTCGGGTTCAGGGGCGCGACGATTGCCCCCAGCTTCCAGGCGCCGAACTGAGCGATCAGGAATTGTGGACAGTTGGGAAGGAGCAGCGCGATCCGATCGCCGCGCCGGATCCCCAGGGTTTCGAATGCGCACGCGCACGCGTCGCTCAGGCGTTCGAGCGCGCCCCACGTGATCGTGGACCCTTTGAAAAGGATCGCCGGGCGATCGGATCGATCTCGCGCGGCGTCAGCCAGGTAATCGACCAGCGTCCGGGTCGGATACGGCGCCAGCGTCCGCGGCACGCCAGGGTCGTAATGATCAAGCCATGGGGCGGTTGGGGTTGTCGAGTTCAACGACACAACGTAAAACGAAAACCGTCAAACGTAAAGAGATTGCTCGCCGGCCGCTTTACGTTCTGCGTCTTACGTTGCTGATTGCGGAGCCAGGAGCATCAGGAGCAGCGCCTTCTGGCAGTGCAGCCGGTTCTCGGCCTGGTCGAACACGATCGACGCCGGCGATTCGAAGACGTCGCTCGTGACTTCCTCGCCCCGATGCGCCGGCAGGCAATGCATGAAGAACGCGCCGGGCTTGGCGAGCGACATCAGATCCTCGTTGACCTGGTACGCCGCGAACGCCCGGCGGCGGACCTCGGCTTCCGCCTCTTTTCCCATCGACGTCCAGGTATCGGTGTAGACCGCATCGACGCCGGCCACGGCGTCGGCCGCCTCGTTGAACAGCCGAAGCCGTGCGCCATGCGACGCGGCGTGGGTCGATTGCTGGACCACCGTGTCTGGCAGCTGGTAGCCGTCAGGACTGGCGACGTGCAGGTTGACGCCCAGCAGCGCGGACGCGTGCGCCAGCGACGTGGCCACGTTGTTCCCGTCGCCGACATACGCAATCGTCCGGCCGCGCAGCGCGCCCCAGTGCTCGCCCAGCGTCAGGAAATCGGCAACGACCTGGCACGGGTGCTCGTTGTCGGTGAGCGCGTTGATGACATGCATGCGGCACGCGCAGGCCGCAAACTGCTCGAGCACCTGGTGCGAGAACGTCCGGATCACCACGGCGTCGATCCATCGCTCGAGGGTGCGCGCGACGTCGACGATTGCCTCGCGCTGTCCGAGCGCGGCGTCCGGCTGCAGACCGATGACCGTGCCGCCAAGCTCTCGGACCGCGATCTCGAACGTCGTGCGCGTCCGCAGCGACGATTTTTCGAACAGCATCGCCACGTATCGGCCGCCGAGCGCCGCGGCCGTCGGCGCCTGCGGACCCAGCACCCGGTCAGCCTTGATCCGCGCAGCCAGCTCCAGACACCGCTCGAGATCGGCGGCGTCCAGGTCGAGGACCGAGAGGAAATCCTTTCGAGGAGTGACCGAGGCTGAGTTGGGCATAACAGATCCTGGAATCTGGTCATCTGGTCATTTGGTCATTTGGTCATTCAATCGATCGATCAATCAATGACCAGATGACCAGATGACCAAATTCATGATTGTCCGTCAGGTTCGGTAATCCGCGTTGATGCGTACGTATTCCGCGCTCAGGTCGCACGTCCAGACAGTCGACGTCGCATTCCCGACGCCGAGGTCCAGCGACAGGTCGATCTCTTTCCGTTTCAGATACTCGGCCGCTCGAGGCGCAGCCTCGTCGTGCGGTCGCCCGTCCTCGAACAGCACGGCAGGACCGATCCGGACCGACGCGCGCGACAGATCGAACGCCACGCCCGCACGACCGGCAACCGCGATCAGGCGGCCCCAATTGGGATCGCCGCCGTGGATGGCGGTTTTCACGAGCAGCGAGTTGGCGATCGCCTTCGCCGTCCGCCGCGCCTGGTCGGCCGACCGGGCGCCGGTGACCGTCACTGTCACCAGTTTCGTGGCCCCCTCGCCGCCGCGCACGATCCCGAGCGCCAGCTCGCGGCAGACGGTCCGCAGGCCGTCGACGAATACACCGTAGCTCGCCTCGTCCACGACTCCGCCGCCGGCGCCGTTGGCGAGCAGCATCACACAATCGTTGGTTGAGCATTCGCCGTCGACGGTGATGGCGTTGAACGTGTCGTTCACCGCCTCGCCGAGCGCGCGGTCGAGCAGCGCTCTCGGCACCGACGCATCGGTTGCCACAAACGCGAGCATCGTCGCCATCATCGGCTCGATCATGCCCGCGCCTTTGGCCATGCCCCCAATGCCGATCGTCCGGCCGCCGATCGTGATCTGGACCGCCGCTTCTTTGGGAAACGGATCGGTCGTCATAATCGCGCGGGCCGCCGCGCCACCCTGATCCGCGCTGAGCGCGGCACTCGCCGCCGCCAGTCCTGCTGTGATCTTCGCGATCGGCAGCGAGACACCGATCACGCCGGTCGAAGCGACGAGCACCTGCTCGGTCGGGCAGCCGACCAGACGCGCGGTCTGCTCCGCCATCTCTCGGGCCACCTGCAGCCCCTCGTCGCCCGTACAGGCGTTGGCGCAGCCGCTGTTGACGATGATGGCGCGCGCGATGCCGCCCGAACGCGCGAGGTGCTCGCGGGAAACGAGAATCGGCGCTGCCTGGGCGAGGTTCGTGGTGAACACGGCTGCCGCCGTCGCCGGGACGTCTGAGACGAGCAAGGCAAGGTCGAGCGGCGCAGGCGTGGAGGGGACGTTCGAGGCCGGTGGCTCACTGCTTCGCTTGATCCCGGCGCTGACCCCGGCGGCCCGGAAGCCTTGCGGCGTGGTGACGCCGCCGCCTGCCCCGAGCGGCGTCGAGGGGCTGATGGTGCCGATCGTCATGCGTAGCGCGCGGCGGAGTCGGCCGCAGCCACGGCTGGCCTGACCCGGGCGTCGAGCGGCATCACCATCGCGTACTGCCCGCAGCGGCGGAATTGCGGGCACTTCATGCAGTCGGTGAACACCTTCTCGATCAGCCACAGGTGCGGCACGATCGAGAAGCCCATGCCGATGAAATATCCCGGGGCGTGCGTGAAGGCGCAGAGTTTTTCGTACCCGTCGTGCCGCGCGCGCCGCCGCAGCTCGTCGACGATGGCGGTCCCCACGCCGCTGCCGCGCTCGGCTCCGTCGACGGCGAGCGATCGCACCTCTGCGACATGAGCGCTGAGTGGCGCCAGCTCCGCGCAGCCGACGATATTTCGTCCGCGCACGGCGAGCACGAATCGATCGGCGTGCGCTTCGATCTCGGTCAGCGTCCGCGGCAGCAGACGCCCCTCTTCGAGGTTCGCCAGAATCAAGGCATGGACGCGTTTCGCGTTCGACGCCTCCGCCGGTCGAATCGTGACTGCAGCGCGACGCCTCATGCGGGGCCTCCGTCGGCCTCGACCAGGCCGAGCGCGGCATCGAGCCGTGCCAGTCCCTCGTCGAGCTCGTCTACGGTGATGATGAGCGGCGGCAGCAGTCGAACGACGGTTCCCGCCGTGCGATTGACGACGACGCCTTGCGACAGCGCCGCGGGCACGACGGCCGCGGCGTCACGGTTCAGCTCGATCCCCCAGATAAGCCCGCCGCCCCTGACGTCCTTGACGATCGGGTGCGCGGCAGCGATCCCTTTGAGCCGTTGTTCGACGTGGCGGCCGACGCGCCCGATGTGCGCGAGCAGGCCGCCTCCCACCAGTTCGTCCAGCACGCACAGCGCGGCGCGGCAGGCGAGAAGGTTTCCACCGTAGGTGCTCCCGTGGTCGCCGAAGGAAATCGTGTGCGCGACCTCTTCGCTGATGAGCGCGGCGCCGATCGGCACGCCGCCGCCCAGCGCCTTCCCGAGCGACATCAGATGCGGCTTCAGACCGATGGCCGCCGAGTAAAACGGATAGCCGGTTCGTCCGAGTCCGCTCTGCACTTCATCCGCGATGAGCAGCGCGCCGGTGCGATGGCACGCGTCCATGATGGCCGCGCCGAATGCCGGGGTCAGCGGCCGGATGCCGCCTTCGCCCTGGATCGGCTCGACGATGATCGCCCCAGTTGCATTCGAGACCGCCACCTTGAGGGCCGCTGGATCGTTCGCCGGAACAAATCGAACGCCGGCGAGGAGCGGCTCGAACGGCGCGCGGTAGTGCTCGTCAGACGTGACGGACAGCGATCCGAACGTGCGCCCGTGAAACGACCCGTCGAGCGCGATGATCTCGGGCCGCGATTCGCCGCGGGTGTACCAAAAGCGCCGCGCGAACTTCAGGCACGCTTCAACGGCCTCGGTGCCGCTGTTGCAGAAGAATGCGCGCGGCAGGCCGGAGAGGTTCGCCAGGCGCTCGGCGAGCTGACCCTGCAGCGGGTGATAAAAGAGGTTCGACGTGTGCATCAAGGTCTGCGCCTGATCCGCAATCGCGCGCGCCAGACCCGGATGCGCATGGCCCAGGGCGGCGACGCCGATCCCGGACAGCAGATCCAGATACTCGCGGCCTTCGGCGTCGTACAGCCGCACGCCCGCACCACGGACGAACGTCACGGGCGCGCGGCGATAGGTCTGCAGAACGTGTCGGGCTTCGAGCGCTTGAACGTCGGCTATTACTGTCGTCATATTCGGATGCTCTCGCTTCTGTCTGTCACGAGCCGCGTGGCTTGGGATGGCACGCGTGGGCCCGCCGCCGCGGCAAGCGCGTCCGGGTCGCGCCCATCGACAATCACCACGTCGTCCACGTCGTTGGCCAGGGCCTCCTGGCAGGCGCGCAGCTTGGCCATCATCCCGGCCGTCGCGGTGCCGTTCGCCAGAAGCTCGGCGATCGCCCTGTCATGGAGCGACGGGATCGTCACGCCGTCCGCCCCGAGGACTCCCGGTGTCGTCCCCGCGATCACCAGCCGCCTGGCCCGGAGCCGCGCCGCCAGATGACCCGCGAACGTGTCCGCGTTGACGTTCAGGAGCCGGCCGTCCCGTCCCACGCCGATGGAGGCGATGACGGGGACGAAGCCCCCTTGCAGCAACGTGTGCACGATCCGCGTATCGGCGCCAGCCGCCGGTATGCCAACCCGGCCGAGATCGACGAGGCGGCCGTCGAGCGTGCGATGAAGCGGCGCCACTTCCGACAAGCCGCACGCGCCATCCGCTCCGGTCAGGCCCACCGCCGCCACGCCCGCGGCCGTCAGGGCGGCGACCAGTCGCGTGTTCACCAAGCCCGCGAGCACCGACACGACGACGGTCAAAGTCGGGTCGTCGGTGATGCGCAGCCCCTCGACCTGCCGGTTTTCGATACCGGCGGCTTTCAGCGCGGCGTCGATCTCGCGGCCGCCCCCGTGGACGACAACGAGCGGTGTCGAGACCGCGATCTCCCGGATGGCGGTCACGATAGGGTGCAGGCGCTCCGGATTCTCGAGCAGCTCGCCGCCAAACTTCAGAACGAGCGGTCTCACGACCGCACCCGACAAAGTCTCAAGTCTGCAGTCTGAAGTCTGCCGGGCTTCAGCCTTGAGACTTCGTACTTCCGCACGGCTCTGCGCGCCGCAGGCGCTACCACAGCGCGGTTCGCTCGTCGACACCCAGCATCACGTTCAGGTTCTGGACCGCCTGGCCCGACGCCCCCTTGAGCAGGTTGTCGATCACCGACACGAGCACCGCGCGGCCTGACGGGTCGACGCGCCAGCCGATGTCGCAGAAGTTGGTGTGCGCGACGTGCTTGATTTCGGGCAGCGACGATCCGACCAGCCTGACGAAGGGCGCGGCGGCGTACGCCTGCTGATAGATCTCGGCAAGTTTGTCTTCAGTCGTGCCGGGCGCCAGGCGCACGTACATCGTCGAGAGAATCCCGCGATCGAGCGGCACCAGGTGCGGCACAAACGTCACGGTCGACGGTCTGTGGGCCGCCGACGCGATCCCCTGCTCGATTTCCGCCGCGTGGCGATGGCTGAACACGCCGTACGCCACGACGCTACCGTGGCACTCGGAGAAGTGCGTCCGCTCGGACGCCGTCTTGCCCGCGCCCGACACGCCGGACTTGGCGTCGACGATGATGTCGCCGGCAGCCGCGAGCAGGCCGGCGCCGGCCAGCGGCGCGAGCGGGAGGAGCGCGGCGGTGGGATAGCAGCCCGGGTTCGCCACGAGCCGCGCCTGACCGACCGCGTCGCGCTCCAGCTCCGTGAGCCCGTACGCGATCCCCGCCGGCATTCGGTGGGTTTCGGGATACCAGTGCGCGCGCTGGCCCTCGTCCGTCAGCCGGAAGGCGCCGGACAGATCGATGACGCGCACGCCCGCGTCCACCAGCGCGGGCGCGAGCTCGGCGGCCGCGGCGTCGGGCAGCGCCAGGAAGACCACATCGGCTTCGCGCAGCGTTGCAGGCGAGAGCGGCGTGATGTCGCCGTTCCACAGCCGCGCGAGCCCGGGCAGCTTTCTCGACGCGGTCGCCCCCGACGACATCGCGGCCGTGAGGCTGACCCACGGGTGGCGCGACAGCAGGCGCAGCAGCTCCTGGCCGGTGTAGCCGGTCGCACCGGCGACGGCAACGCGGGCGGGCGCCGTGGCGCCGGGCGCCGGCGTCGATGATCCTGGTTGCACAAGTGTATGCATCGAAAGGTATATTTATACACACACGACACGGTTGGATCAATAGAAATCGATGTATAGTAACAAAACTGCGCACCCGGAAATCGTCGGCGCAGTTGTGTTACGAGCCACATGAAAGCGCGCCGTCAGGCCGTCATTCTCGAGCTCATCGATCGCGACGCGCTTCACAGCCAGGAGCAGCTGCGCCGGCGCCTGCACCAGCGCGGCTTCGAGGCGACCCAGGCGACCATTTCGCGCGATATCAAAGAGCTCGGGCTGGTCAAGCGCTCCGGCGACGGCGCCTACCAGCGGATGGGCGTCGACGCCACGAATCCGGAAACCGCCCTCGCGGCGCTCGAGCGGGCGGCGGCGCAGTTCCTTCGCCGGGCCGACCGCGTCCAGCAACTCGTCCTCCTGCGCACGGGCCGCGGAGAGGCGCAGGCGCTCGCCGAAGCGATCGATCGCGCGCAGCTGCCCGAGGCCGTCGGGACGCTCGGGGGCGAGGACACCATTCTCATCATCGCGCGTGACGCGCGGCGGGCGGCCGCGCTGATCAAGCGGCTGGAGAAGCTCGCCGGGACCTAGAGTGGTGGCGGAGGGGAGTGAGCACTCAGAATGCAACGCATCGTGTTGGCGTACTCGGGCGGGCTGGATACATCGGTCGCCATTCCCTGGATGGCTGAAAAGTACGACGCCGAGATCATTGCCGTAACGATGGATCTCGGCCAGGGCCAGGAGCTCGAAGAGGTGCGGGACCGCGCGCTGGCGGCCGGCGCGGTGCGGGCCCACGTCCTGGATCTGCGCGAGGAGTTTGCGCGCGAGTACGTGCTCCCGGCGCTGAAGGCCGACGCCATCTACGAAGACCGGTATCCGATGGCGACCGCGCTCGGCCGTCCGCTGATCGCGCAAAAGCTCGTCGAGATCGCCGGCATCGAGCAGGCGACCGCCGTTGCGCACGGATGCACCGGCAAGGGCAACGACCAGGTCCGCCTCGACGTCACCACTCGCGCGCTCGGTCCCTCGCTCCAGGTCATTGCGCCGGCGCGTGTCTGGGGCATGACGCGCGCGGACGAGATCGAATACGCACGCACGCGCGGCATTCCCGTCCCCGCCACCATGGACAGCCCCTACAGTACGGACACGAATCTCTGGGGCCGATCCATCGAATGCGGCGTGCTGGAGGATCCCTGGCACGAGCCGCCCGACGATGTCTACTCGCTGACCAGGTCGCCCGCTGAATGTCCCGACGATCCGGCGTACGTTGAGCTCACGTTCGAGGGCGGGATGCCGACCGCCATCAACGGGGTGCCGATGCCGTTCGTCGATCTGATCGCGAGCCTCGGCACCATTGCGGGCGCGCACGGCGTCGGTCGGATCGACATGGTCGAAAACCGGCTGGTCGGCATCAAATCGCGCGAAATCTACGAGGCTCCCTCAGCCGTTGTCCTGCACGCGGCGCACAAGGAGCTGCAGAAGCTGGTGACGACGAGAGACCTCGATCGCCTCGCGCGCTTTGTGAGCCTTCAGTACGCCGACCTCGTCTACAACGGCCTGTGGTTCACGCCGGCGCGTGAGGCGCTGGACGCGTTCGTCGAGAAAGTACAGGAGCGCGTCACGGGCGCCGTGCGCCTCAAGCTCTTCAAAGGCGACTGCCGCATCGTCGGCCGCCAGTCGCCGTTCGCCCTGTACGATCACGGGCTCGCGACCTACGACGCCGGCGACACCTTCGATCAATCGGCCGCCGAAGGATTCATCAAGATCTTCGGGCTACCAGTCGAATTGAGCGCGCGCAAAGCTCCGACAGTCGACAGACGACTGACCGACTGACGACCTGATGACTAATCTGTGGTCTGGAAGATTCGAGACGGCGCCCGACGAGGCGGCATTCGACTTCGGCTCCTCGTTTCGTTTCGATCGGCGTCTCTTCGAAGACGACGTCACGGGGAGCGCGGCGTGGGCGAGGGCGCTCGCGGCGGCCGGCGTGCTCTCGCGCGATGAAGCGCGCCAGATCGACGCGGCGCTCGCCGACATCCTCGAGCGAGGCCGCTCGGAACCGGCTTTCGTCGACGGCCCCGACGAAGACGTCCACAGCTTCGTGGAACGGCTGCTCGTCGAGCGGCTGGGAGACGCGGGGCGCCGCCTGCACACGGGCCGATCGCGGAACGAGCAGGTGTCGGTCGACCTGCGGCTCTATCTGCAGCGCCGCATCCCGCTCCTGCAGCGCGGCGTCGAAGGGTGCGCCGCGGCGCTCGTGCATCAGGCTTCCGCAGCGGGCGACGCGCTGATGCCGTCGTATACCCACATGCGGCCGGCGCAGCCGATTCTCGTCGCGCATTTCTTCCTGGCCCACGTCGCGGCACTCCGGCGCGATCACGATCGGCTGGGCGGCGCGCGTGCCGAAGCCGACGCCTTGCCGCTGGGGTCCGGCGCGATTGCGGGGACGAGCTACGAGATCGACGTCCAGCTGCTCGCGCGCGACTTGGGCTTCTCGCGTATCGTCACCAACAGTATCGACGCCTCGTCGGACCGCGACTTCGCGGCGACTTTCCTCTACGCGTGCGCCGTAACGATGGTGCACCTGAGCCGATTGGCCGAAGACCTCATCATCTTCTGCGGCGACGAACACCATTTTTTTGACCTGTCCGATGCGCTCAGCACCGGCAGCAGCATGATGCCGCAGAAGAAGAATCCGGATCCGCTGGAGCTCGTGCGCGGCAAAACGGGACGCTCCCTCGGTCATCTGTTCGCGCTGCTCACGACGCTGAAGGGACTGCCGAGCGGGTACAACAAAGACCTGCAGGAAGACAAGCAGGCCGTGTTCGACGCCGAAGACACGCTCGCGGGCAGTCTGGCCGTCGTTCGGTCGGTGATCGACGGCCTCACCCTCAACCGCCAGCGCGCTGAAGCCGCGGCATCAGGCTTGCTCCTGGCGACCGACGTCGCGGATTATCTGGTGGGCCGCGGGGTGCCGTTCCGGCGCGCGCACGAGATCGTCGGAACGCTGGTGCGCAAGCTCCTGGCGGAGGGCCGCGAATTCGGGTCGCTGACGATGGGCGAGTGGCGTGCAGCGAGTGACCGGTTCGATGCGGACGTCGTCAGCCGCGTGACGCCCCGCGTGTCGGTGGGGGCGAAGCGGACGCCCCAATCGACCGCCCCCGACGCGGTCGCGGCCGCGTTGACGGAAGTCGGGGAGTGGCTGGCCCGGTCGGGTGGTTAGGCCGCGCGACGGTATTGCCACTCGGAAACCAGCTCTGCTAGTATGGCAGCGCCTTTCGCAACTCCTTCCCCGCCAGCGAGGTTCGTTCGGGAGATTTTGATGCAGCAGCGCCAGCTTCGGCTTGGTGACATTCTGGACGATTACTGTCCGCGTGAACGGCGTGTCACCAACCATGTCATCGTCGCCATGATCGGACCGGATGTGAAGCAGACGCGCTGCTCCACGTGCGACACCGGGCACGAATACAAACACGCGAAAGTGCCGCGCCAACGCCGGAAGTCTGAAACTCCGGCGGCCCTCTATTCGCAGGTTCTTGCAGGCGGACCGAAGCGGGTCGTCCATGAGCCCGAGCCGGACGCCGAGCCGTCGGCGGTGGCCACACCCGACGGCGCCGATTCGGCCGCGCCGGAACCGCAGGAGGAACAGGAGCCGATCCACGGGCAGCAGGCGCGCGAGGATTCCCCTGAGTCCGGCGGCGACAACGAGCCGGAGGAACCGGAAGAACAGGCGGATCTCGAAGAAGGCCCGGTGCATCGGCCGCTGATTCGCGCCACGCTGCCGCGGCCCGAAGGGACGCCACCGCCATCGCGCCCAGCCCCCGAGTTCACCATCCGGCAACCGACAGGGCGCCAGGGCCGGTTTCGTCCGCGCCATCAACGCGATCAACGCGGCCCCTCGCCGTTTCCCGGCAACCGTTCGGGCAACATGTCCGGCGGCGGTATGCCGCGGCAAGGGCAAGGCGGCGGACGTCCGCCGATGATGTCCCGCTCAGGAAAGCGGCACGATCCGGGACGCAAGCGTTCGAAGTAGTGTCCGGCTCCAGCCGGACCCACACCCATGCCTGACCTTTCCGGCAAACACGGACTCATCGTCGGCGTCGCCAACAAACGTTCGATCTCCTGGGCGATTGCGCAGGCTGCGGCAGCCGCCGGCGCACGGCTCGCGCTGACCTACCAGGGCGAACGGCTCGAGGAGAATGTCCGGGACCTCGCAGAAAAACTCGAGTCGCCGATCGTGATGCCGCTGGACGTGACCAGCGATCAGCAGATCGCCGATGTCGCGGCCACTCTCGATCGCGAGTTCGGGGGCCTCGACTTTCTCGTGCACGGCGCGGCGTTCGCGCCGAAGGCCGAGTTGGACAGCCCGTTCGTGCAGACGTCGCGCGACGGTTTTCGAATCGCGCTCGACGTGAGCGCGTACTCGCTGATTGCGCTGACGCGAGCGGTCTTCCCGCTGATGGAGCGCCGCGGTGGAGGAAGCGTGCTGACCCTCACGTACATCGGCAGCCAGCGCGTGGTCACCAACTACAACGTGATGGGTGTGGCCAAGGCCGCCCTCGAGGCATCGGTTCGGTACCTCGCCAGCGATTTGGGACCGAAGAACATTCGCGTGAACGCCGTGTCGGCCGGTCCGATCAAGACGCTCGCTGCCATGGGAATCAAGGATTTTTCAAGCGTGCGTCAGGTCTATGACGGGCACGCGCCGCTTCGGCGCAACGTCGAGTTGAGCGAAGTCGCCGACGCCGCGCTTTTTCTGCTGAGTCCCCAATCGCGCGGCATCACAGGCGAGATCCTCTTCGTTGATGCCGGATTCCACGTCACCGGCATCTAGTTGGAAACTGAAAACTTAAGACTCAAAACTTAAAAGGACAACGACAACGTTCCACGACACTCCGAGTCCTTTTAAGTTTTCAGTTCTAAGTTCTAAGTTCATGGCGATGAGGCGCGCGCGCGGCGCGCTGTTGAGGCTCGTGCGACGGCGCTCGCTTGCGTTCATCGCCGGAGCGGCACTGCTCCTCCCGGCCGCGTGGGTCGAATTCGGCAGCCGCGACGCCGCGTGGTGGGTCGACGGCCTCAGTCTCGTCGCAGGCGCCACGGGGGCCGCACTTCTGTGGACCGCAGCAGTCGGCCTGCGGCCGGACTGGATCGATCGAACTTAGAACTTAGAACTGCGAACTCAGAATGAAAACAAAGAAGCCCGCCGACGGTCGCAGTTCTTCTCAGTTCTAAGTTCTCAGTTCTAAGTTCCTCAGAGGATTCCGATCGCTGCCCGGTCGAGATCGGTCGCCGACATCTCTTCCGGACTCGACGGGTGCGCAGGAAGGCTATCGGGCGACGGACGATGCCGTTTGCGGCTCGTTTTGTCACGGTACATCCGGCTGTCGGCCGTCGCGACCAGCGCCTCGTACGAATCGCCGTCATGCGGGAACACCGCGGCGCCCGCGCTGATGGCCAGTGGCTGGATTTGACCAGGTCGCACCTCGAAGCGCAGGTCGTCGATCGCGTGCTGCAGGTCCAGGCGCTTCCTTTCCGCTTCCTCACCGCCACAGCCTGGCAGCACCACGATGAACTCGTCGCCCGCGTACCGGACGCAGATGTCGTAGGGACGGATCACCGCCTGCAGCGCGCCGCCCACTTCGCGGAGCGCGCGATCGCCGACGTAATGGCCGTACGTGTCGTTGATTTCCTTGAAGCCGTCGAGGTCCATGACGAGGAGCGACACTTCGGTGCCGAGGCGGCCCGCGCGCGCGAGCTCACGCGTCAGGTGCGTGAACATGAACCGGGTGTTGGGCAGTCCGGTCAACGGATCGGTGAGCGAATCTTCCTGCGTCTGCTCGAAGACGATCGAATGATGGATGACGGCAGCGGCCTGTTCCGAAATGCGGTCCAGCAGCCGTCGATGATCGTCGGTGTAGACCGACGGGTCGGTGTGGTAGACGGCCAGCGTGCCGATGAAATGGTCGTTGAACACGAGCGGACCGACGAGCGCGGACTGCAGTGAGGTTCTCGCGTTGGTCCGGCCGGCGGCTTCCAGATCGGTCTCAGGACGGGCGTTCACGAGCGGCCGCCGGTTGCGCGCCACCCATCCGGTCAGGCCCTGCCCCTCGCGTATCGTCAGTTGCTTGATCAGCTCAGCGTCGGTGCCGGTGGAAAAGCGGCAGCGCAGGACGCCGGTGTCCTCGACGGGCAGGAAGAGCGCGCAGCACGAAAACGGGACGAGGTTGCTCAGCTTCGACGCGATGAGCGCCATCGTGTCCGCGACCCCGAGACTGCTGCCCATGGCCTGCGCGATCTCGTACAGGGCGTAAATCTCGCGGTGCGCGAGGGCGATGTCGTGGAAGACGCGGCTGGACTGGCTGGGCGTGTCGCCGACCGGTTGGGAGGGTGGGACGACCGCGAGCGACGAGTCCACACGCGTGAGCCGCAGGGGTTGCTGCTCGCTGGCCTCCGCATCGGCGGCCAGCGCCGGATACAAGCGGATGAAGGTCTCCACGATTTTCGGATCCAGAGCCTTTCCGCTTTCCTGCCGCAGCAGATCGAGCGCGGTGTCGACGGTGACGCGCCGTTGGTACGGGCGGTCAGAGGTGACGGCATCGAAGTAGTCCACCAGGGACAGGATGCGAGCGCCGAGCGGAATCCTGTCGCCGGCCAGACCCGCCGGGTACCCGTTACCGTCCCACCGTTCGTGATGGCACAGAATCAACGGCGCCACCGGATACGGGAAGGGCACGCCGCCGATGATTTCGGCGCCGACCTGCGGGTGCATCCGGATCTTCTGGAACTCCTCCTGTGTCAGCGGGCCGGGTTTCGAGAGGATGTGCTCGGGCACGGCGAGTTTCCCGATATCGTGCAGCAGCGAGGCGGTCTTGACGCCCTGGATGTCGGTCTCCGACATCCCGAGCGCCCTGGCCAGTCCCGCGGCCAACACCTGCATCCGCCGGACGTGACGTTGGCCGATTTCGTCTTTCGCGTCGATGGCGAGGGCGAGCGCTTCGATGGTCGCCAGGTGAAGATCCGACATCTGCTGCACGTGGTGTTGCTGGTCTTCGATGCGCCCCAGAAAGAGCGTGTACGCGCGATAGGCGAGAAAGAGGGAGGCGGCCACGAGCGCGACGATCCAGTAGCCGCTGCGCGCGATGAGCGAATGCGGCGCGAATGCGACCGCCAGGGCGGTGGCGCCGGCGAGCACGCTGCCGAGGTATAGACGCGCCGCGAGCGGCAGATTCTTCATCGTGTGCATCGTTTACCGTGGGTATTGATAAATCTTCGCGGCGGCGTTTTCTCAGGCGTCCTGCTGCCCGCGCTTGGCCGACCGGGCCTCGGGTTCCAGGGCGTACTCGACGATCTTGCGATAGAGAGTGCCCCGGCTGATGTCGAGCACGCGCGCCGCCTCTTTCTTGTTCCATTTCACCGCTTCGAGCACCCGCACGATGTGCGCGCGCTCGGCGTCGGCGAGTGACGGCAGTTGATCGCTCGGCTGATCGCGCACCGGCCCCGTGGCGTGCAGGAACTCGACGTCGCTCGCGCCGATCGTGTGGCCGGGCGCCGACAGCGCCGCGCGCGAGACGGTGCTTTCGAGCTCGCGGATGTTCCCCGGCCAGGAGTACGCCGCGAGCAGCTCGAGCGCCTCGCGCGAGAACGCCTTGCTGTCGAGCGGAATCCCCTGCGCGGCGCAGTAGCGGCCGAGAAACCGGTTGGCCAGCACCGGGATGTCCACTTGACGCTCGCGCAGCGACGGCAGCCGGATCGCGAAAGCGTTGACGCGGTAATAGAGATCCTCGCGGAACCGGTTGTCGCGCACGAACTGCTCGAGCGGCCGGTTGGTCGCCGAAATGAGGCGGAAATCGACCGAGATCGATTTGTGGCCGCCGAGCCGCTCGAACTTTCGCTCTTCGAGCACCCGCAGCAGCTTGGCCTGCGCGATAAGCGACATGTCGCCGATTTCGTCGAGGAAGAGCGTCCCTTCGTCGGCCAGCTCGAGGCGGCCGGGCTTGCGGTCGTGCGCGCCGGTGAACGCGCCCTTCTCGTAGCCGAAGATTTCCGACTCGAACAGCGTGTCGGGCAGGGCCGCGCAGTTGACCGCCTGGAACTTCGCCACGCTTCGATGGCTCAGCTCGTGAATCATCCGCGCGACGACTTCTTTGCCCGAGCCGGTCGGTCCGAGGATCAGCACCGAGATGTCCGACTTGGCGGCGGTGCGGATCCACTCGAACACGATCAACATCTTCTCGTCGCGGCCGATCATCTCGCGGAACCGCTGGACGGAGGGGGATTGATCTTCCGTGCTGACGGCGGCGCGCCGTTCGAGGAATCCATCGAGGAGGTCGGCGAGGACGGGGTCCGCCGGACGCGCGGCTGCGTACTGCGGAGGCGTGCCGGCCACGATTCGCGCCACGCCGAAATCGGCGAGCCCGCGCACGCAGTGCTCGACGTCCTGCCGCAGCCGGCCGAAGGTCTGCATGAGCGATTCGACGTCGAAGCTCTCATCCGGGCGCGCGCTCAGATACCGGAGGATGCCCCCCCGCAGCGGCGACTGGACCAACGTTCGAAAGCGCACGTCGGGATCGGCCGCGTCGGCGGGCCGCGCCGAGGCGGCGCTGACGCGCCGCGCGCTGAATGTCAGGTCATCCATGAAATGTGTCTGAACCCTTAACTTCTAACTTCTAACTTCTAACTTCTAACTTCTAACTTCCGACTTCCCGAGGCCCCGAAGGGGCCGAGGGCCGTCCCCCGCCGCGGTAGTACTCGTTCTGATATCGGTCGATGAGGGCCTTCATCTTGACGGCGTCGCCCTTGCGATGCCCGTGGCACCGGATCGGATCGGTGCCGCCCGTTGTCTCGATCAGCACGTCGGACAACACCAGCTTCGTGTCGATCTTCACCGACGCGACGTGCGCCAGATGAATCGATTCTTCCTGCCGGCCAATCCAGCGCGGCGTGTACTGCACGACGCTTTCAGGCGAGATCAGCACCTGCGTCGGAAACAGATGATTGCCCGAGCTCAGGCGGCTCGCGCGAAACACGTCCCCGGCGGCAAAGGGGCGGCCTTTGCGCCACACGATCCACGCGAGGATGCCGACGATGGCCAGAGCGGTGACGACCGTTGGGACGACCCAGCTCGGATAGCTACTCATCACCGCAGATGTTAAGCTATTTCACCTTCTAAGGAGATTCCCGTTGCCGTATCGCGCTCCCGGGTCGTCGGGTAAGTCCCGCCAGCAGTTCCTGAGCGGCAAACCGATTCGCTATTATCGGCCCCGCGGCAGCGCCGACATCCGTCATCTCATCGACGAAGGATTTCAGGCGTTCAACGCCGGCCGCCTGTCGGAAGCGTGCCAGATTTTCGCCGATAAGATGCTGGCGCCGGAAAACGACACCACGATCGGCCTGACCATCGCCGGAGCGCTGACGCCGGCCGGGCTGGGCGGCTGCGTGATCGAAATGATGGACCGCGGGCTCGTCGACTTCATCATCTCGACGGGGGCGAACCTCTATCACGACCTGCACTACGCGCTGAATTTTACGCTGCGGCGCGGGTCGCCCTTCGTCAACGACGTCGAGCTGTACGAACAGGGGATCATCCGCATCTACGACGTCCTGTTCCCGGCGGACGTGCTGCTCGAAACCGACGCCTACGTCCGCGACTTCATCGTCCGATCCGGCCTGAACGCTCCAACCTCGACGTCAGAATTCCATTATCGCCTCGGCCGCGATCTGCTCGAACGCTATCCCGGGTGTGAGGAACATTCCCTCGTCGCGCGTGCGGCGGTGGCCGGCGTGCCGATTTACACCTCGTCGCCCGGCGACAGCTCGATCGGCATGAACATCGCCTATCACGAGCTGATGAACGACAGCCATTTCATGATCGATCCCAACAAGGACGTCAACGAAGTATGCGCCATCGTGCTGGCCGGCAAGCAGAATGGCTGCGTCATTCTCGGCGGCGGATCGCCGAAGAACTTCTACCTGCAGGCGCAGCCGACCCTGTGGGAGGTCTACGGTATCCCCAAGGGCGGCAACGACTACTTCATCCAGATCACCACCGATTCGGTGGTCTGGGGCGGGCTCTCCGGCGCGACGCCCGCTGAAGCCGTGAGCTGGGGCAAAGTGAATCCCGGCGTCTTGTCCGACACCGTCGTCGCATACAGCGACTCGACGATCGCGTTTCCGCTGTTTTGCGAGTACGCGGTGGGATCGCCCAACGGCCGGCGGCCCCGCAAGGAGCTC
>JBGPKK010000007.1:0-57376 GCA_041485905.1 Vicinamibacteria bacterium
ATCGCCAGGGCCCGGCGAGCGGATCGTCGTCGCGCCGATCGACGTGTCGGCCCTTCGGCACGAACGGCAGACCAGAGTGGGCCATCACATGCTCGCCCATCTCCGCACCGAGGCGTACCCGGTCTATCGAACACACAGCTATCCGCTGTGTGGCGACAGCACGCCGTTGTCGTACGAGGAAAACGTCCGGCGGATCGAAGCGGCGAAGGTCCGGCTACGTACGTAGTGTCCGGCTTTAGCCGGACCGTACCTCAGGAAGCGCGGCGTGACGGCGTTTTGGTGATGGCCGGCGCCGGCCGTGCCTGCGGAAATACCCGCCAGACGCACTCGAGGAACTGAAGGACCATCGGCGAGGCCTCGCTCTTGCGCCAGGCGACGCACACGTCGATTGTCGCATCCGCATCGCTGATGGGCACGACGGCGACGCCGCTTGGGGGCTGCGGGCTGGTCAGCGGAATCCCGATGCACAGGTAGAGGCCTTTCCCTGAGGCCGCCAGCATCATGCCGGCATGGTTGTAGGGACCCGCTCCCGGCGTCGGAATCATCTTCGTGCTGATGTGCGCCGCCGCATACAGCTCGAGGACCTTGTCGTACAGCCCCGGCATGATGTGCCGATCCCAGAGCAGCAGGGGCTCGTGCGCCAGATCCCGGATCCGCACCGTCTTGCGCAGGGCCAGCGGATGGTTGTCGCTCATGACGGCCACGATGCGGTCCTGAAACAGCGGCGCCGAGTCCAGACACGTCGTGTCGAACGGCGGCCGCGCGAACACGACATCGAGGGCACTGGTTCGCAGCTGCTCGTTGTACTGATCCAAACAGTGGACGTCCGTTGTCTCGATCGTCACGCCGGCAGGCCACCGCGCGCACTCGACGCGAATCCTGTTGAGCGCTTCCCACAGGCCCCACGCGATCCCGGCGCGCACCCGGTTCGAGCCGCCGCTCTTGGACTGACAGGCGGCGTCAAAGAAGTCTGCGGCCGACGCGTCGAGGAGCCTGGCTTTTTGCAGCAGCTCGCGACCTGCCTCGGTGAGGGTGACCCCGTGCCGATGGCGCACGAACAGCGTGATCCCGATCTCCTCTTCTAATTGCTGGATCTGCCGGCTGAGCGGCGGTTGGGAAATGTGAAGCCGCTCGGCGGCTCTCGTGATGCTCGCCTCTTCGGCGACGGCGATGAAGGCCCGGACGTGGCGGAAATTCACGGTGGGCGATTCTATACCAGATCCGTATGCCTGTTTCCCAAAGATGTATTGGACAGCCGGCATCAAGAGGCGCAGCGTATCCGTGGGCTACACCTGTGCATGTGCGTGACTCGAGAGCCGATCCCAGGCTGGCAAAGGACGGACAGATGATTTCACGCAGGCTGGTCATGGTGCTGACGGTTCTCACGGTGTGCTCCCTTGCGCATGTGCTCGCGGCCGACATCACGGGCAAATGGACCGCTGCCTTCGATACCCAAATCGGCGAGCAGAAGTACACGTACGACTTCCAGGTCAAGGGGTCCCAGCTCACAGGGACCGCCTCGTCGGAGAACGGGAAGAGTGAGATCAAGAACGGCAAGGTCGACGGCGACACCGTCACGTTTGTGGAGTCGCTGGATTTCATGGGCATGCTGCTCGACATCTCGTACACCGGCAAGATCGTCTCCGCCGATCAAATCGACTTCACCCGAAAGGTCGCGGATATCGCGACCGAGACGCTGGTTGCGAAACGCGCGAAGTGAGCGCCGACCCACACCCACAATGAAGGAGACTGCATGCGCGTGTTGAAACCGGTGTTGTTGGTGCTCTTGTTGCTCAGCGTTCTGCCGGCCTCGGCCTATGCCCAGGCGACGCTCGCGGGCGTGGTCAAGGACCCCTCGGGTGGAGTGCTGCCCGGGGTGACGGTGGAGGCGGCGAGCCCGGTGTTGATCGAAAAGGCTCGCTCGGCCGTGACAGACTCGACCGGCCAGTATCAGATCGTCGACCTGCGACCGGGCGCCTACAGCCTGACGTTCACGCTGTCAGGGTTCGCCACGGCCAAGCGGGAAGCCGTCGACGTGACGGGGTCGGGCGTCATCACCATTAATGCCGACATGAAGGTCGGCAACGTCGCAGAAACCGTCAACGTCACCGGCGAGCAACCCCTCGTCGACGTGCAGAGCACCCGTCGTCAGTCGGTGCTGGACAATCAGGTCATCAACGAGCTGCCGGTGTCCCGCAGTTATGGTTCCGTGCTGGCGGCCGTGCCGACCATGCAGGGTGCGGGAGCCAATTCCTCAGCCTCCCAGAACCCCAGCTTCTTCACCGTCCATGGGGGCCCGGCCAATGAGGGGCGCGTGCAACTGGACGGCCTGAACGTCGGTGCGGCGTTCAACGGCGGCGGCGTGTCGGGGAACGCGTACGACGTCGCGAATGCTGTGGAAATGCAGATCACATTGTCCGGCTCGTTGGGCGAGGCTGAAGTCGGCGGCCCGGTGTTGAACATCGTGCCGAAAACCGGCGGCAACACCTTCAAGGGCGCGATCTTCGTCACGGGCGCAGGCTCGTGGGCGCAGGGCACCAACCTCGATGCCGCGCTGAAGACGCAGGGCGTCACGGCAGCCGCCGGCTTGATCAAATTGTGGGACGCCAGCTTCGCGCTGGGTGGGCCCATCAAGCGGGACAAGCTGTGGTTCTTCGCCAACGTGCGCGACGAAGGGAACCACACCGACATTCCAGGTCTCTTCGGAAACAAGTACGCAGGCGACGCGTCCCATTGGGACTACCTGGAAGATCAGAGCATCAAGGCGCGCCTCGCATCCGCGAAAACCATCAGCTCAGTCCGCCTGACCTCGCAGATCACGCCCCGGAACAAGGTCAGCTTCTACTACGACTATCAGAAGGATTGCGACCAGTCGTCGCAGAGCCTCACCGCAGGGTGCCGGTCGCGGGGAACGGACTGGACGACCGGGAGCGTCTTTGGCTCCGGTTTCTCGCCGGAGGCGGTCAGCAACTACTGGGACGCGCGCGAGATCATCTCGCAGGTCAGCTGGTCGTCGCCGGTGACGAGCCGGCTGCTCCTCGAGGCCGGCTACTCGACGTTCGTCAGCCGGTGGGGCTGGATGCCGCAGCCGGGTGCGGTCACGAACCTGACGCAGATGACCCAGATTGTGCCGTTCTTCAAGGTGTATCGCGGCGTCTACAACATGATCGACAACTCGCAGAACCCGAACGTCTGGCGGGCCTCGGCGACGTATGTCACCGGCGCGCACAACATGAAGTTCGGGTATCAGGGCGCCTACCACGTCGAACAGACGACGGACCTCGCCAACGACACGCAGCTGTCCTACACGAATCTGGGCTTCATCGCCCCCGGGCTGTACTCACTCGAGATGCGCATCGCGCCGTGGCAGCAGAGTAATCGCACCGAGTATCACGCGTTCTATGCGCAGGATCAGTGGACGCTGGGACGGGCCACGCTGCAGGGGGCGGTTCGCTACGATCGGGCCTGGAGCTTTTTCCCCGCGGAGCACAACGGGGCGCCGCAAGCGTCCCGGTTCAATGCGGCGCCGATCACCTTTCCCCGGAGCGATGGCGTCACCGGCTACAACGACATCACGCCCCGCATGGGCCTGGCGTACGACGTGCGGGGTAACGGGAAAACATCCGTCAAGGTGAACGTCGGCAAGTATCTGCAGGGCGCGAACAACCAGGAGAACTACACCATCAGCAACCCGGCGCTCGATGGACGCAACGGCCGCAGGGGTCCGAATTTCCAGACCACCGCGAGCCGCACGTGGATCGACTTCAACGGGAACCACGAGGCGGACTGCGTCCTGCTGAATCCGGCGGCCAACGGCGAGTGCATTGCGGCGGACCTTGGGAATTTCGCGAACCCGAACGCGCTGACGCAGGTCAACCCGGCCGTCCTCAGCGGGTGGGGCGTTCGTCCGTACGACTGGCAGGTCGGGGTATCCGTTCAGCATGAGATCCTGCCGCGCACCTCGCTCGAGGTCGGCTTTGCGCGACGCTGGTTCAAGAACTTCTTCGTGAACGACAACATCAACCTCGCCGCGAGCGATTTCCAGACGGTCACGCTGACGGCGCCGCTCAATTCGAAACTGCCGAATGGGGGCGGTTCTCCGCTCTCGTACTACATTCCGAAGCCGGGCGTGACCACGACCAACATCCAGAACAAGTACACGTTCGCGAGCGACTATGGCGACTGGACGAACTACTGGCACGGCGTGGACATCACCGTCAACGCGCGACTGATGAACGGGCTCGTGGTCCAGGCCGGCACGAGCACGGGGCGGAGCATCACGGATAACTGCCAGGTGGTCGCCAAGGTCCCGGAGATGCTGAACGGGGCGCTCACGAACCCGTCGCCGTTCACCTCGAACACGTTCCAACCGATCGACTCCTGTCACAAGGAGGAGTCGTGGCAGACGCAGTTCAGGGGACTCGCGACGTACACGGTCCCCAAGGTTGATGTGCTCGTCAGCGGCATCTTCCGATCGCAGCCCAATTCCAGCTTCGGGTTCGGGGCGACGCCTGAGGGCAACAGCACGGGGCTGTCGGCCGTCTACGCCACCACGCTGAATGGCCAGGCCGCAAACGTGAACCTGCTTCAGCCGGGTGTGTATTTCGGCGATCGGATCAATCAGCTCGACGCGCGCTTTGGAAAAATCCTGCGGTTCGGCCGCTTCAAATCAGAGCTCGCGGTCGACCTGTTGAACATCTTCAACTCGAATACTGGGACGGCGTTTCAGACCAACTACGGCGATGGTTCCGGCTATCTGACGCCGACCGCCATCCTGAACCCGCGGCTCGCGCGGCTCAACGTGACCATCGACTTCTAGCGCACCGACAAGGGCCGGGGGCGGCGTGGGGGCGTGAGCCCCTGGCTCCCGGCCCGTCAGTCCCTGCGCCTTCCCCGGGCGCGGTACAATTCCGCGGGGACCGTGACCAGTCGTATTCGCTCGTCGCCCCTCCTTCTCATCCTGATGGTGCTCGCCGGCTGTGGCCGGAATCGCACGGAGTCCGCTTCGGCGGGCCATCCGCCTGAGGCTGGACCGGAGTGGTTCACGGAGCGCGCCGCCGCCTCGGGCCTCGACTTCGTACATTTCAACGGGATGTCGGGCGAGTTCTACTATCCGGAGATTATGGCGCCGGGCGTCGCCCTCTTCGACTACGACAACGACGGCGACCTCGACGTCTACGTGGTTCAAGGGCAGATGCTTGGAGACAAGCCCCTCTCGAAAGCCGTGTTCCCGCCGCGGGGTGTGCTCAAGGACCGGTTGTTTCGAAACGATCTGGTCGTGAACGCGGACGGCACGCGCACGTTACGGTTCACGGACGTGACCGAGCAGAGCGGCATCAGCGTCCAGTCGTACGGCATGGGGGTCGCGACAGGCGATTTCAACAACGACGGGTGGGTCGACATCTATCGCACCGGCCTCAACGGGAGCGTTATGCTTCGCAACAACGGCGACGGCACGTTCACCGACGTCACCAAGCAGAGCGGCGCTGGGAACCGCGGCGGATGGGGCGTCTCGGCGGCATTCGTCGACTACGACCGCGACGGGTGGCTCGACCTGTTTGTCGGAAACTATCTGCACTACGGCGTGGAATCTGAGGTGCACTGTCTGAGCGTGACCGGCCAGCGCGACTACTGTCCCCCGAACAGCTATCGGGCCCAGCCGAGCCGGCTGTATCACAACCGCGGGAACGGAACCTTCGAGGACGTCACCGGCAAGGCGCTCGTGGGTGGCGCCTACGGACCGGCGCTTGGTGTCACAACCGCCGACTTCAACGGTGACGGATGGATCGACATCTACGTCGCCAATGACGGTGTGCCCAACCTGCTGTGGATCAATCAGCGGAACGGCACCTTCAAGGAGACGGCGCAACTGGCAGGTGTGGCGGTCAACGCCGCGGGCAATGCCGAATCCGGCATGGGCGTCGACGCCGGTGATTTCGACAACGACGGCGACGAGGACATCTTCGTCACCAACTGGCTGAGCCAGATGAACACGCTCTACGTCAACGACGGCACCGGAAACTTCGAGGAGCGCAAATCGGCTTCGGGGCTTGGGCGACCCAGCCTGGCGAAGACCGGATTCGGCACCGCCTGGTTCGACTTCGATAACGACGGCTGGCTCGATCTGTTTGTCGCCAACGGCGGAGTCGCCACCATCGAGGCGCTGGCGCGCGCGAAGGATCCCTTCCCCTTGCGCATGACAAACCAGTTGTATCGCAACCGGCGCAACCAAACGTTCGAGGACGTGTCCAGCCGCGCCGGCCAGGCGTTCACGCTGGCCGAGGTCGGTCGTGGCGCGGCGTTTGGGGACATCGACAACGATGGGGACACCGACGTCATCGTCGCCAACGCGGCCGGTCCGCTTCGCCTGCTCGTAAACAACGTGGGCAACCGGAGCCACTGGATCGGGCTCCGGCTCGTGGGCGCGCAAGGGCGCGACGCCCTGGGCGCGCGGGTCGAGATCGTCCGCGCCGGACAGCCGACACTCCACCGCCGGGCGCGGGCCGATGGGAGCTACGCCTCGGCCAACGATCCGCGCGTGCTCGTGGGCCTCGGCCCATCGACGGCCGCACCGCGCGTCCGCGTCACCTGGCCGGGCGGTCACACGAACGAGCTCGCCGGCGTGGCGATCGATCGGTATACGACGCTGACGGAGGGCTCTCGAAATGCACAATGAGAAATGCAAAATGCAAAATGAGCAACCGCCGTTGCGTCAAACCCGTGGATTGGCGCCCTCCACTTAGTACGGGAATCCCGCGGATATGCCGACGGAGCCAAGCCGCGGTTGGCGCTTCCGCGGAATCCAGCAAAGCACTCTGCCGATGGCAGTTGACCGAAGACCAAAACGCGAGCAGAATCACCCGCGCGGGGTAGTCTGGGTGACGGCAAGCGGACGCAATTCGCAGCCGGTAACGGAAATTGGCGCCGGCCGCTCATACAATGTTGGGCCGACAAGAATTAACTCCTGACAGCTAGGAAACGAACAGGAGCGATCGAATTTCTGGATGTGGTGACGGCTAGCGAGGCCCTCGCGCCGGGAGCAAATCAGATGCGTATCTCACCCTTTCTCGCGTCCACTCTTCTGGTGGCCGGCGTTAATGCGCAGTTGGTGCCGCTAGTCCCCTCCGAGTATCTAGCGCCGAAGTACCTCGCGGCTCCTGATGCACCGTCGAGCATCGTCATCGCAGGGCCGGACGAGCAGGGCGAACGGCTAGTCGTCACTGGGCGGGTGATTTATGGGACGAAGCCCATTGTCGCCGCATCCGTGTACGTGTTTCACACCGACGCGAAGGGGTTCTATGCGCCAGGCCGTAGTGACCCGGGTGCAGAGCTGGACCCCAGGCTACACGGCGCATTGCGTACAGACGTCGAGGGGCGATATCAGTACGACACCATCCGACCAGGTAGCTACAACAACAATGCAGCTCATGTCCACTACGTTGTGGTTGCACCAGGATACAAGCCCCGCATCTTTGAGTTGGAGTTCCAGGATGACCCGATCCTCGTGAAACGGCGTCAGGCCGGGGAAGAGCAAATTCCGCAGTCGCTGCGCAACAGCCCGTTTTACAAAGCAGCGCCTGATGGCATCGCCATTCGGCTGGTCATACAGGACGCGGCTGGTACGTGGCACGCCGTGCGGGATCTGGACATGATCCCAGAGTAGGGTCAGCGCGATCCAAATGGAGCCGACGCCGCCCGTTGGTCTGTGTGATCGTGAGGCCGCGGCGCGCGGCTCATTTGGGGCGTTCGGCAGACAGACGCATTGCAACGCAACACCAACATGCGGAGGAGGCAGAAAGCACAACACAACCGTTGTACCGATCTCCGCGGGTATGAAATGAAGTCGCAGAGATAACCGCGAGTATTGGGAGGCCGCAACCTTATCTGTAAAAAGATGTGTGCGAATCAGCACACCCCGTTTCGAAAGCGCGCGCGTATTCTTTTAGGCGCGACGCGAACATGTCGGCCAGGCCATCGGCGGGTCTAACTGACCCGATGGAGAGCTGGTAGTCGTCGGTATGCCAGCGCAACGTCGTCGCGTCCAACGACGTAATCCGGCTTTGGTGAACGATTGGCAGCATTTGCGCCGGCTGGGATTAATCGAGGACGAAATGATTCTGAATCAAAAAGTACTGGCGTCCGTGGCGGGCGTGTTTATCCTTTCAGCCGCCGTTCTGGGGCAAATACCGACCCTCTCTCCACCGGCTGTGGCGTTTCCGCCGGGTCCGACCGTGCCGGTCTTTGAGGGCGACTACCACCTCGCATCGTGCCCGAGACTCGCTGGTGTGATGCCACAATTCATGACGCTTCGTGAGGCGATACTGGCTGGTGCCAAGCCTTGTACCGCGTGTAAACCCAATGATGATCCACCGATCGGATCATTCGATGTCAGCTATGGAGCAGCAATCAGGAGCAGGATCGCTGACTACGAACGGGCACGCGCAGCCCGCGTAAGCTTTGACGCTGCCGCCGCAGACGCATTTCGCGTCGCCACTGAGGCTGCGGAAGCAGAATCACACCTCGCCGACGAAGCGCGCGCAGCGGAGAGGAGACGTAAGGAGGCGGAACCACTGATTCGAGTCACAGCTGCTCAGGCCGTTGCAATGATTCGGGTTGCGGCGAAGCTGGCTAGCAATGATGCGGATTCTTTCGAGCGTGCGTTCTTGGATTCCGTAGCGAAGATCGCTCCCGACTATCGAGGACCGCAGTTCATGGACGCTCCAGACGGCCTCACGATCATGGTTCTAGGACCACTCGCGATGTTTTACAGCGAAGCGCGAGAGCGTGTGCGCAAATTTGAGCCGTTGAGCCCGCCCCCCTCGGGTCGCCGCAGATTCGCATCATCGTCAGCCCGAGCCAGATCAGCGCCCCAGACATCGAAAAAGTAGTCGTGCACCGAAATGGAAAGGCCGTGCAGCCGCTACGAACGACGCTGGTGCCGCGCCAGATGGTGACACGCATCGGCGCCAAAGAAGTGATTCACAGTGGAGAAGTCGTCTACCCATTGAGCGCCTTCGCGCCGGGCGCCGGCGTAACCGTCACGGTCGTCGCGATTCCGGCTTCCGGACCAAACATTACGAAAATATTTGATTCACTCGAATTGCGGACCATTCAATAGCGCCGTTCGTACCAAGAACCCAGTTGATCGACCGAAGTAGTCGGTCGATCCGAAAAGGAGCCACAACCTCTTTCCCGACAAGGCGGACCAGGCTGGTGTGTGTAGGAACCGCCATTCTCTCAAAGTCGGCGCGCGGGATGCATCACGGCCGCGTCACCCGGGGGTTGAAAACCGCATAACTGAACTGACGTCCGCATGCAGCCGTGGGCGCGCGCGTTAATGGCGGTTGCGCCGCGGCTGATGCGGTGACGGTTGGGCCGATCGCTTCGCCACAAGCTCGGCACGGCGCTCTTCATGCAAGGCGACATCCCTGCCGAATCGCTTCATCAGTACGCGGAGACTCAACCCCCGCGCGTCGTCGGCGAGGTGGGATGTGTCTGGCGGTCGCGCTGGCGCGGGTGCTGGCCGCCGCGCCCGACGATGGCGATGACGCTCGCGGAGTTGTGGGACTACCAGCAAGCCGCCGCGATTCGGCGCGGCGTGATGGCCGCCGCCACACGAGCCGGGTTGAAAGACGCGTTGCGCCTTATCGAGGGGCACCTTCGAGCACGCTCATGCTATCCTCGCCCGAGGAGAGTCGCACATGGATATCACCATCCCCAAGAGCCTTGAGGCACTGGTCCGTCGGAAAGTCGACGAAGGCCATTACAGTACGGAGGACGAGGTGGTTGCGGATGCTCTCCGCCTCATGCAAGCACGTGACGAAGTGGCCCAGATCAAGCGCGCGCGGTTGCAGGATGCCATCGAGCGCGGCTACGACGACGTCGGTGCAGGCAGGGTGATCAGACTCGAGAGCGACGACCAGATCGACGCCTTCTTTGCCGACCTGTGAGGCGTCTCGAATTCGCCGAGATCGCTCGATCGGATCTGAAGTCGATACGGCGCTACTCACAGAGAACGTGGGGCCTGGAGCGCACGGTGCAGTACATCGCGGCGCTGCGCGACACCATGAAGGGACTGGTCGCCGGCACCGTCGTGAGCCGCGAACGCGATGACCTCCGGCCCGGGCTACACATGGCTACCAGTGGCCGTCACTGCGTCTTCTTCGAGGCAGACCGCTCACGAATTCTTGTTGTTCGCGTGCTGCACGATCGGATGGACTATGGACGTCATCTGGACACAGAGGAGAACACGGACAAGTGACTGAGTCCCGCCCGACGTGCCAGGTTCTCATCCGCCGGCTCTGAAGGAAGCGACCGGTGTGACGCCGGGCGGCACAAAGTGAATTCAAGGAAACATCTGCTTCGTGTGTTCGTGTTGTCGTGGCTGCCGTTGGCGGGTGCGACGGGCGTGCTGTCAGGGTCCATCGCGTGTGCGTCGCGGCCGGCGCTCCTGCCTGTCTCGCTGCCGGATCTGTCCCGCGCGGATCCGGCGGTGCAATCACAGGTGCGGGACCTGTTCACCGCGCTGACGCAGAAGGTCGGGACGCGCGGCGCCCAGGCCGACGATCTCGGTACGGCCTTCGGCAGAATGGGGATGGTCCTTCAGGCCGCCGAATACTACGACGCGGCCGAGCCGTGTTACCGCAACGCGCAGACCCTCGTGCCGAGCGAAGGACGCTGGCCCTACTACCTTGGCCACCTGTACACGAGCAAGGGTGACACTGACAAGGCCGAGGCTTCGTTCCATCGGGTCCTCGAGTTGCGGCCGGACGACCTCCCCACGTTGGTCTGGCTGGGGCGTCTGTACCTCGACAAGGGCCGGCCCGAGGACGCCGAGCGTCAGTTCGCCAAAGCGCTGACGGAATCGCCGCGGGCCGTTGCCGTGATGGCCGGTCTGGGACGCGCGGCCCTGGCACGGCGGGATTTCGCGGGCGCCGTGAAGAACCTCGAAGACGCACTGGCGGTCGATCCCGAGGCCGAGAGCCTGCACTCGCCGCTCGCGATCGCCTACCGCGGACTCGGACAGTTGGATAAAGCCGCGCCTCACCTGCGACAGTGGCGCAACCGCGACATCCTGCTGCCCGATCCGTTGCGGCAAGAGCTCGATCTCGTGCTGGAAAGCGGGTTGTCCTATGAACTGCGCGGCGTTCGCGCGCTCGAGGCCAAAGACTGGACCACCGCGGCGGCCTATTTCCGCAAGGGAATCGCGTTGACGCCAGACAACACGCAACTGGGGCGATCGCTGCACCATAAGCTCGGCACGGCGCTCTTCATGAAGGGGGACGTTCACACCGCCCAGGAGCAATTCGAGACCGTCGTGCGGATGGCGCCGCCTGGTGGCGTGGACGAATCGACCGCAAAGGCGCACTACAGTCTGGCCGTGCTCATGGCGTCGACCCGTCGAAGTCGCGAGGCGGTCGAGCATTTCTCGGCCGCGGTGAAGTACCAGCCCAATTACGTCGAGGCGCACGTCGGCCTGGCGGACGCGCTGCGACAGAGTGGACGTGCGGCCGAATCGCTTCATCAGTACGAGGAGACGCTCGCGCTCAACCCCCGCGTCCCGTCGGCGAGGTTGGGATATGCCATGGCGCTCGTCCGCCTCCGTCGCTACCGCGCCGCGCTCGACTGGCTGACCGACGGGACGACACGCTATCCCGATCAACCCGAACTGGCGCTCGCGCTGGCGCGCGTGCTGGCCGCCGCGCCCGACGATCGCGTCCGCGACGGCCGGCGTGCATTGGCCATCGTTCAGGAGTTGTTCAAGTCGCACAAGAGCACCGACCTCGGCGAGACGATGGCGATGACGCTGGCGGAGTTGGGGGACTACCAACAGGCCGCCGCGATTCAGCGCGGCGTGATGGCAGCCGCCACACGAGCCGGGTTGAACGACGCGTTGCGGCGCATGGAGGGGAACCTTCGGCTGTACGAACGCCACCAGCCCTGCCGCACGCCGTGGACCGACGACGAGTCGGCAGCCGCTCAGCCTGCGTCCCCGCGTCCTTGACACATCTGGCGGCCGGTGCGACGAGCCAGGGCCGCAATCCGCGGATCCAGCGGAATTCGCTGATCAAGCGGCCGCAGGGAACCGGACCGAGCGATCCTCCAGTGTCGGTTTTCGGCCCAAAAACCGTTGACTCGACGCGGCTTACGATTCGAACGAAGTGTTGATGTGATCGCGCTTGGACTGGCCCGCGGTCTCGATGAAATCCGACGCGGTCGCGTCGCGCATCCGCGCCCTGTCCAGCAACTGGCGGCCCGCGTCGGTGATCGTCACGCCCTGGCGATGGCGGACGAACAGCGTGACGCCGAGCTCCTCCAGTTGTCGGATGTGACGGCTCAAGGGCGGCTGGGAGATGTGAAGACGCTCGGCGGCTCTCGTCACGCTGGCTTCTGCTGCGACGGCGATGAATGCACGGAGGTGCCGGAAATCCACGGTGGGCGATTCCATACCAGATCCGTATACCTGTTTTCCCAAAGATGTATTGGACAGCGGTCGTCGAGAGGCGCAGCGTATGCGCGGCTGCTGCGTACGTGTGTGCCTCGCGAGCCACGTCGGTATTCGCATGATCGGGAAAGGACGGACAGATGACTTCACGCAGTCAGGTGATGGTGCTGACGGCTTTCGCGGCGCTCTCCGCTGTGTATGTTTTCGCTGCGGTCGACATCACCGGCAAATGGACCGCTGCCTTCAATACCCAAATCGGCGAGCAGAAGTACACCTATACCTTCCAGGTCAAGGGCTCCGAGTTGAATGGGACAGCGGCCTCAGAGATCGGCACGACTGCGATCAAGAACGGCAAGGTCGACGGAGATACCGTCACGTTTGTGGAGCCGCTGGACTTCATGGGCATGCTGCTCGACATCTCGTACACCGGCAAGATCGTCTCCGCCGATCAAATCGACTTCACCCGAAAGGTCGCGGATATCGCGACCGAGACGCTGGTTGCGAAACGCGCAAAGTGAGCGCCGACCCACACCCACAACGACTCGTGATTGCAGTCAAGGAGGGATCATGCGGGGAATGAAGCCGGTCGTGTTCGCGCTCGTGATGCTGGTGACGGCTTCCGCGCCAGCCTTCGCTCAGAGCGGTGCTTCGATTACCGGTGTCGTGAAGGACTCGTCGGGCGCGGTCCTGCCGGGCGTCACGGTCGAAGCGTCGAGCCCGGTGCTGATTGAGAAGGTTCGGACGGGCGTAACCGACGGCGGCGGCGTGTACCGGATTACCGAGCTGCTGCCCGGAGTGTACACCGTGACATTCACACTCACCGGGTTCAGCACGCTCAAGCGTGAAGCAGTCGAGGTGACGGGATCGTTCACGACGACCCTCAACGGAGAGCTCAAGGTCGGATCGGTGTCGGAGACGGTCACCGTGACCGGAGCCACCCCGATCGTGGACGTCCAGAACGCGACCCGCCAAACCGTCGTCAATCACACGGTGATCGACGCGCTGCCCACCGGGCGCAACATGTTCAACCTGGGCGTTCTCATTCCCGGGATCGTCCTGGCGACCGGCGGCCTCGCGAATCAGGACGTCGGCGGCGCACTCGGCCCGAACACGCTGGCCCTGGCCATCCACGGCGGGCACACTGAGGACCAGCGATTCACGATGAACGGCATCTCGCTCAGCACGATGATCGGCGGCGGATGGGGCGGCGGCACGATCCCCAATCTGGCCGGCGTCAGCGAGATGCTGTTCGATACCTCCGCCGTGGACGCGAGCCTGTCGACGGGTGGCGTACGGATCAACTTCATCGCCAAAGATGGAGGAAACAGGTTCTCCGGCACCGTCCAGGGTAACTTCGCGAACAGCTCGATGCAGGGCGACAACTTCACCGACCGGCTGAAGGCGCGCGGCCTGACGACGCCTGGCAACATCACCAAGAACTGGGACTTCAATCCGGGATTCGGCGGTCCGCTCGTGAAAGATCGATTGTGGTTCTACCTGTCGGGCCGCAGCCAGGGTGCCAACACGCTCGTGCCCGGCCAGTTCTACAACAAGAACGCGAACAACCTGAACGCCTGGACCTACGTGCCGGATACCTCCAAGCCGGCGGAGCTCCATCGCAAGTGGGAGGACTACAACGCGCGCATCTCGTGGCAGGCGGCCCAGAAGCACAAGATCGGCTTCCTGTACAACATTCAGAGCAACTGCTTCTGTCCCTTCGGCAGCAGCAGCCTCACCGCGCCTGAAGCGGGCAACGATCAGCGGTTCCCGTTGCAGCGTCCGATCGCGGTGGATTGGAGTTCCCCGATCTCCAGCAAGCTCCTGCTCGAGGCGAGCGCGATGCACCGTATCGAGCGGTGGGGCGCCTACGACCTGAGGAGCGCGGGAAACGAGGTCGACCCGAGAATGATTTCGGTGGTGGACAACGGACCGGGAGCGTTCAGGCCCGGCATGACCTACCGGTCGGCCGCGCAGTACAGCAACAACTTCAACACCACGTTCCACTGGCGGTTTACGGCCTCGTACATCACCGGCGCCCACGCGCTCAAGTTCGGCTTCAACGATGCGTGGGGCGATTCCCAGCAGGACAGCTATAGCCGCGTCCCCTACAGTTATACGTTCCTGACGCCGGTCGGTGCCGCACCGACGCCGTTCTCGGTGACGGTGCGAGCGGTGCCCTACTCACAGACCATCGCCGTGAACCGCGATCTCGGACTGTTCGCGCAGGACAAGTGGACCCGTGGGCGGATGACGTTGAGCGCCGGCCTGAGGTTCGACCACGTCAGGAACAGCTTCCCCGTCCAGACGCTCGGACCGACGGCGATGACACCCGACCGGAACATCACCTTCCCCGAGACGCCGTTCCTCAATTGGAACGACATCACGCCGAAGCTGAACTTCGCGTACGACCTGCGTGGCGACGGGAAGACGGCCATCAAGATCACGCTCAACAAATACTTGAGGGGGTTTGGCACGTCGTTCGGCAACATCCCCGAGCCCAACCCCGTCTCCGCGGCTGTCGGCTTCGGTAACGCCACGCGCACCTGGAATGACTTCACGTACGCGCCAGGTGATCCGCGCAACGGCAACTACGTGCCGGACTGTGATCTGTCCACCCGCACGCCGGGCGCGAACGGCGAATGTGGGGCGCTAAGCGATCTCTCGTTCGGCTCGAACAGCGTGCAAACCCTTCTCGACGCGCTCAAGTACGACCCGAACCTGGCGACCGGGTGGGGGAAGCGTGAATACAACTGGGAGTTCTCCGCGGGCGTGCAGCACGAACTGGTACCGCGCGTGTCGATGGACGTCGGCTTCTTCCGGAAGTGGTACGGAAACTTCCACGTGGTGGACAGCCTGTCGCTCTCGCCGTCCGATTTCAGTCACTTCAGCTACACAACGCCCTCGGATCCGCGGCTGCCCAACGGCGGCGGCTACACCGTGACCGACATGCTGGTCGTCAAGCCGACGACGGGTTTCGGTGGCTTCGCGCCGGCCGCGAATGTCGTCAAGCTGTCGGACGACGTCGGCAGGCAGATCGAGCACTGGAACGGATTCGACGTCACCCTCAACGCCCGGCTTCAGAACGGCTTCATCGCCCAGGGCGGCGTCAGCACCGGGCGCACGAGCCGCGACAACTGTGACATCGTCCAGGCGCTGCCCGAAACGGCCCTCGACACGTTCAACTTCTTCAACGGAGGGTTCTTTCTGAACAACGTCCCGGCGTCCTTCTGCAAACAGGACGGCGTGTTCATTACACAGGTCAAAGGGCTTGCCGCGTACACCATCCCCAAAGTGGACGTTCAGGTGAGCGGAACCTACCAGGACCTGCCCGGCGTACCGATCACGGCGACCGCCAATCTGAGCGGCGTGCTGCCCCTCACCCATACGCTGTTCGGATTCCCGTTCCCCAGCGGCCTGCAGGGAATCTTTCCGGCCTTCCACATCGTGGAGCCGGGAACGCAGTATGGCGAGCGGTTGCATCAGGTCGATCTGAGCATCAAGAAGATTCTCAAGTCCGGCCGCACACGCACGATGATCAGCTTTGATATCTACAACGCGTTCAACGCGGACACGATTACCGGGCAAGACAACAATTACACGTTGGTCCCGGGCGGCCAGGCCATCTGGCAGGTGCCGAACCTGATTCTTCAGGCGCGGTTCTTCAAGATCGGCGCGCAGATCGACTTCTGATCGCAAGGCAGGCAGGTCGGGTGGGTTGGGTAGGATCGCTCAACCCACCACTCCTTTGCCTTCCACGATCGTGACATACCGATCGACCGGCACGCCGGTGACTCGCTCGGTCTTTCCGCTGGGCAGCGGCCACTTGATGTCCAGCCAATCGATCGTCGTCGCTCGACCGAGGCCGAGCACCTCGCGTGGATCGTGCGACGACAGATAGCTTCCGCCGGTGGTTTTGACTCTCGATCTCTGCACGCCGCCGGCCGACCACGTGATGCGCGCGCCCGCCGCGTCGCGATTGCAGGTGACGCCCTGCAGTTTCAGGCCGACCCAATGGTTGCCGGCGTCCGCGTTGTTGCGCAACAGCACGGGCGCCTCGCCGTTGCAGCCGATGAGCACGTCCACCCGGCCATCGTTGTTGAAATCGCCGACAGCCAGGCCGCGCGCCGCGAACGTCTTTGAAAACACCGGCCCGGCCTGCCGACTGACGTTCTGCAAGCGGCGGCCGTCGTGCCGGAAGAGGAGGAGCGGTTCCTGGTACTTCACTTCCGGTGCGCGCAGCGCGATGGTGTCATCCGGATGGCCGTTGGCGAGAAGCAGATCGACGTGGCCGTCGTTGTCGAAATCGAAGAACTTCAGACCCCAGCCGCTGAGCAGCCGTGTCGCCTCGGCCAGGCCGTGCTCCCTCGCGACGTCAGTGAAGACGCTGCCTTTCTCGTTCTTGTAGAGGGAGAACATCTCGTGGTCGATGTTCGCCACGAGCAGATCCTGCCAGCCGTCGCCGTCCAGATCCGCCGCATCGACGCCCATGCCCGATCGAGGTTGCCCGGATGTGCCGTACGCGACGCCGGAGGTCAGTCCGATCTCACGCCATCGGTTCCGGCCCCGGTTCGCGAACAGGAAATTTGGCGCGGTGTCGTTCGCGACGAACAGATCGATGAGCCCGTCGTTGTTGATGTCGGTGGCGACAACGCCGAGGGCCTTGCCCAGCGCTCGCTCGATCTCCGTGCCCCGCCCGGCCGGAGTAAAGGTCCCGTCGCCGTTGTTGTGAAACAGGAGGCTCGGCGTCGGCTTGAAGAGATGCGGAATGCAATAGTGGTAGTAGAGGCGGCCGTCTTTCTTGTCGGCGCACACCAGACCCTTGTCCAACCCATATTGAACGAAGCTGCAGACGAAGAGATCCAGCAAACCGTCGTTGTCGTAATCGAACCAGACCGCGCTCGTCGTCCACCCGGGCGCGGCTACGCCCGCTTTTGCGGTCACGTCGGTGAACGTCCCATCGCCGTTGTTGCGATAGAGAATGCAGCGCCCGTAGGCGGTGACGAACATGTCCGGCCAGCCATCGTTGTTGTAGTCGCCGACCGCCACGCCCATACCGAACGTCCCGCCCGGCACGCCGGCCCTGTCCGTCACATCGGTAAAGGTGCCATCGCGGTTGTTCCGGAGCAGCGCGTTCTTGAGCGGCTTGGCGGGCTGAAAAAAGTCACAAGGACCGCTGTTGACCAGGTAGATGTCCATCCACCCGTCGCTGTCGAAATCGAGGAAAGCGCAGCCAGGGCCGAGCGATTCCGGGAGGAACCGGGCTGGCGACCGGGCGTTCTCGTGTACCCAAGTGATGCCGCTCACAGACGAAGGGACTTCAACGAAGAGCGGTGACGCCTCCGGCGCGGCAGACCAGAGCCTCGAGGCCATCCAGGGGACGCGCGCGCCGAGCAGCCCGGCGTGTCCGGCCGTTTGGAGAAACGTTCTGCGCGAAATCATCCGAGTTGGCTCCCACCCGACCCACCTGACCCACCCGACTGACCTGACCCACCCGACCCACCTGGCCCACCTGACCCACCTGACCCACCCGACCCACCTGGCCCACCCGGCTTCGACGTCACCGCGCGGGTCTCGGATGGAAGACCGGGTCGTCTTCTCTCCAGGGTGTGCGGCACGGTTTGCGGCTTTCGTACAGTCTCAGGTTCTCGGACAGTCGCGCCAGCGCGTCGCGCTCCGCCTGGGTGGCGCCTGCAATCGCTTCGCGCTGCCACGCCGCGGCCTCGTCGAATCGGCCCAACTCGGCTAATGCCATCGCCATCGTCTCAGCCAGCCCGATCGTCTTCTGCTGTTTGAGCAGGGGCTCGACGAGCGCCAGTGCGGTCCGCCCATCGCGGACGCGATCGTCGGGTGCGGCGGCCCGCAGCCGCGCCAGCGCGTGAGCGAAGCCTGGCTGGTCGGGATAGGTCTTCATCCCGTCGGTCAGCCGGTCGCGGGCCTCCTGATAACGCCGCAGGCGGACGAGCGCCATGGCGTAGCCGAAGCGGGCCTGCGAAACGGCTGGACTCGTCTTCATCACCTCGGCGTAGTGGGGCAGTGATTCCTCGAGGCGCCCGTTCCGTCTGAGCGCGTCGGCGAGCTGGAATCGCGCCTCCACGTAGCTCGGGTCGTACTTTACCGCAGCGGAAAACTGCTCGATGGCCTCTTTGTCCAGGCCGCCCGCCTCCATCAGCACGCCGATGCTGTAATGGGCCTTCGGGAATTCCGGCGAGAGCCGGACGGCCGCTTCGAACTGTTCCAGGGCGCCGCCGGCGTCGCCGGCGAGGAACAGCGCAGTTCCGAGATTGAGCCGCGTGCCCGCGTCGTTCGGCGCGAGCTCGATGGCCCTGCGGAGATTCGTGATCGCCTCGGGCCACTGGCGCTTGCCGAGCGCCTCGGATCCGCGAACTTCGTAAGCGGCCGCGTTCTGCAACAGTCCACCGAGTTCGTCCAGCAACGGATCGGCGAAAGGAATCTCGACGTCTCCACGCGCGCGGAGGTGCGTGTCGGCGTTTCGGCGATCGCCTGTTCCGCGGTAGGCCATCGCCAGCGGATAGTGGATGCGCGACGCCTGTGGGGCGAGCGCGAGCGCGGCCTCCAGCTGCGTGACGGCCCGAGCGTACTCCCGCTTCGCCAGCGCCACGCGGCCCAACCCGTACAACGCCGCGGCGGCGCGGGGCTGGAGCGACAGGGCCCTTGTGAAGAGCGGCTCGGCCTCTTCCGGCTGGCTGAGTGCGACGTGCATCTCGGCGAGCCACACCAGCGTCGGCACGTGGTCGGATTGCAGCGTGAGCGTCTGCTTGAACGATGCTGCGGCTTTCGCGGGGTCGTTCTTGAACCGGTACACGTGGCCGAGGTAGTAGGGCCAGCGCATATCGCCAGGCACGAGGGCCTGTGCATTCGCGAAGCACGATTCCGCGGCGTCGAGATATTCCGCGACGATGAGCATCTTTCCCAGCCGACCGTAGGCGTCGGCCAGCTCGCTGCTCGGCGTTCCCGGGTTCTCGACTCTTGGCTTCAGCGACGCGTATCGGTTGCGCAGCTCGGTCTGAACGGACTCGGCCGCGCCCGTCATGTCGGGCAACGCGACGGGCTGCAGCGCCCGGCGATCCGTTGAGACCGTCGTGGTCTCACGAGTCGAAATGCATCCGCTGGCGATCGCAAGAACGACGGCCAGGACGGGGAGCTCGATGAGAAATGCACAAGGCACAATGCGGAATGCACAAGGCACAATGCCGAATGCCCTTTGCATTTCGCATTGTTCATCGTGCATTTCCGGATCCTTCCTTCAGCGTCGTGTATCGATCGATGGGCACGTGATTCCAATCCTCGACCCGCCCGTCCGGCCAGTGCACGCGCACCTGCGGCGCCTCGGTCGAATCGCCGAGTCCGACGAGGATCCTGGGATCGCTGGCCGATGCGTAGCTGCCATCCGCGTGCGCGCGGCGCCAGAGTGTGGGCCTGCCCTTTCGACTGATCTCCACTCGCGTGCCGAGCATGTCACGCCCTGACCCGGGGCCTCCAATCACCCGCAGCCCGAGCCAGTGCGCGCGGCTGCCGACGTTGTTGATGAGAAGCCGCGTTGGACCGTTGTTGTTCCCGACCAGCACATCCTCGTCCCCGTCGTTGTCGATATCGCCGAACGCCGCTCCGCGACCGACCTCCGAGAGCTGGAACACCGCGCCCGCCCGCGCGGTGGCGTCCTCGAACCGGCCGTTGCCGAGATTGTGGAACAGCTGTTTCCGCTGGTGCAGCGGGAATCGATCGTGCGCCTGCGCCAGCGCCCGGATCGTCTGCACGGCGCCGTTGACCGTCAGAAGATCGAGCCGTCCGTCGTTGTCGAAGTCGAACCAGGCCGTGCCGAAGCCCGTGAACGACAGCGTGCCGGAGCCAAGGCCGGAGCGCAGGCTCTGGTCTTCGAACATCCCGGTCCCGTCGTTGACGAAGAGGTTGCCGCCTTCACCCGTCTGCTCCGTGATGAACAGGTCTTCGTCGCCGTCGTTGTCGAAGTCGCCGGCGTCGACGCCCATGCTCGCCTCCGCTTTGCCCTCGGCGGTCAACGCCGCACCCGACAGCAGCGCCGTGTTCGTGAACGTGCCGTTCTGCTGGTTCAGCCACAACTGGTTCTCCTTGCCGTCGTTGGCGACGTAGATGTCGATCCAGCCATCGCCGTTGAAGTCCGCGGTCGTGACGCCGAGCGCGGGCCCGAACTCGCGCGCCACGCCGGCTTTGGCGCTGACGTCGACGAACGTGCCGTCGCGCTGGTTGTGATACAAGCGGCCCGGAAGCGGCTGGTAGCTTTTCGGCGTGCAGTAGTCGAGCGCGCCCGACGAACTGAAACACTTCGTGTTGGTCCCGGTGCTGTATCTCAGATAGCTCCCGACGTAGAGGTCGAGCCACCCGTCGCGGTCGTAGTCCACGAACGCGGCAGAGACGCTCCAGCCCGGGTTTTCGGTGCCGCTCTGCTTCGACACGTCGGTGAACGTGCCGTTACAGTTGTTGCGGAACATCTGGTTGCGACCGAAGTTCGTGAGGTAGAGATCGACGCAGCCGTCGTTGTTGAAGTCGCCCGTGGCGACGCCCATCCCGTAGCCCGACGCGTTGATGCCGCTCGCCTCCGTCACGTCGGTGAACCGCAACGTTCGCGTGCCGTCTGCGTGGACCTCCAGGTCGTTTCGGTAGAGGCGACCTCTGAGGGGCCTCGAATCCGCCGGCGGAAACAGCGCGTCGCGAAGCGTCTTGCCCGCCCCGAGCATCTGTCCCTGGACGAGGTACACATCGAGGTCGCCGTCGTTGTCGTAGTCGAGCAGCGCGACGCCAGGCGCCAGGATCTCGGCCATGTAGAACTCGCCCGACATCCCGTTGAAGTGCACGAAGTCGAGGCCGGTCTCCCTGGCGCGATCGGTGAACCACTCGGGCTCCGCGATCGGCGGCGCGCCGGAGGGATTGTTCCCGCGATCCGCGCCGCAGCCGGCGAGCAGAAGGATAGCGAAGGCGAGCACCGCCGACCTCACGAACCGCTCACTTCTTCAGCGTGGCCGTCCAATTCAACACGACGGTGAGGCCCGCCGCGTTGCCGGTATCCAGTATCGCGTTCACCAGGAAGCGCTGACCGTCTGCAGTGACGGCGTAGTTGGTGAGATTCGTCGTCTTGGCCACCTGGAAGAGAGGCTCGGTCTTCACGGTCGCGAACCCGGACGCGTCGGGCCGAACGGTGACGGCCATCAGCTTGTCGTCGCCGGCGAAGTAGAACAGCTCCGTGCCATCCCGCCGCCAGCGCGGATCGCTGCCGCCGTCGCCCGAGATCTGCCATTTCCCGCCTTGCGCGTCGGGGAACGGCCGGACGTAGATCTCGCTGCGGCCCGACTCGTCGGATTGATAGGCGATCCATCGGCCGTCGGAGGAGACGTGTCCGTTCCCTTCGTTGAACTTCGTCTTCAGATAGGACACGCTCTTGCGATCGCCGGAGACGGGAACATAGCTCAAGTCGAGTCCTGTCTCCGTGGCCTCGTCAAAAACGAGGAACTTTCCCTCCGACGTCCAATCCGTGAGCCTTTTGTTGGCTTCTGAAGCGAACACTACCTCGTCTTCACCGGCCCCGTTCGCCAGCCTTCGATAGATGTCGTGCTTCGACGTGCCGTGGTCCATCGTATAGGCGACGTATTTCCCGTCCGGCGACCAGACGGGCAAAAATTCAGTGCCGGCGTCGAACGTAAATCGCGAGGGGATGTTCCGCGACAGATCGAAGAGCCACAGGTCGAACGTTGGCTGGTTTCGCTGGCGCCGTCCAGTCATCACTCGCGCGCCATCCGCCGACAGACTCGGATTGATGTAGAGAGCAGAGTCCCCGACCGTTCCCATCAGCTTGCCATGGCGGTCGAACCAGCGCAGCTCGGTGCCGCCGACATCGTCGCCGCGATACGCGAGCACACCGGTATTGGACGCCGTAAACTTTCCGGCGCCGCCTACGGGAAGACCCAATTCCTGTGCCGCAGGCACCGCGTCCCCGGTCACCTCGAGTCGCTTGATATCGAAGGGCTGAGCGAACAGCGTGGCCTGCCGCTGAAAAAGGAGATAACCGGACGCGTACAGCGCTTGGGAGTCGGCTTTGACAAGCGGCTTCACGTCTTTCGAGTCGAGCGATCCCACGAAGACCGTACCCGGCGGACCGAAGAAGAGAAAGTGGCGGCCATCGGGGAGAAATGCCGGCCAGCGCTCAAAGGTGAGCTTTCCGGAAGGAAGGTCCAACGACGTGACCGGCGCCGGCTCGCCTCCAGCGGCGGCCACACGATACAACGGGGAGTTAGCAGTCGGCGCAAGAAGAATCGTCCCTTCACGATTCCAAGCGCCCCCCGCTCCGGCGGGAGCGTCGCAGAGGAGTTGTGCCGATCCTCCTGCCAGGTCGATCCTCTTCAGCTTGCCTCCGGCAAAGAAGCCGATCGATCCGCTGTCGGCCGACCAGAACGGCTGGCCGGCGCCTTCCGTTCCAGCCAGGCGGCGAGCCGCCAGCGACTCGAGCGATCGAACCCAAATCGAAATCGGTTCGCCTCCGTGCCGAGCGAGAAACGCGAGATGCTTCCCGTCTGGAGAAATAACCTGAACTGACTGATTCACGGGTGTGATGGTCGCCGGAGAAAGAAAGGCGGTGTCGGGAGGGGCAGAGACGGAAAACCGCACGAGGCTCGCGGCTGGCGCAGGTTCAAACGCACGAAGAAGCGCCAGCGCCGCGGCGGCGGCCAACGCCACGCCTGCCGTCGTCCAGGCGACGAGCGCACCGCGCCTTCGAGCACGCCCGGAGCTGGACGTCCCCGCGGCGAGCTCTCCGGCCGCACTCCATCGCAGCACGTCGAGCAGGTCCTTGGCCGATTGCCAGCGCTCCTGCGGATCCTTCTCCAGACATTTCTTCACAATCCGATCGAGCCACGCAGGCGTCAACGGTTGAAACGTCGAAATCGTCGGCGGATCGACGTGCATGATTGCGGCAATCAGGCTCGCCTGCGTCTTGCCTTCGAACGCCTTCCGGCCGGTGAGCGTTTCGTACAGCACGACGCCCAGCGCGAAGATGTCCGTCCTCGCGTCGGCCTCTTTGCCCTCGAGTTGTTCGGGCGCCATGTACTGCCACGTGCCGACGATCGAGCCCTGCGCCGTCAGCGGCGATGACATTGTCGGTGCCATCGACAGATGTGCCGCGCTGAAGCCTTGCCCCACTTCCGACCGACCAGGCCCACCTGTCCCACCCGCCCCTGATTTGGCCAAGCCGAAATCGAGCAGCTTGGCCTGCGGCGCGCCCTGTCGAGCCGCGCCCGACTTTGTCAGCATGATGTTGCCCGGCTTGAGATCGCGATGCGTGAAGCCTGCCCGATGCGCTTTGTCCAACGCGTCGGCCACCTGCGTCGCGACCATCAGCGCGTCGTTCAGCGGCAGCGGTCCTCGCTGGAGTCGCTCGGCGAGCGTCTCGCCTTCCAGGTACTGCATCACGAGATACGCAACCGCCTGCCCTGAGCCTGTCGAAGGGGCCTGCTCGCCGACGTCGTACAACGCGCAGATGTTGGGATGATCCAGCGCGGAGATGGCGCGTCCTTCGCGGTCGAAGCGCTCGCGGAACTGCGGGTCGGCGGCGAGCTGCGGCGCCAGGACCTTGACGGCGACGATGCGATCGAGACGCGTGTCGCGCGCGCGGTATACCTCACCCATGCCGCCGGCCCCAAGGGCGGACTGAATCTCGTACGGCCCGAGCTTCGTGCCAGCGGTCAGCGTCATATGAATGCGGGAGAAGAGCGCCGATTATACCGGGACCGCACGAATCGCCGTGACGAACAGGACAGGGAGTGGAGGGAGTCGCGGTTTTCGGCCAAAAACCGTTGAATCGACGCGGCTTATCCTCGCAGCAGTCGTTGATTCCACGCTCGCCTTTTGCCAGAATCATTAGGATCTACACGGACCTTTCCGTCCATTCGGGCCGGCACGCAAGAGGAGGGCTGACATGCGCAGTCGATCGACCATCGTCGGTACGCTGGCAAGCGTGATCGGAGTCGTGGTCGCGGCGGCCGTCGCGCCCGTCGCAGGTCAGGCGCCTGCCGCCAAAGCGCCCGCCGCGAAGACTGCTGCGAAACCGTTTGCGACGCCGAAGACACCGTGGGGCGATCCGGATGTGTCGGGAACCTGGTCGACCGACGATCTGCGCGGACTTCCGACGCAGCGGGCGGACGAGTTCGCCGGCCGCGCGGAGCTGTCGGACGAGGAATTCGCCAAGCGCGTCGAAGCCAACAACAGGACGAGGACGCAGGAGCTCAATCGTGTGGGCGCGTTCCGGAACGACGTCGGCACGCGCACGTTCCGGCAGACGTCGCTGGTCGTGGAGCCGGCCGACGGGAGAATTCCTCCGATGACGCCGGAGGCGACGGCGAGAGGCGCCGCCGTGGCGGCGGTTCGACGTTCGGCGCCGACGTCATGGCTGGATCGCAGCTTTTATGATCGCTGCATCACGCGCGGCGTTCTCGGCTCGATCATGCCGGTGATCTACGGCAACGGGAACATGATTTTCCAGTCGCCGGGTTACGTCACCATCACTTACGAGATGGTCCACGACACGCGCATCATTCCGCTCGACGGCCGTCCGCACGTCGGCAAGAACATCCGCCAGTATCTGGGAGACGCGCGCGGCCACTGGGAGGGCAGCACGCTGGTCGTCGAGACGACGAATTTCCTCGGCAACACGACAGGAGTTGGCGGCAACGGTGGCGGCACGGGGACAAGCGAGGCGCTGCGACTGACCGAACGGTTCACGCGCGTGGCGGGGGACGTCCTCAATTACGAAGTCACCGTCGACGATCCGAAGACGTACACGCGCCCGTGGAAGATGCTGCTTCCGCTGACGTCGACGCCCGGGTATCAGGTGCTGCCGTACGAGTGTCATGAAGGGAATCTGGCGATAAGGAACATCCTCAGCGCGGCCCGCTCTGAAGAGAAAGCCACCGAAGAGGCCTTGAAGAAAGGGTTGAAGCCGCCGCCACCTTCGGTCTGGGCAGGCAATTTCGCTGCACCTGCTCAAGCGGCTCCTGCCGCGGAAGCAGAAGGGCCGCCGGAACGGTGAATCAGTCGACAGTCGACAGTCGTCGGTCGTCAGTCAGTCGACGGTCGGAAACGAAGGAGCATTCAATGACTAAGCGATACGGTTTGATGAGCGCGCTGGCAGTGGTGACGGCGATTGCGGGGCTGGCGGTCGTGCCCGTCGTGGCACAAGCGCCCAAGCCTGCGGCGAAGGCGCCGGCGAAGGCCTTCACGCCGGTGAAAACGCCGTGGGGCGACCCGGACCTGCAGGGCATTTACACCAACAAGGACGAGAACGGCATCCCGTTCGAGAAGCCGAGCCAGTTCGAAGGCAAGAAGCTCGAAGACGTCGTCGACGATTCCGAGTTCGCTGAGGCCGTTCGGGCGCGCAACGCGTCGGCTCCCACGCGTGCCATCGGCATCGGCGGCGCCGACACAGGCGCGGGTCCGATCCATTGGTACGAGCACTACGACGCCAAGAACAGCCGGCCGTGGCTCGTCACCGAGCCTGCAGACGGCAAGATTCCGCCGACGACTCCCGAAGCGCAGAAGCGGGCAGCCGAGCGTGCGGCGGCAAGAAGCGGGCGCGGCCCGGCCGATTCGTACGAGGATCGCAGCCTCTACGACCAGTGCATCACCCGCGGCCTGCCCGGCTCGATGATGCCGGCCATCTACGGCAACTCGTATCAAATCCATCAGGGGCCCGGATTCGTGGCGATTCGCTACGAGATGATCCACGAGACGCGTGTCATCCCGCTCGATGGTCGCGCGCACGTGGGCTCGAAAATCCGCACCTACATGGGCGACGCGGTCGGACACTGGGAAGGCAACACGCTGGTCGTCGAGACGACGAATTTCCGCGATCCCAACCGCGGCGCGAGTGAGAAGCTGAAGCTGATCGAGCACTTCAAGCCGGTCGCGCCTAACAAGGTCGAGTGGGCGGTGACCTACGACGATGCGGCGACATGGGCGAGACCCTGGACATTTGCCATGAATTTGACCAAAGACGCAACGCAGGCGCCCTTCGAGTACGCGTGTCACGAAGGGAATTACGGGCTGCGCAACATCCTCAGCGCCGCGCGTTCCGAGGAGAAGAAATGATCGCGCGACGTGTCACCCGCGACCTCGCGATCGTCCTGTCGATCGCATCGTTGATGGCCGTCTCCGCGGCGGCTCAACAGAAGCAGCCGGCCGGTGCGCCGAAGCCTGCGGCGAAGGCGACGTCGAAGACCTTCACGCCGTCGAAAACGCCGTGGGGCGACCCGGATCTGCAGGGCATCTACACGAACAAGGACGAGAGCGGCATACCGATCGAACGGCCCGCGCAGTTCGAAGGCAAGTCGCTCGACGACGTGGACGACTCCGAATTCGCTGAGATCGTCCGGCAGCGCAACGAAGCCGCTCGCGCGCGCGCGCCCCTGGCCGGCGGCGCCGAAACCGGTGCGGGCCCGATCCACTGGTTCGAGAACTACGACGCGAAGAACAGCCGGGCGTGGCTCCTGGTCGATCCGGCGGACGGACGAATTCCGCCGGCGACGCCCGAATCGCAGCAGCGGGCGGCCGATCGCGCGGCGGCACGAACCGGCCATGGCGCCGCCGATTCGTACGAGTATCGCAGCCTCTACGACCAGTGCATTACGCGCGGGCTGCCGGGGTCGATGATGCCGGCCATCTACGGCAACTCGTACGAAATCCATCAGGGTCAGGGGTTCGTCGCGATCCGCTACGAGATGATCCACGAGACGCGCATCATCCCGCTCGACGGACGCGCTCACGTCAGCTCGAAAATCCCCACCTACATGGGCGACGCGCGCGGACATTTTGAAGGAAACACACTGGTCGTCGAGACGACCAATTTCCGCGATCCCAATCGGGGCGCGAGCGAGAAGCTTCGGCTCATCGAGCACTTCAAGCCGATGGCGGCGAACAAAGTGGAGTGGTCGGTGACCTACGACGATCAGTCGACGTGGGTAAGGCCGTGGACGTATGCGATGAACCTGACGAAGGACCCCACTCAGGCGCCGTTCGAGTACGCCTGCCACGAGGGGAACTACGGGCTGGCGAACATCCTCAGCGCCGCCCGCGCCGACGAGAGAAAGGCGAAATGAAGATCAAGCACAAAGGACACCAAGGACACCAAGGTCAAGATCGTTGGCGTCGGGATCGGCCCTTTGTGTCCGTTGTGTCCTTTGTGTTGATCCAGATGACCACCCGATTGGTTTCAACGCTGGCGATCAGCATCGCCGTCGCGCCGATGATGGTCGTACCCGCCGCCGGTCAAACGCAGGCCGCCGCGAGGTCTGCGGGGAAGGCGAAAGCCTACGCGCCGCCCAGGACTGCCTGGGGCGATCCCGATCTACAGGGCAACTTCACCAACAAGGACGAGAGCGGCATCCCCTTCGAGCGCCCGAACGAATTCGAAGGCAAGAAGATAGACGATGTCGCCGATGCGGAACTGGCCGAATTGATCAAGGAGCGTGCATCACAGGCGGCGCAACGGGCTCCCGGGATCGGAGGGGCGGACACGGGAGCGGGACCGATCCACTGGTACGAGAACTACAACGCGAAGAACAGCCGTCCGTGGCTCGTCATCGATCCGGCGGATGGAAAAATCCCGCCGATGACGCCTGAAGCGCAGGCGCGTATCGCGGCCATGCCGCCCGCGCGCAGCAGCTTCACGGGCGGCCCGCAGCCGCCGTTCGAGTACGCGTGCCATGAAGGTAATTATGGCATGCCGAACATCCTGAGAGGCGAGCGCGCGGCGGAGAAGAAGTAGCCACACGTGCTTTTTCATCCGAGGCCGAGAGTCTACGCTCGAGGCCGAGGGACGAGAAGTTCTGCCAGCGAGCGGGGGTGGGGCCCACACCGTTCCCCGAGGCCGAGAGTCTACGCTCGAGGCCGAGGGACGAGAAGTTCTGCTAGCGAGCGGGGGTGGGGCCCCGCGAGAATTAATAAAGGAGATCCGACATGGTCAGACGATGGTTGGCAGTCGCGATCGCGCTGACGGCGGCGTGCCTCATCGCGTCTTTCGCGGTGGTGACGGTCGAGGCGCAGACCGCCGCCGCGAAGAAGGCGACGTCGTCGGCCAGGAGCGGGAAGGCGTACGCGCTGCCGCGAACACCGTGGGGCGATCCGGACCTGCACGGCGTCTATACGAACAACGACGAAAGCGGGATTCCGCTCGAGCGGCCGAACCAGTTCGAGGGCAAGCGCCTCGAGGACGTGTCCGAGGGCGAGCTCGAGCAGCTCCGCGACCAGCGCGAGGTTCAGCGTATCGCCGCCGCGCCGAATCTCGGCGGCATTCCTGGGACGAACCCGGTGCACTGGTTCGAGAACTTCGGCGCGAAGAACAGCCGCGCGTGGCTGCTCGTCGATCCGCCCGATGGTCGCGTCCCGCCGCTGACCGAGGAGGCGCGGCAAAGACCCGCAGTCCGCGGCGGCAGCAGCTTCGGAGGCGGCCCCTTCAACAGCCACCAGGACTTCAGCCTGTACGACCGCTGCATCACGCGCGGCATCCCCGGCTCGATGATGCCGGCCATCTACGGCAACGCCTATCAGATCGTGCAGGGTCCGGGCTGGGTGGGAATCCGCTACGAAATGATCCACGAGACCCGCGTCATTCCGCTGGGCGACCGCCCGCACGTCGGGAACGGGATCAGGTTGGATATGGGCGATCCCCGCGGGCACTGGGAAGGCGACACGCTCGTGGTTGAGACGACCAATTTCACGAAGCGGAGCGCGTACAGAAACGCCAACCCCGACACGTTCCGTCTCGTCGAGCGCTTCAAGCCGGTCGATGCGAACACCGTCGAATGGTCCGTGACGCTCAACGATCCGACGACGTGGACGCGGCCGTGGACCTACTCGATGAACCTGGCCAGGGGCGGCCCCGCGCAGCAGCCATTCGAGTACGCCTGCCACGAGGGGAATTACGGCATGCAGAACATGCTCAACGTCGCTCGGAAGGCCGAGCGCGACGCGGCGGAGAAGAAGTAGGCAGAGGTCACCCGAGGCCGAGAGTCTACGCTCGAGGCCGAGGGTCGGGAAGTTCTGCCAGCGAGCGGGGGTGGGGCCCCGCGAGAACTAATAAAGGAGATCTCGAGATGGCCAGACGACTCTTCACGATAGCGAGCGCGCTGACGGCGGCGTTGCTCATCGCGTCTTTAGCGGTGGTGACGGCCGCGGCGCAGACCCCGGCCCCGAAGGCCGCGACGGCGGCGAAGGGGAAAGTGTGGAGCGCGTCCAAGACGCCGTGGGGCGATCCCGATCTGCAGGGGGTCTGGACGAGCGACGACATGCTCAGCGTGCCGATGGAACGTCCCGAGACGTTTGCGGGTCGAGCGGAACTGACCGACGAGGAATTTGCCGAGCGCTCGAAACGGGATCAGGCGGCCCTCGATCGGAACAAGGGCGCGGTCGGGGCCTTCCGAGGTGACGTCGGGACGAGAACGTTCCGCCAGACGTCGCGCGTCATCGAGCCCGCCGACGGCCGGATTCCGCCCACCACGCCTCTGGCGCAGCAGCGGATGGCTGCCCGCCAGTACGCCCGCAGCAACGCGCCATCGTCGTGGACCGACCGCAGCCTGTACGATCGGTGCATCACGCGCGGGGTGCTCGGGTCAACGCTGCCGGTCATCTACGGGAACGGCAATCAGATTTTCCAGACACCGAACTATGTCGTGATCAACTACGAGATGGTGCACGATACCCGCGTCATCCCGCTGGACGGCCGCCCGCACGTGGGCGCGAATCTCAGGACCTACCTGGGAGATGCGCGCGGCCACTGGGAAGGCAATACGCTCGTCGTCGAGACCACGAACTTTCTGGACAACAAGACGGGCATCGGCGGCAACGGCGGCGGCGCGCCGACGACCGAGGCGCTGAAGATCGTCGAACGGTTTACGCGCGTCGAGGCCGGCATTCAATATGAGGCATCGATCGACGATTCGAAGACCTACACGCGTCCGTGGAAGATCGGTATGACGCTCACGACGCAGCCTGGCTATCAAATCCTTCCGTACGAATGCCACGAAGGGAATCGGGCCATGGAGGACATGCTCAGCGCCGCCCGCACGTACGACAAGGCGGTCGACGAAGCGGTGAAGAAAGGTCTGCCGATGCCGCCTTCCGTGTGGCTGGATGGTCAGGTGGGCAACGTGTACGGACCGACGCCCGGCCAGGTTCCAGTGAACTTGAACGAGACGCCCTCTCGTTAGGAGACGAAATGGCGAGACGACTGCTGGGGGCATCCGGTCTGTCGGTGCTGGCGTTCGTCCTGTTCGCCGTGCCCATTGCCGGTCAGGCGCCAGTGATTCCCAAACCGCCCAAGGCGCCGAAAGCCGGCTGGACGCCGCCGAAAACACCGTGGGGCGACCCGGACATCTCGGGCAACTTCACGAACAAGTACGAGCAGGGCACACCGATGGAGCGGCCGGCCGGCCTGGAAGGCCGCAAGGTTGATGATGTACGGGGTGACGATCTCGCGCGGCTGGTTCAGGAGCGGCAGCGACTGGCCGAAGAGCGGGCGCCGTTCCTGGCCGGCGATCCCACGGGACGGATCCGCGGCAACGGCGCGTTCAGCGATCGCGGCGAGATGGGCAAGGGCAACCGCGCGTGGATGATCATCGAACCGGCTGACGGCAAGATTCCGCCGACCACTGCCGAGGCCCAGCAGCGCGCGGCCGCGCGCGCAGCCGCACGCACGGGACGCGCGACGAGCAGCTTTTCGAATACCGGATTCGACAGCTACCTCGATTTCAGCCTGTACGACCGCTGCATCACCAGAGGCCTGCCCGGATCGATGCTCCCGGCCATTTACGGCGATTCGTATCACATCGTGCAGGGGCCCGGCTATGTGGCCATCCGGTACGAGATGATTCACGAGACGCGGGTGATTCCGCTCGACAATCGACCGCACGTCAGCAAGAAGCTTCATCTCGACATGGGCGATGCCCGCGGACATTGGGAAGGCAACTCGCTCGTCGTCGAAACCACGAACTTCAGGAATCGAACGGCCTACCGTCAGGCCAGCCAGGAAACGCTCAAGCTGATCGAGCGCTTCACGCGGACTGCTCAGGACGTCGTCGAATGGACCGTGACGGTGGACGATCCGTCCACGTGGGTCAGGCCCTGGACGTTCTCGCTGCCGTTGACGATGAACGACGGCGAGGCCGTCATGGAGTACGCCTGCCACGAAGGCAACTACGCCATCAGCAACATACTCAGCGGGGCCCGCTCCGACGAGCGCGAGGCCGCCGCGGCCGCGAAGAAGTAAGGTTCCGCCTCGATGAAATCCTCAGAGCTCGTTAGCGTTTCGACATTCCCGTCAACGGCAGATGCCCAGATCGCGAAAGGCATTTTGGATGAGGCCAGCATCGAGTCCATGATCCGAGCCGACAATGCTGGTGGAATGTATCCACCTCTCAGCCGGGCCGAATTGCTCGTCAGAGCCGAAGACCTTCAGAGGGCGAACGAAGCATTGAACAGACGGCACCGTCGCTCGGACTGACCCGGCCGACAGCTGAAAGCTGGCCGCTGTAAGCTTCTGCGTCGTGTCTCTCGTCCCTCCCATCGTCGTCGCGCATCCCGCAGTCGATCGCTGGATCGACCGTGTGTTCTACAGCGGCATGGCGATCGCCGTCGTCGCCGCCGTCTTCGCCGGGTTTGCGCCAACCTACTACCTGCGACCTCGTTACCAGTCCACACCGCTGCCGCTGTACCTCCACATCCACGGCTTTGCGTTCACCGCCTGGGTCGTTCTCTTCATCGCGCAGACGACGCTGGTTGCCGCGCGGCGAATCGACGTGCATCGGCGGCTCGGGTGGGCCGGCGCGGCCCTGGCCGCGCTGATGGTCGTGGCCGCCATCACGGCCGCGATTCTCTCCGGCCGGCGCCATGTTGCAGCCGGCCACGGGGACGGCGCTTTCACGTTTCTGACGACGCCCTTCCTGGCGATGCTGGTCTTCATGATCCTGGTTGGGGTCGCTGTCTACTGCCGCCGCCGGACCGAGACGCACAAACGACTGATGCTGCTCGCAACCATCAGCCTTCTGGACGCCGCCGTGGCCCGATGGCCGCTTGAGATCGTGGCGACCTCGGCCTGGGCGCTCTATGTGCTGACGGACCTTTTCATCGTCGCTGCCGTCCTCTACGATCTCGCCTCGCGCCGGCGCGTACACCCTGTCTACATGTGGGGAGGCCTGCTGATCGTCGCCGGGCAGTCCTTGCGCACGGTGCTGGGCCGGACCGAGACGTGGCACGCGATCGCGCGCGTGCTCCTCCGATAGGAAGCCCGTTCGTGCAAGACGCGATCGATCCGATACCATAGGCGGCCGTGGCCCTGGTCACTTCCATCGTTCGGCGCTGGATCGAAGACGGTCTGAAGGATCCTGAAGCGTTCTGGGAGCGCGCGGCGAACGAGCTGCCGTGGTTTCGGCGCTGGGACAAGGTGTTCGAGTGGAACTTCCCAACGTTCCGCTGGTTCGTCGGTGCAGAGACCAATCTCGCCTACAACGCACTCGATCGTCACGTGGCCGCAGGACGAGGTGGTCACGCCGCGCTCATCTACTTCAACGAGCGCGGTGAGCGTGCGGTGTTCACCTACGCGCAGTTGCTGTACGACGTGACCCGGGTGGCGGCGGGGCTGAGAGGCCTCGGCATCCGCAAGGGCGATCGGCTGACGATCTACATGCCGCCGTGCCCGGAGTCCATTGTGCTGATGCTCGCGACCGTGCGGGTCGGCGCGATCCACTCGGTCATCTTTGCGGGCTTCGGCGCCAAAGCGCTCGCCGATCGGATTCAGGCAAGCGGATCGCGGCTGGTGTTTACTGCCGACGCCACGTACCGGAAAGGCAAGAACGTCCGCCTCAAGGAGATCGTCGACGAGGCGCTGGACTCGCTATCCACCGATGTAGGGCGGACCCTATTGGGTCCGCCGACGGCCCCATCGATTGATGTAGGGCGGACCCTATTGGGTCCGCCGATGGTCGAACGCGTCATCGTCCTCCAGCGCACCGATGAACCGGCGCCGATGCGCGTCGGGCGAGACATCACGTGGGACGATTTTCTCCACCAATCGGCGGGCCCGGTCGGTCACGACGGCGACTGCGCGCGCATGGAGGCGAACGATCCCGCGTACATTCTCGCGACCTCCGGCACGACCGCCAAACCGAAGCTGGCGATCCATACACACGGCGGTTATCAGGTTTACATCTTCAGCATGGGACGCTGGTGCTTCGGCTTGAAACCGGACGATGTCTGGTGGGCCACCTCAGACATCGGCTGGATCGTCGGGCACAGTTACATGGTGTACGCGCCGCTGATCACCGGGTGCACGACCGTGGTGTTCGAAGGCGCGCTGGATTACCCGCATGCCGAGGCCAACTGGCGGATCGCCGTGGAGGAGTTCGGCGTCACAGGCATCTTCACGTCGCCGACCGCCATCCGGACGCTCATGAAATACGGCGACGAGCCGCTCGGCCGTGTGAATCACGCGCGTCTCGAACGCGTCGTGTGCGCGGGCGAGGTGCTCAACCCCGCTGCGCTTGACTGGCTGCAGAATACGATCCTCGACGGTCGCGTGCCCGTGATCGACCATATGTGGCAGACCGAGACCGGCGGTCCGGTATTCGGCAACCCGTATGGGATCGGCATGCTGCCCATCAAACCCGGGTCGGCCACCATCGCGCTGCCAGGCATCGAAGCGGCCGTGCTCACGCCCGAAGGTCAACCCTGCGGGCCCGGCGAGAAGGGCATCATGGTGCTGAAGCGGCCGTTCCCCGGTTTGATTGCTGCGCTCTGGGGCGAGCCGGAGCGCTACGCCCACGATTATTGGGAAAAGATTCCCGGCGTCTACTACACGGGCGATTCGGCGCACATCGACGAGGACGGCTACGTCTGGTTCGCCGGCCGGTCCGACGAGATCATCAAGATCGCGGGGCATCGCATCGGCACCATCGAGGTCGAAAGCGCCTTCCTCATGCATCCGTCGGTCGCCGAATGCGGTGTCATCGGGCGGCCCGACGAGACACGCGGCGAAGTCGTGTCCGCCTTCGTGCTGCTCAAGAACGATCACTCGCCGTCGGTGGAGCTCCGGCAGGCGCTGCTGCAGACCGTCCGCAGGGAGATGGGACCCGTTGCCGTCATCGGCGAGCTGAACTTCGTCACGATGCTTCCGAAAACACGGAGCGGGAAGATCATGCGCCGCGTGCTGAAGGCGGTGATCCTCGATCGCGACCCCGGTGACATCACGACGATCGAAGACGAAGGCTCGGTGGACGAGGCGCGTCAGGCCTGGCAGCAGATGAAGGCTGAGATTGCGTCGAGCTCATCGTGATGTCGCCCGTAGTGTCCGGCTTCAGCCGGACCTTGAGCTTGCTCCGGTTTGGTGGACTCTAGTCGGACGACCTCAGAAACGCCGCCGGGATTCGGCCTTCCTCATCGGGAACCGCCCAGGACTCGGCTACCAGCGGAGGAATTGATTCCCGCGCGATCAACGATCGGCGCTCAGCCGCGAGCCGGCTTCGCGTGCTTCGATTTTTGTCGGCGCGCCTTCCGGCTCGTCGGCGGCAGCGCCTTGATAGACAGCTCGCCCCGTGCCGTGCGGAGGTAGGAGCGCAGAGCTTGATTCACGCTGGCGCCATCCGAGAAGGCCTCCGCCACGTCCGGTTCGAGCAGGACCATCGTCGTGCCTGCCGTCGCACGCGCATAGTACTTGCCTCGCACGCCCCCTTTGAGCGATGCGAAGTCGTATTCAGGGCGGAGCTCGTCGGCTACCCCATTCTTGAGATGCTTGATAGGCATGGGCTTCAGTCTTCGTGGCCGAGGCGAGCGACTGGGCTCGGATCTCACGGGAAGGCCGCAGTCTACAGCCGTTTTCATGATTGTGTAGCGGCGGCGTGCCCGCAATGGCGGAAAAGCGGAACAGACACGCCCCGACAACCGTGTCCCAGAGCTTGTCAACGACGTATCGTCCGGACGAGCGGCCTCGTGCGGCGACGCGTCGTACTCGCGTGACACGCGTCAGAGGGTAAAACGCGTCCGCAGGCCTGCCAGCCGCGTCGATCCTGATTGACGCCCGAATGCCCGCGAACCATCCGGAACGGTGATTGTTCATCACGCCGGCGTTGCAAGCCGCTGAATCGACGCGGTGCATCGACAGGTGGGGCCGGAGGATGCGTTTTTCCACGCGACGTTCGCGCGGCGTGGCACGAGGTCGCTCGCCCGGGACCGGTGCCAGGTCCGGCTGAAGCCGGACACCACGTACGACGGGACGGTCTGAAGACCGTCCGCTACACCGATCAGTAATTCTTTTTCAGATCCATGCCGGCGTACAGGCTCGCGACCTGCGGCCCGTAGCCGTTGAACAGCTGTGTCCTCGTCACCTTGAGCGGCGACGGGAGCCGCCGCTCGGTGGCCTGGCTCCAGTTCGGGTGGTCGACGGCCGGGTTCACATTGGCGTAGAAGCCATAGGCCGCCGGGTAGGCCCGCTGCCACGAGCTGAGCGGCGGTTTCTCGACAAACCGGATCTTGACGATCGCCTTGATCCCTTTGAAACCGTACTTCCAGGGGACGACGAGCCGCAGCGGCGCACCGTTCTGATTCGGCAGCACCTCGCCGTAGAGACCGACGGCAAGAATCGTCAGCGGATGCATCGCCTCGTCCATCCGCAGCCCTTCGACATACGGCCAATCGAGCTCCGGCAATCGCTGGCCGGGAAACTGCCGCGGATCGTACAAGGTGGTGAGCTCGACGAACTTCGCCTTCGAGGTCGGCTCGCATCGCTTGATGAAGTTGCCCAGCGGAAAACCGACCCACGGAATCACCATCGACCACGCCTCGACGCAGCGGTGGCGGTAGATGCGATCCTCGAGGGTTTCACCCTTGAGAACATCTTCGAGGCTCATCCTTCCTGTCTTGGCGCACTCGCCTTCGACGGCGACGGTCCACGGCTCGGGCTTGAAGTTCCGGGCCAGCCGCGACGGTCCCGGTCCCGCCCCTGAATCGAATTCGTAGAAGTTGTTGTAGGTCGTGATGTGCTCCCACGTGTTCGGCTTCTCGGTCGTGCTGAGGGGGCTCGGCTTGGTTTGCAGCAGGCGGCCGTGCGGGGCAGGCTGCTGCGCGCCGACAAGCTGTTCGGAGACGATCGCGCCAGCCGCGACCGCGAGCGCCGTGCCGGTGGTCATCTGCATGAACTGCCGCCGGTTCAGATACACGCGCTCGTCGGTGATTTCAGAGCTGGCAATGTCGGCCGCTCGCTTGATGATCATGTGATCCGTCCTTCATCCTCGGAAGTTGACCTCGGCGTTCATTCGCACCTTGACCGGTCGGCCGTTTTTCATCGCCGGGGTGAATCGCCATTGCTCGAACGTCCTCACCGCACGCTCGTCGAGGTCGGGATTAAGCGACTGGAGAATCCTGACGATCTTCGGCGTTCCATCCTCGAGCAGCACCACATCGAGCACGACGGTGCCCCGAGTCCTCGTAGACTGCCGCAGCTCGACGAAGCGCACCGCGCGCGGCGGGACGACGCCAGGTCCGACGCGCGTGGCCATGTCGTTCGCGATCAGCGCGTTGACCCCGTCGTTCCGCAGGCTGAACAGGACGTCGATCTCCGCGTCCATCGCCGCCGGCACGCCCTCGCGCGTGCCCGGGCGGAACCGCCACTGGCGCACCGCGACGACGGCGTTCTGATCCAGCCCGAAGCCGAGCCCTCGCACGAGGCGCACGCCCGTCACGCGGCCGTCGGCCTCGACGCGCGCGCCGACGATGACGAGGCCTTCGATCCGCCGCGCGCGCGCTTCCTCGCTGTACAGAGGCGGCGTCGTGTACTCGACGATGTCCGGAGGCGTGAGCGCCTCGGCCCTGTCGCCGAGACCAACCGTCCGCAGGTGTTGCGCCGCCGGGGCGGCGTTCTCGCGACTCGACACCGCAGCCATCTCCGCCATCGCCGGCAGGCCGGTCGTCCGGATAGTGACGTTCATGACGGCTTGCGTGAGGCTCACGGCCGCAAGCGGGATCGCGGCCAGGATCGCCATGCACACGGCCGCGACCAGGTTCCGCCTCGTCATCCCGCGTCGATTGACGCACGCCGTCAGCAGGGCAGCGAACCGCCGTTCGAGATCGGACGGCCGCGCCATCGCGACGGTCGGCAAGCAGGCGCTGACTCGTATCTGTCGGTCGCGCACGATCGCGAGCAGATGCCCCGCGTAATCACTTGCCTCCAACCCGAGGCCGAGTGCGACATCATCCGCGGCGTGTTCGCTCTCGCGGTGGACGCGGTTGCGCGCGACCCAAAACAACGGGTGGAACCAGTACACCGCGCAGGCGATCTCGGCGACGAGCTGCACGACCCAGTCGCCGCGGCTGACGTGCGCCAACTCGTGAGCCAGGACAACGCGTATGCGGTCGTCTGACCATGCCGTGGCGCCGGACGGCAACAGCACCCGTGGGCGCCGGACGCCCCAGGTCATCGGCACCGCGCACTGCGCGCTTTGCAGCAGGAGCGGCGTGCATCCGAGGTGTAACGCGTCGGCGATCTCGCGCGCCATCTCCCCCAGGCGCGCGTCGGGCACCGACTGGGCCGATCGGGCCAACCGGGCAAGCTTCAGGAGATCTACGGCCAGCAGCAGCACCGCCACTCCGGTCCCCACCATCCACAACGCCGGCCATAGATGGGCGGGAGTCCACGCCGTCGTCTCGACGCCATTCGCGCGGACGACGATGTCGGCGGTCTGCCCAAGGGGCGAGCGAACACTCGCGTCGAACGAGGACGGCAGCACGGCCATCAACTGACGCGCCCATTCGGGATACCACGACGGCACGAGCAGATTCAGGACGGGTAACAGGCTCGCGGCGACGAGGGTTGCGGCCCACACCAGATGCCGCTCGGCGGCCGATCGGCGCCGCAGACCGGGCATGACAAGACACACAAGCGCCAGGACGACCGAGGATTTGATCACGGGCGCCGTCCCTCTTTTCTCGCCTGGCGGATCAGATCGGCCATCCGCTCGAGCTGCTCGTCGGAGAGCGGCGCGCGATCCTTCCCTAGCAACGCGGCGACGACCTTTTCCGGCGAGCCCTCGAAAAATGTCTCGACGAGGTGCTTCAGCGCGGATTGGCGAACCGTGCGGCGCGACGCGGCTGGAAGGTAGACGTAGCGGAGGCCCTGCTCCTCATGCCGCACCTGCCCTTTGTCTTCGAGGACGCGCAGCTGCGCACGGACGGTCGAATACGCCGGATCGCCGCTGAGATCGGCCATCACCTCGCTGACCGTGGCGCGGCCCCGGCGGAACAGGATGTCCATGATTTGCCGCTCGCGGCGGCTGAGGGTGGTGTGCGGCGATGGAGGCATTGCCTAATTTTCTAGCACACTGCTATGAAAATAGGCAAGCTTAAAATAGTGCCCCGATCCGGTTAAGCTTTCCCGACGCCCATGAGCACATTCGAGGCATTCCGCGTATTCGACGAAGCCGGGACCCTTCGAGGGCGTGTCGTGGCTGCCACGCTCGACGAGCTCAGCCCCGGCGACGTCGTCATCAAGGCCGAGTACTCGAGCGTGAATTACAAGGACGCGCTCGCGGTCACGCAGCCTGGGCGAATTTTGAAGCGCACGCCGATCATCGCCGGCATCGACGTGTCGGGCACAGTCGAGTCGAGCGTGGACCAGCGTTTTCGGCCGGGCGACGAGGTCGTGGTCACCGGATACGATCTGGGCGTCGGTCACGACGGAGGTTATGCGCAATATGTGCGCGTTCCCGCTGACTGGGTCGTGCCGATCCCGGCAGGTCTCACCGCCTTCGACGCGATGGCGATTGGAACGGCAGGATTCACCGCGGCATTGTCAATCGTCGAGCTCGAGCGAAACGGTCTGCGGCCGGGAAGCGGCCGTGTGCTCGTGACCGGCGCGACCGGAGGCGTCGGCAGCATGGCGGTGCAGTGTCTCGCGGCGCGTGGATATGAAGTGACGGCGCTGACAGGCAAGGACGGCGAGCACGAGTACTTGCGGTCGATTGGCGCGAAGGAGGTCATTCCACGATCGACCGTGCAGCCGAGCACGAAGCCGATCGAGAAGGCCATGTGGACGGCCGCCGTCGATTGCGTCGGGGGCGAGACGCTCGCGTGGGTGATTCGGACGATGGGCTATCGCGGCGTTGTGGCCGCGTCGGGCCTGACCGGCGGCACCGAAGTGCACACGACAGTCATTCCGTTCATCCTGCGCGGCGTCAAACTGCTCGGAATCGACTCGGTGATGTGTCCGATGGATGTGCGTCTCGCCGCATGGCATCGGCTCGCGACCGACATGAAGCCGGCGCACCTGCACGCCTCGTCGAAGGAAATTGGGCTGAACGATTTGCCGGATGCGTTTGCGACGCTGCTGAAGGGTGAGGCGCGCGGACGGTTCGTCGTCAAACTCAAAGCTTAAAAGGACAGCAGCTTTCGCTGTCCTTCTAAGTTCCAAGTCTTCAGTTCTAAGTTCCGTCTACGGTGGGCCTGCCGGTCCTTTGATGTGCTTGCTGTCCTGCTCGTTCTCCTGGCAGATGTATTCCATCAGCTCTTCGTTTGGCCTGATCCGCGCGGTGAAGCTGACGGTGAACGGCTTGGTGTAGACGCCGGGATCGTCGATGGTCACCTCGCTCACGAGCGTGCCCAGGTCCTTGCGCGTCCACCGCTCGATCGTGTGCAGCTTCTCGGTGTGGGGGTGGCCGCGGAAATCGAACCAGAACTTGTCGTTGAACCCGACGGTGTCGATAACGAGCGTGTCGCCTTCATACCAGCCGATCGAATGGCCGTACCAGGTTGGATCCGGATCGGGGGGATGCTTGCGGCCGTCCATGAACACCTGCCGGTAGCTGTGGATATTTCCCTCGAACAGGAAAAAGATGTGCGTCGCCTTCTTGTGCGTGGGGGTCTGTACGAGTCGCCACGGATACGGCGCGAATCGCGGCACGCCGGTCGGCAGGCAGTTCGCTTCCGGATCGTCCCCCGACAGCCGCGACGCCATGATCTTCTTGCCCGCGTCGTTCAACGGCATCGTTTCGCCCTTCGGCAGGCCCTGAGCGATATCGCCCGTCGGGCCCCCGCCCTGCCAGACGCCGGAGAAATCGATGGTTCCGTCCGGCAGATGCGGAGCGGGCCCCTGCGGCACCGCCGGTCCGCGTCCGCGTTGCAACCCGCCCGCGCCCGCCGGCGAGGTCGGCGCCGCTGGAGTGGTGCCGCTGGTCGTCGTTCCCGGGGTGGCCGGCCCCGGCCCTCGCTGCTGCGCCGCGAGCGCCATGACGCTCACCGCGGACGCGATGACGGACATAGTGAACAAGCGCTTTCGCACGGGTGATCTCCTATTGAGGCGCCTGCTCGGCGCCCGGTGAGCCGGCGAAGACCTTTTTGCCATCGGCGAGCGTCACGTTTCTGGCGTTGGCCATGTTCGAGCCGTCTTTCGCCATCGAACCTTCGACCGAGATGACATCGCCGATGTGGAGCGAGTTTCTGGTCCACCCCTGGCGCGTCAACACGTTCGGGCTGGCGAGCTCGAGGTTCCAGTTCGTCACGCCGCCTTTGTCGTCCTTCACGTCCACGTAGAAGCGCGCGTGCGGATTGGTCCATTCCACGCGCGTGACCGCGCCCTTGATCGTGATCGGCTTGTTCGAGTCGTATTCCGCCGCGAACGAGTGATGCGCGAGCATCGGCGCTGTCGAAGCCAGAAGTCCAACACCTGCCACGAGCACAGCGAGTTTGGCTCTCATCGAACACCCTCCAGAAATAGTCGTCAGATCCGACACGCATGTTACGCCGCGCGGTGCGCGTCTGTAAAGGCGGTTTTCGGCCAGATCAGGGCAGTTTGCTCGCTCGGAACAGGTCGTCGGCGGCCGACAGGATGATCCGCCGCAGGCGATCGGGATAGCCGGGCGGAAGCCTCGCGACGAACGTCTGGACCGTGCGTGCGGCCGAGGCCGACCGGTGGCCGCCCAGCGTCGCATCCATCCAGCGCTTGGGAAAAAAGATGTCGCCGGTGCGCTGGATGTCCTGCAGCAGCTCCAGGCCGGGACGAATGTACTGTTCGGACGCCGACGCCCGCAGCGGGTGATGCAGATACCGGAGCCCATCGAGCACCCATGGCTCGTGCTGTCGGTTGGCGACGTCTTTGAGCGAGGTGAAAAACGCGTCCCGCTCCGCGGGGTCGGCCGACAGCGCGGGGGTGACGAACGCGAGGCGCGCCTTTCGGTCCGGATTTTTCGTCCGCTCGACCTGCTCCGCGAGAATCGCCTTCCAGTCGGCCACGCCGCGCACGGCCAGCTCCTGCGCCAGCACGATGTAGTCGGTCTCAGACAACGTCAGGCCGGGGATTGATTGCCGCTGACGCCAGATGGCGTTCAGCCGATCGAGCGCCGGCCCGGTCAGCGCGACGTCGCGCCGAGTGGAGAAGTAAGCCCCCATCAGACTTTTCGTCGGGGCTGCGGCGAGACCTTCGCTGAGCACCTGTTCGACGCGAGGCGCGCGCGCGACGCGGCTCGCGGCGGGCGTGAAGCGCCAGTAGGCTTGACTCAAATAGCCGAGGATCCGCTGCGTGTTCAGCTCGTCGGGTTCGCGCGGCAGCGCGCGCAGCGCAAGATCGACGAGCGCGTTGGGCGCGACCTCCAAATCGAGCATCGCATCCCAGAGTGACACCCACGCGCTCCCGCGCGTCAGCGCGTCGGTAACGTCGGGCAGATTCGCGGCCAGCCATGCGAGGCTGTCGCCATCGAGATGGAACTCGCCGTAGCCGATGCCGCCGCCGTTGGGCAGCACGAACAGCGGTACCGGGAGGCCTCGTGCCGCGGTGACCTCGACTGAAAGTCCATCGAGGTGGGACTGTAAGAGCTCGACACGATCGGAGTACCCGAGCGCGACCTGCAGGTGCTGATTCCAGCGCAGTCCGCGGCGCGGATAGGGATCGCGTTGCGTGAAGGCCAGCCTCGCGATACGTCCGTTCTGCACGGTCAGCTGGGTCGTGATGATCGGCCGTCCCGGCTCGTCGACCCACGCGTGGCTCCACGTGGCGAGATCCTCAGACGTGCGGCTGTCGAGGAGATCGATCAGCTCCGACCACGACGCGTTGCCGAAGGCGTACCGGCGCAGGTACTCGCGCAGGCCGTCGCCCAACGCCTCAGCGCCGACGATCGTTTCGAGCTGCCGCATCACGATCGGCGCTTTCTGATAAATGATCGCGCCGTAGAGCGTGCCCGCCTCGCTCAGGTTCGCGAGCCCCTGCCGGATGGCATTGGTCCCGGCCGTGCGGTCGACGTCGTAGGCCAGCGGATAGTAGGCCAGCAGGAACCGCAGGTCGTGGTTGATCGTCGGAAACGACGGGTTGACGATCTTCGCGGCCATGAAGTTCGCGAAGACCTCCTTCATCCACACATCGGTGAACCAGCGCATGGTGACGAGGTCGCCGAACCACATGTGCGTCGTTTCGTGGGCGATGACGCTCGCGCGATCGAGCTTCTGGTTTTGCGTGGCGGATTCGTCGAGCATCAGCCCGGGCGCGTTGTAGAAGATTGCGCCCGGATGCTCCATGCCGCCGAACTGGAAGGCCGGGACCAGGAGGAAATCGAACTTGCCGAACGGATACGGCATGCCCGTGTAGCGCTGCATCCAGTCGAGCGCCGCGGCGTGGAGATCGAAAATCGCGTCTCGGTTCCGCGCGACCTTCTGCGCGTCCGTCTCGCGGTGGAACATGCGCAGCGCGCGGCCGTCGCGCTCGGCCCGTTCGATCGCGAATGCGCCGGCCGCGAAGGCGAATAGATATGTCGAGATCGGCTGCGTCTCGGCGAAGGCGAGCCGCGTTCGCCCGTTGAGCGATTCGCGCGAGATCTCCGCGCCGTTGGCGAGCGTCTCCCATCCCATCGGCACGTCGAGCGACAGCGTCCATCGCGCCTTCAGATCCGGTTGATCGAAGCAGGGAAAGGCTTCGTGCGCGCGTGCCGGGACGAAAATCGTGTACAGAAAGTCATCGCTGCGGTTGAGTGGCGCATCGCCGGCGTCGAAATCGATGGTCACCGTGTTGTCGCCGACCTTCAGCGCTGACGCCGGTATGACGATGTGTCCGTTCACGGCGCGAGCGTCAACCGGCCCGCCTCCGGCCTCGACGCTCCGAAGGCGGCCCGAGCGGTTCGGATTGAAGTCGAGGGCGAGCGGCGCTGGCGGGCCTGGCGACACCGACGCGTCGACCAGCGAGAATCTAATCGTCTCCCGGCCGGCGATGGCGGCACGGCGATCTGCGGGGATCGAGAACGACAGGCCGTACCGCAGGTTCGAGACACGGGCGGCACGCCCCCGGGCAAGGGTCTCGCTCACGCCAGATTCGGGTATCTGACGTTTGCTTGTCTGACTCGCGACCGGTCCGCCCAGCGCCACGAGCGACATGATGGCGAGGGCGAGGCGCATGCGGGTAATTCTATTGTGGGTCGGCAGCGGTTTGCAGTTTCTGCGTACGGGGATCGCGTTCTGCGTACAGGGCTCGCGCAGTTCGCAGAAACTGAAAACGACTCCCGACCCCTTTTCCCAGATCCGCGCTAAAATCGCGATCCCGCAAAAGGAGCGACGCCTATGAACGGTAGGACACCGCGGCTGAATGTTGGTCGGTTTTTCGCGACGGTCGCGGCGGCGGCAGCGCTCGCGACCTGTCTCTCGCTCTCCGGTCCCTCTGCGCTGGCGCAGAAGGGCGGAAACAACGATCACTGGGTCGGGACCTGGGCCACAGCCGTCGTCACCCGCCCGCAGGCGGGACAAGGCGCGCCGCAGGGCTTCGGCGGCGCCCCAGTGACGCCGCAATGCTTCGGCCAGGCGCCCACGGCCCAGACCACGGCGGCTTCTGCAGCGACAATAACGACGACCGTACCGGATGCGACCGCGCCCGCTCGAGGGCCGAACGCGCCGGCGGCAGCGGGCGGCGGAGGTCGAGGCCGGGGGGGTGGTGGCGGACGCGGCGGTCCCGCAACGCCGATCAATTTCAACGACCAGACCCTGCGCCAGATCGTGCACACGAGCATCGGCGGCGAGCGGGTGCGCATCGTGTTGAGCAACGCGTTCGGCACGTCGCCGCTGGCGGTTGGCGCCGCGCACGTCGCGCTCCGCGAGAAGGACGCGGCGATCGTCACGGCGTCCGATCGCGCGCTGAAGTTCGGCGGCAGCCCGTCGGTGAACATTCCGGCGGGCGCAGTGGTCGTCAGCGATCCGGTCGCGCTCACCGTGCCAGTCTCCGCGGATCTTGCGATCGACGTGTATCTGCCGGGTGATACCGCCGTGTCGCCGTCGCCGCTGACGACGCATGGCGGCGCGCTGCAGACCAACTACGTCTCAGCGACCGGCAATCATGCGGGCGACGCCGACATGCCGGCCGCGACGACGACGGCGGCGTGGTTCTTCCTGTCGCGCGTCGAAGTGACGGCGCCACAGCAGGTCGGCGCGGTCGTGACGTTCGGCGACTCGATTACCGACGGGACGCGCTCGACGGTCAACACCAACAACCGCTGGCCCGATCAGTTCGCCAGGCGCCTGCAGGCGCAGAAGATCAACCTGGGCGTGCTCAATCAGGGAATCGCGGGCAACCGGGTGCTCGGCGACGGCGCCGGAGTCAGCGCGCTGGCCCGGTTCGATCGCGACGTCCTCGCGCAGGCCGGCGTGACGCACGTGATCGTGCTCGAGAGCATCAACGATATCGGCATCGCGCGCGACAACCCGTGCCCGAGCGCGCGGGATCTCATCGCTGCCCACACGCAGATGATCGAGCGAGCGCACGCACGCGGCATCAGGATGATCGGCGCGACGCTGACGCCGTTCGACGGCGCCGCCTATTTCACGAGCGAAGGCGAAGCCAAGCGTCAGGCGCTCAACGAGTGGATTCGTCACGGCAAGGTGTACGACGGCGTAGTCGACTTCGACGCGGCCGTGCGCGATCCGAGCGCGCCGACGAAGCTGCAGCCGCAGTTCAACCCTGGCGACAACCTGCATCTGACCGACGCGGGGTATCAGGCGATGGCCAACGCGATCGACCTGGCGCTTTTTAAACGACGGTGAGCGGAGGCTAGGGGCTAGAGGCCAGAGGCTGGAGGCTAGGGGCTTGGGTTGGGTTGGAAGGTCCCCCAGTCCCCAGTCCCCAACCTCCAGTCTTCAGCGCCAGAGGAGAATACGATGCGTGTCCAAGTTGTCTGCGCAGGCGTCGTGGGTTGTCTCGTCGGCGTGATGGTCACCGTCATGGCACAAAACGCACCGCCCAAGCTCGATCTCGTCGGCGATCGCTTCAAGCCGCTGACCTACGAACAGATGGACGCGGAGCAGAAGGCGCTCACCGATCACATCCTGTCCGGTCCGCGCGCCTCGATGGGTGGTCCGTTCAACGCGCTGTTGCGCAGCCCGGAGATGGGGGATCTGGCGCAGCAGCTTGGCGCCCACATCCGCTTCAAGTCCTCGCTGCCGCGCCACCTGAACGAGATGGCGATCATCATGACGGCGCGGGTCTGGACAGCGCAGTACGAGTGGTACGTGCACAAGCAGGCCGCGCTGCAGAACGGGCTGACCCCGGCGATCGTCGACGCGATAGCCGTGGGAAAACGTCCGGCGTCGATGAAGCCGGACGAACAGGCGGTCTACGATTTCTGCAAGGAGCTGCTCGACACCAAACACGTCAGCGATGCCACGTTTCAGGCGGCGGTGAAAGCGTTCGGCGAGCGCGGTGTGGTCGATCTGGTGGGAGTGACCGGATACTACCAGCTTGTGTCCGCGCTTCTGAATGTCGACCGCTATCCGCTGCCGTCCGGCGTGAAGCCGGAGCTGGCGCCGCTCAAGTAGGAGATACATGCTAAAGCGCTGCGCCACAATCGGCATCGTCACGGCTGTGCTCGTTGGCAGCTCGGTAGCGGGGCGAGTCGCGGCGCAACAGCCTGGTGCAGCGGGCCGCTGCGCCGGCGCCCGCGACCTTCGATTGGTGAACGGCCGGATCGTCACGATGGACGCACGCAACTCCGTCGTGCCGGAGGTCACCATTCAGGATGGTCGGATTGAAACGGTCGGTCGCGGCGGCAACCGGACGCTCAGTCCCTGCACGAAGGTCATCGATCTCGGCGGCCGCACCGCGGTCCCCGGTCTCATCGACAACCACAACCACATCGTGCTGCTGGGCATCCGTCCGGGCCACGACACGCGGCTTGAAACAGCGGCATCGATCGCCGACGTGCAGGCCGCGATCAAGGCGCGCGCGAGAGGCGTGCCCGCTGGCGCGTTCATCACGGCGATGGGCGGCTGGAACCCGGCGCAATTCGCGGAGAAGCGGCTGCCGACGCTCGCAGAGCTCGACGCCGCCGCGCCCGACCATCCCGTCCTGGTGTTCCAGGCCTTCACGGGTCCGGCTGCGACGAACACGCGTGGGAAAGCGTTCTTTGGTGGTAAAGGCGTCGCGGTCAGCGACGCGGGCCTGATTGGCGCAAACGCCCCTTCGCTGGCGGCGCTCAATGCCTTGCGGGCCATTCAGACGCTGGACGATCGCAAACGGGGGACGCTCGATGCGATGACGTACTCCGCCAGCGTGGGCGTCACGACGAATGTGGACATGGGAGCGTTCATCCCCCCCGGACTCCCGGATACCCAGGAGTCGTTTGCGGCGGACACTCTCGCGACGGCCGATCCGTTCCGGATGTACGACGCGCTCACGGCGCTCCATCGCGAAAACAAGACGTCGGTGCGCGTACGCGTGTTCTTCCTCAGCATGGACACGAAGCCCGACGTGCCGATGTTGAAGCAGCGTCTGCTGAACAGCTTCAACGGCTTCGGCGACGACATGCTGCGAGTGTCGGGCATCGGCGAGTTCGCGACGAGCTGGCCGCTGTTCGGCCAGCCGGCGCCGACCAATTACGTCGCTGCGCTGCAGCTCATCGCGAAGCAGGGATGGCCGTTTCAGCAGCACAGCCTGTCGCCGGCCGAGGACCAGCTGACCATCGCCGCGTTCGAAGCGGTCAACGCCGTGACGCCGATCGCCGGCCTTCGCTGGTCGATCGCGCACGCGCCGCGAATCGACGTGCCGACGATCAACCGGTTCAAGGCGCTCGGCGCCGGCGTCGCGGTCCATCCGTTCGGATATCTCGCGGGCGCTGCAGGCGCCGGTCCGCCGCTTCGGACGATCGTCGACAGCGGCATTCACGTCGGAGCCGGATCGGATTCCGCGCAGATCTCGACGCTCGATCCGTGGCTGATGATTTACTACATGGTGACCGGGAAGAATTCGTCCGGGACGCTCATCAACGCCGGCCAGCAGCTCACGCGGATGGAGGCGCTGCGCCTCTATACGTCTGAGAATGGATGGTTCTTCCACGAAGAAGACACGCTCGGGACGATCGCGCCGGGGAAGCTCGGCGACGTCGTTGTGCTCAGCGACGACTACTTCGATCCCGCCAAGGTGCCCGATGAAGCGATTAAACGCCTGAAGTCCGTGCTCACGGTCGTTGACGGCAGGGTCGTGCACGACACTCTCCGATAGTGGCACGCCGGCCCGCCCGAAAGACTGCGTCCAAGCCCAATCCCTTCGTTACCGCTGCGGTGCCGGGCGGCCTCTGGTGGCGCGTGGCCATCATCCTGATCGCGGGCGTGCTGACATACGCCAACAGCCTGTCCGGCGCCTTCATCCTCGACGACCAGGCGACCATCGTCGACAACCATCAGATCCGCGAGTGGTGGCGGCTCTCGAGCGTTCTGGTCCCCGAGTCCGACACGGCGATCGCAGGGCGGCCGCTGGTCAACCTCTCGTTCGCCATCAACTACGCGGTTGGAGGTCTGAACGTTCGCGGGTACCACGTCGTGAACATCGCGATTCATCTGCTGTGCGGGCTGCTGGCGTTCGCGATCGTGTGGCGCACGCTCGAGCTGCCGCGCGTCCGCGCGCACCTTCCCGGATATTCGGTCAACATCGCGTTTGCCGTCGCGCTCCTCTGGACGGTCCATCCGCTCAACACCGAAGCCGTCGATTTCCTGACACAGCGGACCGAGTTGATGATGGCGCTGTTCTGTCTGCTGACGCTGTACGCCGCGATCCGCGCACTGGGATCCCCACGTGCGTGGCGATGGAGCGGCTTGGCGGTGTTGGCCTGCGGTCTTGGCATGGCGTGCAAAGAGTCGATGGCAACGGTACCGCTGCTCGTCGCGTTGTTCGACCGCGTGTACGTATTCGACTCGTCGAGACAGGCGCTCCGCTCAAGAAAGCGCTTGTACCTCGGTCTCGCGGGCACGTGGCTCGTGCTCGCCTGGTTGAACTGGTCCGGCCCACGCGCTGCGGTGGGAGGATTTGCGACTGGTGTATCGGTCTGGACGTATCTCTTAAATCAGACCGTGATGATCGCGACGTACCTGCGTCTCACGATCTGGCCGCGATCGCTCGTCGTGTTCTATGGATGGCCGCTTCCCCTCACACTCCGCGATGTGCTGCCGTACGCGTCGTTAGTCGTCATCCTGCTGATGGCGACCATCGTCGCGATGCGGCGCGTCCCGATGCTCGGGTTTTTCGGCGCATGGTTCTTCATCACGCTGGCGCCGACGTCGAGCGTCGTTCCGATCGCGACCGAAGTGGGCGCGGAACGGCGGATGTATCTCCCACTTCTCGCAGTCATCGCGCTCGTTGTCGTGAGCGCACGGCTGGTGTGGGGTCTGATCGAGCGACGGTTGGGAGAAGGTTTGCTCCTCCGTGTCCCCCGTGTCCTCCGTGGTGGAGAGGCGTTGGCGACGCTGGTGGTCTTTGCATTGGCCGGAACGCTCGCGGCAGGCAGCATCGCCAGAAATAGCGAGTACCAGTCGGCGCTCACGATAGCTCGAACGGTCGTCGAGCGGCGACCGACCGCCGTCGCGCATCATATGTTGGCCGAACAATTGACGCTTGCGGGTCAGCATGACGAGGCAGTGCTGCATCTGCGCGAAGCCGTGCGGAGCGGCAATTCTCGAGCGGGGTATCTGCTCGGCATCGAGCTGTTCAACGCGGGAAAGCTGCAGGAAGCGGTCGATCAGCTCGACGCGTTCGTGCGCACGTCAGGGCGGGGTCTCTCCCCCCAGTGGCTCGAGCCCACCGCGGCGGAAGTCGTGTTCGCGAGGCTTGTGATGGCGAGGGCGCTGGCGATGCAGCGCAAGTGGCCGCAAGCGGCGGAGCAGGCGCAGATCGCGCTGGCCATGGCGCCAGCCAACCTGGATGCCCGCCTCCTGCTCGCCGACGCGTTGTTCCAACTGCAGCGCTACGAGGAGGCGGGCGCCAACTATCGCGAGTACCTCAATGCCCGGCCGGACAATGTGAACGCGCTGATCAACGGCGGGGTGGCGTTGATTTCCCGCGGCCGACTCGACGATGCGATTGTGCTGTTCCGCCACGCGGTGGAGGTGCAGCCGAAGAGCCCAAGGCCTCGGCAGATTCTCGCGATGGCGCTCTTGGACCGCGGCGATTTCGACGGGGCCGCCGCGCAGGCGCGCGAGGGCCTGGCCCTGAGTGCGAACGATCCGGCGATGCGCGATCGACTCGGTCGCGCACTCGCTGCGGCCCTCAGGGGAGCGGCGCAACGACCGAAATCGTAGCTGCCGAGCGAGGATGAACCTCAACTGCTCCTGGTGTTCGTCGTGAAGAGCGTCCGATGCCAGAGCCGCCCGGCGTGATGGTCCCTCTCCCCAGCGACGAGATCCGCTCCTGGTTTGGAGAGATCGACATTTATCTCTTCGATCAGATCCTGAAGGGCCGCTTCGACGGCCGGGTCCGGATTCTCGACGCGGGCTGCGGAGACGGGCGGAACCTCGTCTACTTTCTCAGGCGCGGCTGTCAGGCATTCGGCGTCGATCGCCATCCGGCAGCCATCGAGCAGGTGCGCGCGCTCGCAGCGAGGCTGAATCCCGAGCTGTTGTCGGAGAACTTTCAGGTTGGGGAGGTTGATGATCTGCCTTGGGGTGATGGGACGATGGATGCGGTGATTTGCAGCGCCGTGCTGCACTTTGCATCAGACGAGGAGCATTTTGCGTGCATGGTCCAGGAAGCGTGGCGAGTACTCGCGGCCGACGGGTTGTTCTTTGCGCGGCTGGCTTCGAGCATCGGTCTGGAGGGCCGCATCGGACCGGTGGGAGGGCAGCGTGTTCGTCTTCCCGACGGCACAGAGCGCTTCGTCGTAGACGAGGCGATGCTGCTCGACTGGACCCGGCGGCTTGGAGGTCACCTGCTGGATCCGATCAAGACCACGAATGTGCAGCAGCAGCGCTGCATGACGACGTGGTGTCTAAGAAAGCCGCGATAGTGGCGCTCACCGCAACGATCTACAACTTCGACGTCGAGCTGGCCGACGCCGACCGATCGGTCTACGAATCGTTGGCGCTGCGCGTGGCCCGACACCCGTCGGAATCGGAAGAGTACCTGCTGACGCGTGTGCTCGCCTACATGCTGGAGTTCACCGACGGCATCGCGTTCTCGTCGGGACTCTCGGAGCCTGAGGAGCCCACCATTTCGGTGCGTGACCTGACCGGCAAGATTCAGGCGTGGATTGACATCGGAACTCCCGACGCCGCGCGGCTTCACAAGGCGTCAAAGGCGGCTCCGCGCGTGGCGGTGTATACCCATAAGAATCCTGGCCAGTTCATGAGCCGGCTCGCCGGCGAACGGATTCACCGGGCGGAGGCGCTCGAGTTGTACGCCATCGATCCGGCGCTGATCGGCGCGCTCGCCGCACGACTCGAACGGCGCATGGCGTTCAGCCTGTCGATCGCCGGCCGCGAGCTCTTTCTGTCCATTGGTACGGACACACTCACGGGGGCCATTGTGCGATACCCTGTCGATCGGCGATGACTGTGAAGGGGCAGTTTCCGGCCGAGACGAGCGTGGACGGCGCGTTTGTCCGACAGAAGTACTCGATTCGCGACCGCATCACCGCTGACGGCTCCTCCGGCTTTCCGGCCGAACCCGGCCGTTACCACTTGTACGTCTCGCTCGCGTGCCCGTGGGCGCAGCGGGCCATCATCGTCCGCGGACTGCTCGGGTTGGAGCGGGTCGTGTCGATGTCGGTCGTCGATCCGATCCGCGACGAGCGGGGCTGGGCGTTTCGCGAGGGCCGCGGCCACGGCCCCGATCCGATCTGCGGGTTTGGGTTCCTGTCGGAAGCTTATCTACGGACCGATCCGTCCTTCACCGGCCGCTATACCGTGCCGTGCATCTGGGACCGGGTGACCGGCCGGCTCGTCACCAACAACTACGCCGACATCACGATCGACTTCGAGACCGAGTTCACCACCTTCCACAAGCCCGGCGCGCCCGCTCTCTACCCCGAGCGCCTGCGTGCGGACATCGACGCCGTTAACGCCGTGATCTACGAAGACATCAACAACGGCGTTTACAAGGCGGGCTTTGCGGCTTCACAGGCGGCGTACGAGTCGGCAGTGGACGCGTTGTTCGCGCGATTGGATTGGGTGGAGGCGCGGCTTGCGCGGCAGCGATACCTCGTCGGCGACCAGCTGACTGAAGCCGACATCCGGCTGTTCACCACGCTGGTGCGGTTCGACGCCGTGTACGTCGGCCACTTCAAATGCAACCTGCGCCGAATCGTGGATTATCCCAACCTGTGGGGTTACGCGCGCGACCTGTATCAACGTCCGGGTTTCGGCGAGACCGTGAACGTCGATCACATCAAGCGCCACTACTACATGACGCACGACCATATCAATCCAACCCGCATCGTGCCCAAAGGTCCCATCGTCGACTGGATGGCGCCGCACGAACGGGGCCTGCTCAGCTGACGCTCACGATTTCGATGTCGCTGCCATCGACACGAAACTGGCCTCGGCGCCGCACGCGGTAATCTGGTCGGCCATTCCCAGCGCCCAGCTCTTGTCGTACCAATAGGCGACCCTCGTATTGCGGGTCGACATCGCGGGTTTCTCCTGGGCGGGCGTGCGATCCCCCTGCAAGCTATCGTTGAACGCCTTCGTCAGGCACGACACCGTGGACTGAGACGCCGGATTCCACGTGGCTTTCACGTAGTACCGATCCCCTTGAGCGGATCCGGTCGGGCGCAGGTTCTGGACCTTCCTGCCCGACGCGACATTCGACCGAAGCTGCTGCAGGTTCGACGTCTCGCCGGTCTGGGAGAGGACGCGTGAGGCGTCGGCCGGATCCATTCTGTACAGAATCTGTTCGCCGCGGGCGCGAGCGCTCTCGTTTGTAGTCCGCAGCGCCTCCGCGAGCTTTCGATCGACGTTCCACGTGTCGAGGAGGTGTCGCGCTCTGTACGCCAGCTCGCGGTCGCTGTGGCGCGACAGATCGATCAGCGTGATTGTGAGCGGCTCCTTTCCCGAGCCTGGAAAGAAGATGGAGGGTGCCGCCGTGCGTTCCAGCGTCGCGAGCGCATCGAGCTTGGCGCCGACCGAGCTGCGCTCGTTCTGCAGCGTCGGGACGGTGATCTTCTCGAGTTGGAAGGCCGGGTCGATCCTCGACTGCACGGCGCCCTGTGACTGCTCGGCCGCGGACCTCTCTTCCTCGGCGGCGTAGACGATCGGGACCAGCAACCGCGCGTGGCGCGGTTCGGGCGCAGACTTGTACCGCCGCAGCTCGGTGGCGTGCTTCTCGTCATTCCATTGGATCTCGAACCTGGGGCCCTCGCCCTTGACGAACGGAATCTCGAAGGTGTCCACGTGGCCGTCGCCTTTGGAGAACCTCAACACGAAAGAGTCGCCATCCGAGAACGGCCGGGACGAGATGGCCACGAACTGCTCGTCGCGGATGCCTGGCGCCCTGTCGTCAATCCTTGACGCAATGACTTCCCTTCGAAACAGGGTGGACGAGGCGACGTGCTCGTATTCCTTGAGTCCGCTGATCTCGCCCTGATAGACGAAGGTCCGCTGGTGGGACCACCATGCGACGGACGCGAGGAGCACGAGGACGACGCCCACGCCGAACGATGCGATGAGAATCCAGCGATTCGTCGCGCGTTCTTTGGCCGTGGCGTGCGCGTCCTGCGAGACCGCGCGGTAGTTGTTGTAGGCCCAGCGGCTGACGAACAGGATGAACAGCAGGGCAAACAGGAACGGGCCGTACTGGTACGCGAGCTCGACGAGCTGGCGCAGGCTGTCTCCGGTGGGAATGTCGTCCGCGAACACGGAGGTGAGCAGAACAGGCTCAGGCATGATGCACCTTCCTAGTCAGTCGGGGGATTGCCATACATGCTGCACCGGAAGTGAGCGTCTGGGACGAAGAAATCGAACAGGCCAGCCTGTTGGCCAGAACGGCCAGAAAACTGGCCGGGGCAGGGGACGGGAGTTTCGGCCCGCTCTCTATGCGGTTCCGCGAAGCTGCTCGGCGCGAATCGGCAGCTTGTAGATCCGCTTGCCGGTTACCGCCGCGATGGCGTTGACGAGCGCGCCCGCCGCGACGGCGGTGCTCGGTTCGCCGATGCCCCCGGGCGTCTCGGCGCTCGCGACGATGTGCGTCTCGATTTCGGGCGCTTCGTTGTGCCGGATCATCTGGTAGTCGTTGAAGTGGCGCTGCACGACGCGGCCGTTCTGGATCGTAATCTCGCCCTTCAGTGCTGCGGTCAGGCCGTAGATCGTTCCGCCTTCCATCTGCGCCTTGATCGTGTCGGGGTTGATCACCCATCCGGTATCGACCGCGCACCAGACCTTGTGGACCTTCACGGCGCCGTTGGTTACCGAGACTTCCGCCACCTCGCCGACGATCGTGCCGAAGCATTCCATCACGGCGATGCCGCGCGCCCGTCCCTGCGGCAGCGGCTTGCCCCACCCGGACTTCTCGGCGACGAGCTCGAGCACGGCCTTGTGACGCGGATGTTTGGCGAGGCGCTTCCGCCGGAACTCGAACGGATCCTCGCCGGCCGTCGCGGCCATCTCGTCGATGAAGGCTTCGACGACGAAGCCGTTGACAGAGGCGCCGACCGAGCGCCAGAACCCGAACGGGATGCCGGGATCGGTTTCCGTGTACTCGACCCTGATGTTCGGGATGTCGTACGGCAGATTCGCAGAACCGTCCAGCGAGATGAAGTCGACGCCGTTTGGAGGCAGGCCGCCGATCCGCTTCATCAGCGACTGTTGCACCATGCGCTGCATGAAGGCGACCGGTTTGCCCGAGGCGTCGGCTGCCGCCCACATCCGCACGTAGGTCACGGGACGATAGAAGTCGTGCTGCATGTCGTCTTCGCGCGTCCAGACGACCTTCACCGGCTTGCCGACGGCTTTCGACGCTTCGACGGCGTCGGTGACGAAGTCGCCTTCGCCGCGGCGGCCGAACCCACCACCGAGATACGTCGTGAAGATGTGGACCCTGTCCGCCGGCAGGCCGCTGGCGGCGATGGCGGCCTGATGTGACGCGGTCTGACCCTGCGTCGGCGCCCACACGTCGCACCGATCCGCGCCGACGTCGGCCGTGCAGTTCATGGGCTCCATGCAGGCGTGCGCCAGGAACGGCACTTCGTAGACGCGCTCGAACGACTTGGCCGCGTCTTTCATCGCCGCGGCGGTGTCGCCGTCGTTGCGCGCGACCTTGCCGGGCTGTTCCGCGAGCCGCGCGTACTTCTTCGTGATGTCGGCGCTGTTCAACGTCGCGAGCGCGCCTTCATCCCACTTGACCTCGAGTGCCTGCGCCCCCTTCGACGCGGCCCAGTAGTTGTCGGCGACGACGGCGACGCCGCTGCTGATGGCGACCACGTTGCGGACACCAGGGACGGCCTTCGCCTTGCCGGCGTTGAAGCTCGCCATCTTGCCGCCGAACACCGGACACTTGACGACGCGCGCGATGAGCATGCCGGGACGCTTCACGTCGAGGCCGAATTCCGCCTCGCCGTTGACCTTCCCGGGAATGTCGAGCCGCGGCAGCGACTGTCCCAGAACCTTGAAGTCCTTCGGATCCTTGAGCGCGACGCTCTTCGGCACCGGCAGCGCGGCCGCCTTGTCCACGAGCGCGCCGTACTTCAAGCGCCGGCCGGTGGCCTTGTGAACGACCTCGCCTCTTTCCGTGGTGAGACTGTTCGCGGGGACGCTCCAGGTCTCGGCGGCGGCGGTGATGAGCATCGTGCGCGCGGTCGCGCCGGACTCGCGCAGTACCTTCCACATGCCGCGGACGCTGTTGCTGCCGGCCGTCAGTTGCTGGCCGCCGAAGTTCGGGTTGCCGTACTTGGGATCGGCCGGCGCCCACTCGATCCTGATCTTGTTCCAGTCGATGTCGAGCTCTTCGGCGACGAGCATCGGCATCGACGTCATCACGCCCTGGCCCATTTCGAGCATCGTGAGGGTCATCGTGACGCTGTCGTCCGCCGCGATCTTCACCCAGATGTTCGGCTCGAAGAGACCGGCGGCAAGGCCGACCGTGCCGCTCGCGTCGGTCAAGCCGGGAAGGTAGCCACCGATAATCAGGCCGCCGCCGGCGGCCGCACTGACCTTGAGGAACGTTCGTCTGTCGAGCGTTGACGTGGTGGCCATGTGACGCCTCCATCAGGCTGCTGTCGCAGCCTGAAGTGAGAACTCAAAACTCAGAACTGAAAAACCGACTTCAACCTTCAGGCTTGCGCCGCGCGGTGAATCGCGCGGCGGATGCGTTGATACGTGCCGCACCGGCAGATGTTGCCCGACATGGCGGCGTCAATGTCTGCGTCGGTCGGCTTCGGGGTCTTGGCGAGCAGCGCGGCCGCGGTCATCAGCTGGCCCGACTGGCAGTAGCCGCACTGAGGCACCTGCTCGGCAATCCACGCCACCTGCAGCGCGTGGCTCGCGTCCGGCGAGAGGCCTTCAATCGTCGTCACCTTCTTGGCGCCGACGCTCGAGACCGGTGTCACGCAGGAGCGAGTCGGCTGCCCATCGAGATGGACGGTGCAAGCGCCGCACTGCGACAGGCCGCAGCCGAATTTCGTGCCGGTCAACCCGATGGTGTCGCGGATGACCCAAAGCAAGGGCATGTCCGAGGCGACGTCGACGTCGTGCCTCTTGCCGTTCACGGTCAGGGAAACCATGTCGATCTCCTATGTGAGATCCCTGTAGGGCTGAGGGCAAAGAGCAAAGAGCACAGGGTTCAGTTACAAAATTTACCGCAGTCGGGGTGGCGTAAGCTAGCGCGATGTTTGAAGGCTTCGCGGAGCATCGGCACGCCGGTGCGCCGGCACGGTCTTTTGCGAGTAACCGGCGGACGGTAACGCAGGACTTGAATCCTGCGCCACATTAGGTGAGGGGTTGTTGATGGCTGTTCTCGATGACGCGGCGCTAGAACTGTTGTTCCTGAACGCGCGAACCTATCGCCACTGGGTGGACCGGCCCGTCGAGGATACGCTCCTCGGTCGCGTCTACGATCTGGCGCGCTGGCCGCCGACCTCGGCCAACTCCACGCCCATGCGCCTGGTGTTCATCAAGAGCAGGGAAGCGAAGGAGCGACTGCGGCCGGCGCTTGACGCCGGCAACGTCGAACAGACCATGATGGCGCCGGTCACGGCTGTCGTGGCTTACGACACGCAATTCTTCGAAGCGATGTCCACATTCGGGCTTGCGCGGCCCGAGATGGCCGCGCGGTTTGCTGCGGCGCCGGAAGCTGTCCGCGAGCGCCTTGCCTTTCAGGGCGGTACGCTGCAGGGCGGATATCTGATGCTCGCTGCGCGGGCCCTGGGCCTCGACTGTGGCCCGATGGGAGGCTTCGACCGGGCCAAAGTTGATGCGGCGTTTTTTACAGATGGCCGGTGGAAATCCAACTTCCTCCTCAACCTCGGCTACGGCGATCCGTCAACGCTGCGGCCTCGCGCGCCACGCCTCGACTTCGACGAAGCGTGTCGAATCGAGTGAACCCAACCGCGTGGTCCATCCTGATCTGATTGACCTGGCCCTCCGCTTAACCGATGATCGCCTTCATGCTCACTGCACTGACGAGGCGCGAATGGCTGGCCATGG
>JBGPKK010000008.1:0-55537 GCA_041485905.1 Vicinamibacteria bacterium
CCACCGGCGTCTCGCGATCCGCCAATCCACCACTCGAATGGAGCGAGACGAAGAACGTCCGATGGAAGGTGGAGATCCCCGGCCGCGGCTCAGCGTCGCCCGTCGTCTGGGGCGATCGGCTGTTCCTGCTGACCGCCATCCCGGTGGGCGTCGCCGGAGATGCCCAACATGCGCCGCGAGGTGGCGCCCGGCCGCCTGGCGCCCATCGGTTCGTCGTGATGGCGATCGATCGCAAGACGGGGCGCACGGTCTGGGAGCGGGTCGCCCGGGAGGAAGAGCCGCACGAGGCCGGTCACTTCGAAAACAGCACGTGGGCGTCGAGCTCCGCCGTCACCGACGGCGAGCAGGTCTTCGCCTACTTCGAATCGCGCGGACTGTACGCGTACGACATGGACGGCAAGCTCCTGTGGCAGAAGGATCTCGGCAAGAAGCGAATGAGGAATCAGTTTGGCGAGGGATCGACGCCCGTCCTCTCTGGAAACACGCTCGTGATCGTGTGGGACCACATCGCCGGGCCGTCGTTCGTCGCCGCGTTCGACAAGCGCGACGGGCGGGAGCTCTGGCGCGTGCCGCGCCAGGAAATCGACACGTGGGCCACACCACTCGTGGTCGAGGTGAATGGACGTGTGCAAGCCATCGTGCCTGGAATGAACCGAGTGCGGAGCTACGACCTCGAAAACGGCAGCGTCGTCTGGGAGAGCAAAGGCCTGACGATGAATCCCATTCCCTCGCCCGTGTACGAGGACGGCCTGGCGATTCTGATGAGCGGCTTTCAGGGGAACGACCTGAAGGCGATTCGGCTGGCGGAGGCGAGCGGCAACATCGACGGGTCGAAGGCGGTCGTATGGGCCGCGCAGCGCGACACGCCGTACGTGCCGTCGCCGCTTCTCTACGACAACATTCTGTATTTTCTGAAGAGCAATTCGGGAATCCTGTCAGCCTTCGACGCCAGGACAGGCACGCCGCACTATCAGGTCCAGCGCCTCGAAGGGCTGCCGGAAGTGTTCTCGTCTCCGGTCGGCGCCAGCGGCCGCGTCTACATCACGGGGAGAGACGGCACGACCCTCGTCATCCGTAACAGCACAAAGTACGAAGTGCTGGCGAAGAACACACTCAACGATGGGTTCGACGCCTCGCCCGCCCTGGTCGACAACGAGATCTACATGCGGGGATACAAGAACCTCTACTGTATCGCGGCACCGTAAGACGGACCGCTGCGATCGGCCGGGGCTACTCTCGTTGACGCCGCTCCAGGACCTGACCTAGGAATGTCCGGTCGATCGCATCCTGCGGACGGTAGGTGTCCTTCGTTCGGACGAGGGCTGACGGGCTGGCGACCGGCACGCGGACGCCAGCCAAGTCGTGCCACTCCATATCCGTCGCCACATCCGCGTACGTCAATCCACAGGCCTGCCCCATGAGGTCGATGATCACTTCGTCCACGACGCGGACGACCGTGTGGTCGCGGACGTCGCTGTCGGCCACCTCCGCGGCGGCGTTGTCAGCAAGGATGCTGAGTCCTTGCTTCACGCGGGCGATATTCTCGGGCGCCTCATCGACCAAGAGATCGATGGCTTTCGTGAAACGGCTCCCGCCGTGCGCGACGACGGCGAAGCCGCCGATCAGCACGTACTGCGCACCGGCGTCGTTCAGGGCGCGGCAGATGCGGATGAGGTCTTCCGGCTCGGGTGCGCGTGGCATCATCTTGGTCATCCACGCGTCGGCCTCTTCGAAGCTCGAGAAGCGATAGACCCCACGAGGCACAAGATGCGCAGTGCCGCGAAGCAGGGCCGTCGTTCTCGCCAGAGCGGCTTGATCGGCCATCGGCGCCGTGTCGGTGTGGCGGGTGCCTACGACTCTCACCGCTCCATTATGGCACCAGAGAGGAGCTGACTTGAAGACGCCCGCTGATTCTAGCGCCGCAGGAATCGGTTCAAGATCGTGAGAAAGCCGGCCGTGTCGTCTTCGTCGGGGTAGTGTCCCAGACCGGGCATCGTGACGATTTCGACATCGCGCAGCGTCTGTTTCAACCGCTGCTGAGCCTCGGCTGGAACGATGCGGCTGGCACCGCCGATGATGTAGATCGTGGGACTCATGATCTTGCTGACCTGCGCCCAGAGTTCGGTCGAGACGAAGCCTTTCACCAGATTCGGATCGCGCTTCCAGACAATTCGTCCGCCGGGCCGTCCGCCGGATTGCGGCTTGGTTCCAAAATGCGCGTACGTGCGGAGCAGCGGCTCGGGAGTCCGACGGTTCTGCATGACGAGCTGCATCACGAGCTCGGCTTCCGACGCCCACCCGTTGGCTTCCTGTTGAACACGCCGCGCGAACGCGTCCGCGATGTCCTGCGGACGCTCGGGGCCAACGTCCTCGACGATCAGCCGCTCGACGATATCGGGGTGCATGCCGGCGAAGACCTGGACGACACGGCCGCCGGTGGAATTTCCGAGCAGCGTCACGCGCCGAATACCGAGCTGAGTGATGAGACCTTCGAGATCCTTGACGTAGTCCTCGACAAGATACGCGCCGTCCGGACTCCACGCTGAATCGCCATGGCCGCGCATGTCGAGGGCGATGACGTGATAGTCGCGCGCCAAATCAGTCGCGATGTGATCGAAGGTGTGCGCGTGGCGAGCGATCCCGTGCAGCAGAATCAGTGCCGGTTTGGTGGGCGCGCCCCAATCGAGATAGTGCAGGCGCAGGCCATCGACGGTCGCGTACCGGTCGGTGTATGGCGCGGCAGCGGTCGCGGACGCCTGCGCGGCATCGGCACTCATTACTAGTGGCGGGCCACTCGAGAGCAAGATGGCAACGGCGGCTGCGACTTTGGCGAGTCTCATAATTGTCCCTCAACATCCAATAGCACTTTCATTACCCCGGGAGTCTTTGCCGCATCGAGTGCGTCAACCCCGCGGGACAAATCGAAGCGCTTCGAAATCAACGGCAACACGTCGATTCGTCCGGCTTCCAGCGCCGCCAGCGCGCGATCGAACGGGCCGCAGCGGGATCCGATAATCGTCACTTCGTCGATGACGATCGGCGCCCACGGCATCTGCTGGGTTCCCGCGACTGTGGTTTTGAGCACAATCGTTCCGCGCGGACGAACGAGCCCGAGCGCTGTGGGAAGGCCCGTCTCCGAGCCGGTGCAGTCGACAACGACGTCCGCCGTGCGTTCCTTGGCCAGCTCCGAAAGCAGACAGGTCGCGATTCCCAAGGAGCGCAGAAGCGCGAGCTTCTCGGGATGCTTGCCGATGACCAGCACGCGATCGCAACTTCCCGCCAAAACCTGCGCGCAAAGATTCCCCAGCCGGCCATCTCCCAGCACGACGACGCGGTCGGTGCGCTTCAGCGATAACTGGACCGGAATCTGAAACGTGGCGGCGAGTGGTTCGGTAAAGACCGCGGCGTCCGTTGACACCGAGTCCGGCACCAGGTGGAGGTTGCGCTGCGGAACCGCGATGAAGTCGGCAAACGCGCCGTCGTGGTTGGCGATCCCGATGGTGGTACGGTTCGGGCAGTGGGTCGGTCTGCCGGCCAGGCACGTCTCGCACTGCCAGCAGCTGCAGTTGATCTCCCCAACCACCCGTCGGCCCGCGTACTCGCCGTCCCGAGCCTCGCCGACGAACTCGTGGCCAAGGACGCCACGGAACCCCATGTAGCCGCGGGTCAGTTGCAGGTCGGTTTCGCAGATGCCCGCGCGCAGGACCCGGACGGTCACTTCGCCGCTTGCGGGAATTGGTTGCGGACGGTCGGTCTGAAGAGACACGTCGGTGCCGTCCAGGACAATCGCGCGCATAGGATGATAGTAGACTACCGATTCATGCGCGTGCGTCTCGATTACGGCGTCGAAGGCTTGGAGGTGGAGCTCCCGCAGGAGCGGATCACGGTCATCGAGCCGGTCTTTAGAGCGGCGATTGTGAATCCACACGCGGCGCTCGTGTCTGCGCTTCGCGCGCCGCTCGGCAGGCCGCCGCTTCGGGAGCTCGTACGGCGCGGGCAGGCGGTCGCCATTTCCGTCTGTGATATCACGCGGGCGCAGCCGCGTCAGGAGATGCTCGCGGCGCTCTTCGCGGAGATGCCAGACATCGCTGCAGACGACATCACCATCCTGATCGCGACCGGGACCCACCGCACCAACACGCCGGCGGAGCTCGAGAAAATGCTTGGCGCCGACATCGTCCGGCGCTTTCACATCGTCAACCACGACAGCCGCGATCCCGCATCGCTCACCTATGTCGGAAAGACGACGAAGGGCGTGCCGGTGCATATGAATCGCGTCTGGATGGACGCCGACATCCGGATCACGACCGGCTTCGTCGAGCCGCACTTCTTTGCCGGCTTCAGCGGCGGACCGAAGATGGTCGCACCGGGGCTGGCGGGCCTCGAGACGGTGCTGGTGCTGCACGACGCGCAGCGGATCGGCCACCCGAACGCGACGTGGGGGATCACCGAGGGCAATCCCATCCACGACGACGTGCGGGAGATCGCGCGCATGGTCGGCGTCGACTTTGCGGTCGACGTCACGCTGAATCGCGAGCAGAAGATCACAGCGGTATTCGCCGGCGACCTGTTCGCGGAGCACCGCGCCGCGTGCGAGGCCGCCAAGCGCGATGCGATGCGCGCGGTCGACGCGCCCTTCGACGTCGTGCTCACCACCAATTCCGGATTCCCGCTCGATCAGAATCTGTATCAAGCGGTGAAGGGGATGTCCGCCGCGGCCAAGGTCGTCAAACCGGGAGGGACGATCGTCTGCGCCGCGGAGTGCTGCGACGGCCTGCCGTCCCACGGATCGTACGGCGAAGTGTTGGCCTCGCAGCCCTCACCCGAGAAGCTGCTCGCAATGATCAACGCGCCGGGCTACTCGACGCCGGATCAATGGCAGGTGCAAATCCAGGCGCAGATTCAGATGAAGGCGGGTGTGATGGTGAAGACCGGCGGTCTCACGCCCGACGCGGTTCGCGCGGCCCACTTTCAGCCGATTGACGATGTGGCCGCAGCCGTCTGCGATGCGCTGCGGGCCGCAGGTCCGGACGCGACGCTGTGCGTCCTCCCGCAGGGCCCGCAGACGATTCCGTATCTTCGCTACTGATCTACTCGGGCCACTTCGCGGTTGGACTCAAGTTGAGGACCGTCTGCGTTTGCGTCAGCGGGATCATCGGCCGCAGGAACGGTTTTTCCACCGCTTTGTGGCACGCATAGCAGGATTCGATCATCGTCTTGTAGGCGGCCACGAAGGCGACGCTGTTTTTCTTCTCGATGCTGTCTTTCAGCATGGCCATCGAGCTCGTCTCGATGCCGTCGAGAATACCCTGCACATCCGTAATCGTGTCGTCGGACTTCTTGCGCGTCGGAGCGATGCGGACGACCCATCTGATGCGGTTGCGGGTTTCGTTGTAGAAATACTGCGCGAGGGGCCAGTTTCGCCGCTGCTCGGCAAACCACAGGTTCGTGAACTGATTCCCCACGTCGGCCATGCCGAGTGACTGGTTGGGCACCAGGTCCCGGAGTCGGGTGACTTCGGCTGGCACGTCGGCGGGAGCGACCGGCGGCCGCGGCTGCTGCGCCTGAACGACCGTCCCGGCGAAATTCAGCAGCCGACGTTCCCATCCCGCCATCACCGCGACACCGACCAGCACGCCACACGCAAAAACAAGAACACTGCGAGACGTCGTACCTGTCATAAAAGACCCAGCCTCCTTCACTTTGTTTCGGCCGCGCGCGCGCCGCTCAGCATGTTCCGCATCGCGTTGTTGCCCTCGTGGCACGCGTACTCGAACATGCCGTAGGTCGGCTCCTGCTTCAACGTAAACGCAATCTTCCACGGTCTGGTCCAGGTCTTCGGGTCGTCGAGCGCGGCCTCGTACTGGATCGTGTCCGCGTCCACGCGCGTGAAGCGCTCGATCAGATGCATCGACGGGCTGAAGGGCGTGTTGCGGCCGTTCCCCGTGACGCCCGTTCTGCCGTTGAAATTCGTCGTGTCGACGACGAGCGTGTCGCCTTCCCAGCGGCCCCGCGCGTCGCCCATGTACGAGCGGATGTTCTGCCCGACGTGCGGCCGGCCGTCGAGTGGAATGACGCGGGTCTCGTGGATCATCTCGTAGCGAATCACCACCTGGCCCGGAGTCTGGAAGATCTGGTTCCCGTTGTTGTAGATCACCGGCATGATGCTGCCCATCACGCCTCGGGAGATGCAGCGATCGTAGTAGCTGAAGTCTTCCGGACTGGCATAGACGATGTCGTTGAAGCTCGTCTTCACCGCGGCATTGCGTCGCTGGCCGTCCGGCGTCATGGTCGGCATTCGGCCATCGGCCGGTTCGAGAATCAACGAGGTTTGACGCTGCGGCCTGCCGCGCTCGCCCCAGTGGTTCGGAGGACCGGTGCCGGCCGCGCCTCCCGCGTCGCCGGCGCGCGGCGGGACGAACTCTTCGTTGTCGGCTTCCGCCTGCCGGCGCGCCTGTTCTTCACGCTGAGCGAGCTCTTCGTCGCTGAGCTCGGTCCGACCAGCCAGATTCGCAGGCCGCTCGAACGGCACCCCCAGCATGTGCGTGCTCGGCCAGATGCCTTGCAGATCCGGATCGCCCCACGGCGTCCGCGGCACGACGTACTTGGCGCCCGTCCGGGTCGCCGCGGGTTTCGGGGCGGTCTTCGGGGCCTGGGCCGAAATCGCCACCGTCAAAGAGACGATGGCGATTCCAAGCGAGCCGAACACGAAAACTTTGCGCGCCATGTCAGTTCGTCCGGCGCGAGTCGCGCGCCATCTGCTTCGCGTACAGCTGGTCGTACAGCGCGAGCCTCGCGGTGTCCAGCGCCGATTCTGGCTCCACCTTGTCGCCGAGGATCATCGCGCGGCCAGACGACCTGTCCTTGTACTGCGGCCAGGACGGCAGACCCTTGCCGTTGGGATCGCCGGTGGTCGCGAAATTCGCCCAGTACGAAGTCATCTGATTGGCGAGCGTCCGATCGACCACGGGCCACTCGCGATTGGCTGGCAGAAGATTGCCAAAGACGTACGCGAGCTCCGCGGTGTGCGTCGCGCCTCTGGACGGCTGCCCCGGTGCGGTCGGCGGCTCGTGGGTGAAGTAATAGACATACGCCTTCGACGTGCCGCGCTTGGCCTGCAACTGGGCCCACAGCCGCGCGTGCCACGTCATCTCATCTCTCGCCACGGCCAGAGATGATGCGTTCGCTTCCTCATCGGTGCCGGCGGGATACAGCTTCAGGAACGAATCAGCCAGATCGCCCCAGCGCTCCTTCGCCTGGGTGACGAACTGCGCCGCCGGAGGGCCTCCGCGCTGGAAGAACGTGCCTTCGTCCTTATTCGATCCCACCAGGACATCGGCCTCGTTCTCCCTGCCTTGTGTGAAAGTGATCGACAGATCCTCCGGGACGTACCAGCCGTCGACGATCATGCCGCCGGCACGGCCTTCTCGCTGAAGATCCTCAGCGGACTTCGCGCGCAGGTCGGCGATCGATTTCGCGCCCATCGCCTCGGCCATCTTCCGGCCCGCCTCTTCGGCCTGCGCCAGCGTCGTCATCTTGCCCATCCGGATGCCCATCCACGCGCCGCTTTCCGCGATGGCGCGGCGGAACAGTCCTTTCGCTTCAGGCGATCCCACCATCGAGGCGATTTGGAAGGCGCCGGCCGATTCACCGAAGATCGTCACGTTGCGCGGATCGCCGCCGAAGGTCGAGATGTTCTTCTGCACCCACTTGAGCGCGGCAACCGCGTCCATCAGGCCGTAGTTGCCCGACGCGTTGTGCCCCGATTCCTTTGTCAGCTCGGGATGCGCGAACCAGCCGAAGGAGCCGAGTCGATAGTTGTAGGTGACGACGACGACGCCTTTTTTGGCGAGGGCTTCGCCGTCATAGCGCGCTTCTGATCCGGCGCCGCTCGTGAACGCGCCGCCGTAGGAAAAGACCATCACCGGTTTGCGATCGGACGCGGCGGTCGCCGGCGTCCACACATTGATGTAGAGGCAGTCTTCGCTGGTCGGCGGCTGCGGCGGCGCGGCCGCCTCTCCACCGGGAGCCGCGCCTTGTCGTCCTTCTGGTTGCGCTGCGCCCTGACGTCCGGCGGCGCCGCCGCCCTGACGTCCCGCGACTGCGCCCTGACGTCCGGCCGCGGCATCCTGACGACCACCGCCGCCTCCAAACCCGCCCTGCATACATCTGGCGGCAAACTGATCGCCTTTCCGCACGCCGTCCCAGTGGGCGGCCGGCTGCGGCGGCTTCCATCGCAGCTCGCCCACGGGCGGCGCGGCGTACGGGATGCCTTTGTAGGCGCGGACGTCGGGGGTCGTGGCGCCGGGCGCGCCCGAGACCAACCCGGCATCTGTGCGGACGGAATCAGGCATCGCGGCCGACAGCATCGCACCTGCGATGAGCGTGCATCCGACGGCGATCAGATATGAGAGGCGTTTCATGAAATCTGCCTTTGGGAAAATCGATCTGCGACCCGCGATTCTAGCAGGTTCGAGTCTGGCAAGGGACGGTCTCGGAGGTCAGCACCGTGACCTACCCTGACCGCCGAGTCAGGTAAACTGACGCCTGTTCACATGCCGACAAGTACCCTGCCTGCCGCGCTCCGGCCGCCTCTGAAATGGGCGGGCGGTAAGCGCTGGCAGGTGCCGTATCTGCGACCGTTGTGGGAATCACACGCCGGCCGACGTCTGGTCGAGCCGTTCTGCGGCGGACTCGCTGTGACACTCGGGCTATCGCCAAGCCGAGCGCTACTCAATGACGCGAACCCGCATCTGATCAATTTTTACCGCTGGCTTCAGAAGGGGCTGCGGGTCGATCTTCAGATGGAGAACGACGAAACGCTGTTCTACCGCCACCGGGCGCGTTTCAACAGCCTCCTCCTGAACGGGAAGGATGAGAGCCGGGAAGCGGCGGCACTGTTCTACTACCTCAATCGCACGGGCTTTAACGGGCTGTGTCGCTTTAATCGAACCGGAGAATTCAACGTGCCGTTCGGGCGGTACGCACGCATTGGCTACACGCAGGACTTCACGAGACACCGGGACGTCTTCGCGGATTGGACGCTCACAAACGTCGACTTGGAAGCGGTCCCGCTTGCCCGTGGGGACTTCGTGTATGCCGATCCGCCTTATGACGTGGAGTTCACGCAGTACGCGAAGGACGGATTCTCATGGGCGGATCAAGAGCGAACCGCCGCTTGGCTCGCGAAGCACCGCGGGCCGGTCGTGCTTGTGAATCAGGCCACGCCCCGGATTGAAACGCTCTATCGAAAGCTCGGATTCGCCGTGCAATTTCTGGACGCGCCGCGCCGCATCAGTTGCACAGGTGACCGCACGCCAGCGCGGGAAATCATGGGCACGCGTAATTTGTGACGCCACGAAACACAAATACGGCAGTGTAGTCGAAGCAATGATCCTGCCAGCCTTAACCCGTGGCGGCTAGGGGAGGACCGGCTCGATGTACTCGGGCGGATACATCGCAGATTGCGTCTCTCGCGCGGCTCGGAGCCGATCGTCACCCTTCGATGGCGGAACGGTTTTGATCCAGGTCATGTGTGGCCACATGACGCTTCATCAGTAGCTCCTGCGACAGGGGAACCGCCGTCAGGATGTCGACGATCCGCTCCGACGCGAAGCCGTCGCCGTACGGATTGATCAGGCCGACGAGCGATTCACGAAACCGGTCGCTCCGCGCGACACGGAGTCCGTCGAGGATTGATTTCTTCGCAGACTCCGCGGGTCGCGACGCCGCAAACGCGTGCGCGCTCGAGCGACGGCGCCCCGGTGCGATGGACGCGCCAGGCCTCTTCGCCGAGCGCGATGACGCGCTCTCTTGCCGCGAACGTCGCGGTGAAATGGATGTGGCTCAGCTTCCTCAGCGCGTTCCGCACCGCGTCATCGATGGCTCCCTCGCTCACTTCGCCGCCCTCGATGTGAGCGATCGGTATCCGTAGCGCAAGGGCCACCGAGGCGGGCGCGAGTATTTCGTAGCGGTCCGCGATGAGGAGGAGGAGGTCGGGCCGCAGTTGGCTCAGGATATCCGAGAGACTCAGAAGCGCCACGCCGATGGTCTTGGCCATGCCGACGTCGGTATCCGAACTGAGGAGGCATTCGACGCGTGCGGCAATCGGGAAGCCGTCCGATTCGATTTCGCTGACGGTCGTTCCGAATTCGTGAGACAGATGGGATCCGAGCACGATGAGCTTCACGTCCACCTGAGTTGGCCGCTCTGCAGGACCCGCAGCGCGGCGGGGGCGCTGGCGTTGGCCGGCATTCCCTCACGTCGCTATTTTCATCCCATCCATCTGCAGCCGTATTTCGTCGAGCAGTTTGGTTATCGGGCGGGTGATTTTCCCAACGCAGAATATCTCAGCGAAACATCCCTGGCGTCGCCCTTTTCCGGCAAGATGACCGAAGTCGCGGTCGACCGTGTGTGCGCCGTCCTAGCCGACGCGCTTCAACGGTGAGAAATTTACGCACTACACTTTGCGCCGAGGTTTCGTGTGCTTCCAATCCTCCTGTTTCTGTTTGCGGGCAGTGGCGCGGCCGCACTCATCTACGAGATCGTCTGGTTTCAGCTTCTCGAGCTCGTCATCGGATCGTCGGCGGTGTCGATAGGCGTGCTACTCGGGACGTTCATGGGAGGCATGTGTCTTGGCAGCCTGCTGCTGCCTCGAATCGTCTCGCCCCGCCGCCATCCCTTGCGCGTGTATGCCGCGCTCGAGGGGACCATCGGCGTGTCGGGGGTCCTCCTGCTGATTCTCATGCCCGCGATCGGCCACCTGTACACAGCATGGGGAGGAGACGGCATCGCCGGCTTTCTGCTGCGAGGCGTCGTCGCTGCTGTGTGCCTCCTGCCGCCGACCCTGGCGATGGGCGCGACGCTTCCGGCCGTCGCGCGCTCGGTCGAGACGACGCCGGAAGGCATCTCATGGCTGGGATTCTTCTACGCCGGGAATATCGCCGGCGCCGTCTGCGGATCTCTCCTGGCCGGGTTCTATCTGCTGCGCGTGTACGACATGGCGACGGCGACGTACGTCGCGGTCGCGCTCAACGCCGTTGTCGCGGCGATCGCGCTCGCGCTGGCGTCGACGGGCCGGTTTCGCAGGGATGACCTTCGACCTTTCGACAAGCTCAAGGTCGTCCCGAGCCCAGTCGAGGGACGACAGGCTCAGGTCATCCCGAGCTTGTCGAGGGATGAAGCCCTGCGCCACATCGAGACCCCGCGCCACATCGAACCTGGTCGTGCAGGCTTTTTGTGGCGCAGCCCTTCAGGGCTGTGGTGGGGGACTACAGCTGTATACATCGCCATCGCGCTCTCCGGTTTCGCCGCGCTCGCGGGCGAGGTGATCTGGACGCGCCAGCTCGCGCTCCTCTTTGGCGCCACGGTCTACACGTTCTCGCTGATCCTCGCGGTCTTTCTGATCGGGCTCGGCATCGGCAGCAGCGTCGGCTCCGCGCTCTCGAAAACGATCAACGCGCGGATGGCCTTCGGCGGGTGCCAGCTGCTGATCGTCGCGGCCATCGGATGGACGGCGCACGAGCTGAGCGTGTCGCTTCCGTACTGGCCGATCAATCCGTCGCTCTCCTCGAGCCTCTGGTTGAGTTTCAAGCTCGATCTCGTTCGCGCGCTCTGGGCGGTGCTCCCCGCCGCCATTCTATGGGGCGCGAGCTTTCCTCTCGCTCTTGCAGCGGTCGCAACACGAGGACGAGACAGCGGCCGTCTGGTCGGCGGTGTCTACGCGGCGAACACCGTTGGTGCGGTCGCGGGATCGCTGACGGCAAGTCTTCTGCTGATTGCCTGGATCGGATCGCAGCGGGCTCAGCAGCTCATGATGCTGGTGTCGGCGCTTGCGGGCCTGATGGCGCTCGTGCCGGCGATAGACCGCACGGCAACCCCCGGACGCTCCCGCTGGGTACGGGCGGTCGCGTTATCGGGAGCGCTCGTCGCCACATTGTTCCTGGTGAGAAGCGTTCCTCCCGTGTCCGGCCTGCTCGTGGCGCACGGCCGATTCGCGGCGACCCTCCTCGGCCAGGCGGGCGACATCATTTACGTTGGCGAGGGGCTGCAATCGTCGGTGGCTGTGTCGCGGCTGCCCAACGGCACGCTTGGATATCACAACGCCGGAAAGATTCAGGCATCGAGCGCGCCGGAAGACATGCGCCTTCAGCGGATGCTGGGCCATTTCACGACGCTCGTGCCGGAACATCCGAGCTCGGTCCTTGTGATCGGCTGCGGCGCGGGAGTGACCGCCGGCGCCGTCAGCATCAACCCGACGGTGGATCGGGTGACGATTGCCGAAATCGAGCCGCTGGTCCCCCGCGTCGTCTCCGTCTATTTCGGTGCTCAGAACTACGATGTCGTCCGCAACCCGAAGGTGCACATTCACATCGACGATGCGCGGCATTACCTGATGACGACCGGAGAGAAGTTCGACGCGATCACCTCCGACCCGCTGGATCCGTGGGTGAAAGGCGCCGCCACGCTCTACACGCAGGAGTTCTTCGAAGCGGCGAGAGATCATCTGAACCCGGGCGGCGTGGTCACGCTCTTCGTGCAGCTGTACGACAGCAGTCCGGCAGCGGTGAAGAGCGAAATCGCCACGTTCTTCGACGTGTTCCCGAACGGCATCATCGCCGGCAACACGTTTCGCGGGCTCGGCTACGACACGGTTCTCCTCGGCCAGGTCGAACCGACGCGGATCGATCTGGATGCGATGGAAGACCGCCTGAAGCAGCCCGCGTACGCGACGGTGGCGCAGTCACTTCGCGAAGTCGGACTCACGTCGGCGGTCGATTTGTTCGGGACCTACGCCGGCCGCGCGGCCGATCTGAAGGAATGGCTCCGCGACGCGTCGATCAATCGAGACAGCAACCTGCGGCTGCAGTACCTCGCGGGTCTTGGCCTGAACATGAACGAAAGCGACACGGTCTACGCGGAGATTCTGAAATACCGGCGTTTTCCGGAGGGGCTCTTCACCGGGTCCGAGCCGCACATGCGGGCCATACGGCAGTTGATTGCGCCGCATTAGTTTAGCCGTGAGGCCGAGCGCATAGCCGATGAGCAGTTGGATTGACGCGAGCCGGACTAGTTGTTCCATCTCGCTGCAACGTAAAAGGAGCGCCCCATGAAGATGCTGAGGCCGTGCCTCGCCGAGTTTCTTGGAACCTTCTATCTGTGCTTCGCCGGTATTGCGGCGATCCTGTGCAATACGACGTCGGTGGGAGGAATGTCCGGCCTGCTTGGCATTGCGCTCGCTCACGGGCTGGCGCTCTCGATTGCCGTTAATGCCTTCGGCGGCATCTCGGGCGCGCACTTCAATCCGGCGGTGACGAGCGGATTTCTGGTCACCGGCCGCATCGACCCGGTGACGGCGGGGCCTACGTCGTGTCGCAACTGCTCGGAGCGACTGTGGCCGCGGGGCTGTGCGGCGTGATCTTTCCCACCGATTCCATAGCGGTGGCGCACCTGGGTCTGCCGCTGCCAGCGGCGTGGGCCTCGACGGGCGTGGTCCTGCTGACCGAGTTCGTGCTCACTTACCTGCTCATGACGTCGATCTTCGGGACGGCGATCGACGAGCGCGGGCGCGGCGTGAAGATCGGTGGATTCGGCATCGGATTAACCGTGACCTTCGACATCCTGGCGGGCGGAGCGGTCTCCGGCGCCTCGATGAACCCGGCCCGGTCGTTCGGCCCCGCGGTGCAGTTGATGTACTGGCAGTGGCACTGGGTGTACTGGGTCGCCCCGATCGCGGGCGCCTGCTGCGCAGCGCTGGTCTATGAACACTTGCTGCTCGAGCGTGTGACGCGCCCAACGTTAAAGCGAGGGGATAGACGGTCCCCAGCCACGCGTGAGGTAGTCGCCGAACGTCAACGCGAACAGGGAGGAAGCATCAGGGCTTCACTGTGTCGCCAAGTGCTTCAACCGGTGGAGTTTCCCACACGTACGGGCGGCCCATCACGTACCGTTCGAACCACTCCAGCTCGACGTTGGCCTTGAAGAGCTGGTGGCGCGGCTCGAGCCACAGATGCGGCTCGCGCGGTGCCACTTCGAGTCTGGTCGGCACGCCGTTGGCCTTGAGCGCGCGGTGCATTTCGAGGACCTGTGCAAGGCCGATCCGCGGGTCGTTCTCGCCGACGAGGAACAACGTGGGCGTCTTCACGTTCGCGACGTACTTGAGCGGCGACTGATCCCAGTACCGATCGATCGGCGCGTTCTTCTGCCACGGTGTGCCGCCGAACCACAGCGTCCGGTTGCCGCGCAAATCGGACTCTGCGTACAGCGAGATCCAATTCGACGCGCCGGCGAACGAGGCCGCGGCCTTGAACCGATCGGTGAACGTCACCAGCTTGTTGACGATGTGCGCGCCGGCGCTGAATCCCATGATGGCGAGCTTGTCGGGATCGACGATGCCCTGCTTGACGAGCGCGTCGACGCCGGCGAGCACGTCGAGATGCGCGTGGTTGAAGAAGCCGCCCACCATGTCGCGAAAGAACACGTTGCCGTAGCCGATGCTGCCGCGGTAATTCGGGCGCAGGACAACGTACCCGCGCGCGGTCAGCACCTGGATGTAATCGCTCCATCCCCAGAAGCCGTATCTGTCGGCGTCCCACGGCCCGCCGTGAAGCTGGACAACCAGCGGGTAGCGCTTCCCGGCCTCGTAATCGAGCGGGTAGAACACCAGACCCTCGATCGCGGTCCCGTCGGTGCTCTTCCATCCGAATTGTTCCTGCCGCGGAAGACGGAACGTCTGCGCGACCGAATCGTACACGCCTGTGACGCGGGTCGGTGGCGCGCCCGGGGTGACCGCGAGCGTCCACACGTCTCCGTACCGCGCGGGTTCGTCGAAGATGAACACCAGCCGGCCCGCTGTGGGCGCAAGGTTCCACGCCGGCGCCGGCGCGAGCGGAATCGAGTGCCGCCCGCTCGTCAACTGTTTGGCCGTTCGCGACGCGACGTCGATCTGAAAGATCTCGGTGTGGACGCCCATCTGGGCAGTCGCGAAGATCGAGCGGCCGTCGGGCGCCCACGTGGCGCGATCGATGTAATAGGGAAAATCGGGCAGCACCAGCCGCGGCGTGCCGCCCGCGGTCGCCACAACGAACAGGGCGCCGCTGTAGTACGGGTCGAGACGCTGGTTCGCTTCGGCCAGGAACAGCACCTGCGAGTTGTCCGGCGACAGCTCGGCCTCGAACTCTTCAACGGTGTCGTGGGTTACCTGCGCCGCCCGCTCGCCGCTGGCGTCCATCGTCCAGATCTCGCTGCGCGGGTTATCGAGCACGAGCGGCGAGGGCGAGCGATGCATGACGATGTGCGTGCCGTCGCGCGACAGGCGGAACGCCGCCAGGGAGAAATCGCCACGGGTGATCGCCTGCTCCAATCCCGTGGACACCGCAACGCGCCAGAGATGGCGCTGCTTGTAATCCTCATCGAACGCATAGACGTCGTCTCCCGTCTGAATGCGCGCGCGTTCGTCGGCCGTCCTCGGATCGGAGGCGAGAAAGTAGATGAAGGCGCCGTCGGGCGACCATGTCGGGCTCGAGACGTTCGTGGCGTGACGTGTGACCGCGCGGGCTTCGCCGCCACCGGAGGGCATGACGAAAATCTGGCCGTCTCGAAGAAAGATGATCTGCCTGCTGTCTGGCGACCAGCGGGGCGACAACTCGCCGCTTTCGCCGGACGTCAGTCGGGTCGGCGCACCGCCGGAGATATCTTGCCGCCAGATGTGACCGGGGCGGCGGTTCGCCTTCCAGTCGACCTGATTGAGCTGGTACAGGACGGCGTGACCATCGGGGGCGAGCTGCGGGTCGAGCACGCTCGGCACCTGTCGCAGGTCGACCAGCGTCATCGGACGCGGCGCCTGGCCATGGCCGGCGCGGCCGCCGCAGACGAAGACGAGTCCCGCGGCGGCAACGGCAAGACGCCAGCCCGTTGTCATGACTGCTCCTTGACACGATATTATCTGACTGGGACAAGGCTGGTGGGCCAGGTTGGTCTGGTAGGCCAGGTGGGGAAGACGATTGACCTACCTACCCGACCTACCTGACCTACCCGACCTACCTGACCAACGATGAGCGATAGAAAGTACAGGCAACGCGGCTATCAGGACGAGCCGAGAGATCGCGAGCGTGGCGCGCCCAAACCGCAGCAGCCGCAGGCGCCGCGCGAGCGCCCCGAAGGGCCCAAGACGCCCAATCTCATGGCGTCGCACGAGGTCTTCCGGTGTTCGCGATGCGGCAACCGCCTTGCGCTCCCCGTGGACGCCGACCTCCGCTGCGCCCGGTGCGGCGTCGACCTGCACAGTTGCATTCAATGCGTCGCCTTCGATACGAGTGCCCGGTTCGAGTGCACGCAGGCGCTGACCGCGCGGGTCGCGCCGAAGGATGCGCGCAACACCTGCGCGTTTTTCACGCCGCGCACCACCGTCGAGCGGCAGACCGGCACGCAGGGTCCGACCACCGCCCGTCAGGCATTCGACGACCTGTTCAAGTAGAGGCTGGAGGCCAGAGGCTGGGGGCTGGACGATCTACAGCGGATACCTGCAGCAATCAGGCGCAAGGCGATACGTGATCGGCCAGGATTGCAGCCTGCTCATGATGGTGGTGCCGGCACCGGCTCGGGCACGAGGATCGTTGAGTCGAAGCAGAATCGATTCTGACGCGGTCACACACGTCAAGTTGACCGAACCTCCAAGACATGGGACCCATCGGGACATCGTGAACTCCCACTGCGTGTCGCTTGGCGGTGCGGTCACGTATGAGGCGGCGGTTCCGTACTCGAAGGGCGCGGAAAAAGGATCCGCCAGAAACCCAAGCAAGGAAGGCCTCGGATATTTCACCAGCTGGTACCGTCCTCGAAACGTAAGGGTGACCCCGTCAGCGGCGACGTTGATGGACCCTCCCTTTGGAATGCTCCCTTGGCCATCGACAAGCACCTCGGTGAGCCCGAGGTCGTCGACCGGCAGCATCGGCAGCGTGACGGTCTGCGGCCGGTCGATGATGATTGAAATGAGATCCAGCTGGCGGTAGCCGTACGTGAACTCGGTCGTGAGGCTGTACGTGCCCGACACCACGCTGGAGAAACTCGCAGTCCCTCCACTGACTGTCCTGGTGTAAGTTGCGGGACCCGTCAGTTTCACGCTGATTCCGAATGCCGGGTCGACGATAGGCAGGCTGGTCGCCTCGTCGATGACGCGAACGACCACGCTCGCGTCGCCTGATGGTGCGGTCGGCCCGCCGCAGCAAACGCCGATGAGCGAAAGTGAGCTCAGGAGAAACGAGGAGCGGAAAAAACAGGGGCTCACGGCGTGACGACCAATGCGATTTCCTTTGATGCGATGGTGACGTATTCGCGGACGACGTCGAATCGGAACGCAGAGGAGCCAGGCGTCGCCCGGATGAATACGCCGCCGCTGACATCGTTCGGAAAGCTCTCCGTTGGAGGCGCGAGCAGGTGATCGTCGCTGCACGACGACAGGCCGACGCCCGCGATGAACACGAGCAGCGACAACAGCACCGATCGGTGAGTCTGCATCAATGGCTTCTTGCGCCTCACGTGGACAGTATGGCCGACACGCGAAGTCGCGACCCGCGTCTTTTTGCGTGCTTTCGTGGCCAAGTCGGGTTATGAGATAGGTTCTGGCCTCTGACCGATCGCCCCGTCATAATTGCTTGATGGCCCTGATATCTCCGTCCGATCAACAGAAGCTGCGCGAGTCGTTCGCGGACATGACTCGGCCCGTCCGTCTGTTATTTTTCACACAGACGTTGGGATGCGAGACATGCCTCCAGACGCGGCAGATTCTCGATGAGCTCCCGCCGCTGTCCGACCAGATCACGATCGAGGAGGTCAACCTGATCCTCGAGGGCGACAAGGCCAAAGCGTACGGCATCGATCGCGCGCCAGCGGTCGCGGTGACCTATCAGAACGGTTCGGTGTGGACCGATTCGCGTATCAGATTTCTGGGCACGCCAGCCGGCTACGAGTTCATTTCTCTCGTGCAGGCCGTGCTCCTCGCCGGCGGACGAGGCTCGCAGTTATCTGAAGACAGCCAGAAGCGGGTCGCGGCGGTGGACCGGCCGGTAACGATGCAGGTGTTCACGACGCCGACCTGACCGCACTGTCCGCGGGCGGTCAGCCTCGCGCACGAGATGGCGTTCGCCAGTCCCAACATCACGGCGTATGCCGTGGAAGCGACGGAGTTTCCCGACCTTGCGCGCCGCTACATGGTGAGCGGCGTTCCGAAGACCGTCGTCAACGATGAAGTCGAGATTCTCGGTGCGTTGCCGGAGAGCGCGTTTGTCGAACAAGCGGTGGGGAAATTTACAATTAACAATTAGCCAAAACGGTCACCATTCCTATCGCGAATTCCTGATTTCTCATTGTAAATTCTTAATTGTGAAGTCGCTGCGGCATCTCCTCCTCCTGTCCGTCCTGGTCGTGATTGCATGGCCGCTGCAGTCCGCGACGCCGATCCAGTATCACTTCACCTTCCCCGAGCCCGAACATCGCTGGATGCAGGTCGATGCCACGTTTTCCGACGTGTCGCCGCAGCCGCTCGAGCTCAGGATGAGCCGCGCATCACCGGGCCGCTATTCGCTGCACGACTTCGCCAAGAACGTCTACGACGTGCACGCCTTCGCGCGCGATGGCCACGAGGTGGCGACGACGAGACCCGATCCCTACGGGTGGACCGTTGCCGATCACGGCGGCACGGTGAAGCTGACCTACAAGATTTACGGCGACGTCGTCGATGGGACGTATCTGGCTGTCGATACGAGCCACGCGCACATCAACATGCCGGCGGCGATCATGTGGGCCCGCGGGTTCGACGATCGTCCCGCGACGTTGACCTTCACACCGCCGGCGGGAGCGCGGTGGCAGGTGGCGACGCAGCTGCATCCCGGCTCGAGCGCCCTCGAGTTCACGGCGCCGAACTTCCAGTATCTGATGGACAGTCCGGTCGAATTCGGTCCCGTGTCCGTGCGGCAGTTCTCTGTGGGACCGCGGACCTTCCGCGTGGCGGCGCACCACCTTGGAAGCGATGGGGATCTCGACGATTACGTGAAGGACGTCGAAAAGATCGTCCGTCAGGAAGGCGCCGTGTTCGGGGAATACCCGGCGTACGAACCCGGGCACTACACCTTTCTCGCCGATTACCTGCCGTACGCGACCGGCGACGGCATGGAACACCGGAACAGCACGGTGATGACGGAGCCAGGATCGATTCGGACGAGTCGTCGGAGCCTGCTCGAGACGGTCGCCCACGAGTTCTTTCACAGTTGGAACGCCGAGCGCATTCGCCCGCGATCGATCGAGCCGTTCGATTTCGAGCGCGCGAACATGTCGGGGGAGCTCTGGCTCGCGGAGGGCTTCACGCAGTATTACGGGTCGCTCACAGTGCAGCGCGCGGGCCTGGTCGACCTGAGAGCGACGTGCGACGCGCTGACCGATTTCGTCGAAGCCGTCACTCTGGGACCAGGCCGCGCGGTTCGATCCGCAGAAGACATGAGCCGCATGGCATCGTTCACCGACGGCGGCGCCATCGTCGATCGCACGAACTGGGCGAACACGTTCATCTCGTATTACCCGTACGGCGGCGCGATTGCCCTCGCGCTCGATCTCACGCTCCGAGCGCGATCGGAGGGTCGGATCACGCTCGACGATTTCATGCGGGCGATGTGGCGCGTGCACGGCAAACCCGGTGGCTCGCGCGAAGGCTACGTCGATCGGCCCTACTCGTCCGCCGACGCCGAGACGCGGCTGGCGGAGGTGAGCGGCGACAGGGCGTTCGCGCGCGATTTCTTCAGCCGGTATATTCAAGGACGGGAGCTTGCCGACTACGCGCCGCTACTGGCGCGCGCCGGGTTCGTCGTGCGAAAGCGCAACGCCGGCCGCGCGTGGTGGGGCGACGTGCGGATGGAGCCGCGGAGCGGCCGCGTGTACATCACTGCGCTCGTGGTCGCCAATTCACCGGCGTACGCCGCCGGACTCGAGCAGGGCGATGAGCTCCGGCAGATCGATGGCACCCGCATCGAGGTTGCCAGCGACGCGTCGACTATCGTGCGTCGGCACAAGGCCGGTGATCGTCTCCGTGTGACCTACGTTGATCACGCCGGGGTCGAAAAGATGACGACCGTCGCGCTGGTCGACGACCCGCACCTCGAGATCGTGCCGCTCGAGAATGCGGGCGGCGGGTTGGCGCTGGCCGAGCGAACGTTCCGCGATCATTGGCTCGGACCACTCAGGTAGGTGTATTTCATGGCTGTTCCCTGGGGTCGTATTCTTTCTGCTGTCCTTGGCGTCGGCGATCTCGCGCTGCAGCGCCGGGCCGACAGCCGGGAAGACGACCAGCGGCTCGCACCGGGCGGCCCCGCGCTTGGACATCTCGAGACACGCCTCGCCGGCGTCGTCGTGGCGGCGCTCAAGGAGGCGTTCGACCGCGACAGCCGACGGCTCGATCTCGAGCGGCAACAGATGGACGCGGAGAGAGCGCGGGCCGAACGCGTGTTGCGGCTCGAGCTGCTCGGTCAGGCGGGCGACCGCGAACTGGCGCGCCTGCGTCTCATCGCCGGCGTGGCGGTCGCGAGCTGGATCGGGACATTGTTCTTTTCAGCGCGGTTGATCGGCGGGACGATCGGCGCACGTGTGGCGCTTGGCGCCGGGTGGGCGCTGCTCCTGGCTTCGATCGCCTTGGCGTTCGCCGCTCAGTCCGGCGTCGGACGAGCGCTCGCGCGGATCGACGTTGACCCCAACGACACGATCCCACCCGATCTCGGCGGTGCGCTCGCGCCGTGGCTCATCGTCGGGGGTCTGGCGCTCGTCGGGTTAGCCGTATTGATTGCGTGAGTCATTCCCGCGTTCGGCGCGCCGCGCCGAACGCCACGCATCCGAGAACGTTCAGCGCGCAGACGAAGGACAGCACGACAACCGCCCTCCCCGTCGCAGACGCTGATGTTCGCAGCGATGGCATCAGCGTCTCGCTTGCACCCAGCCAGCCGAGCGCATCCGAGAGCACGCGGTTGTGGCCGTCTCCCTGCGGCCAGAGGCTCCGTGTGTGCTGCCAGCCGTCGGCGGAGATGAGAATCTGCGGCGCCAGGAGAATCAGGCATCCCAAACGAAATAGTCGCTGCTGTAGAGCGATGGCGGCGACACACACGAAAATCGGAATCAACGGAGCGAGGAAGCGCGCCGCTGGCGAGAAGCCGCCCCACCACTGGAAGTGGGCGGCCGACAGGAAGAACAAGGACGCCGTTGGCAGCAGCCAGAGGGCATATCGCCGGCCCGCCAAGACCCAGGCGGCTGGGACGAGCAGGTAAATCGGCGCCCAGACGAGCAGGCCGTTTTCACGATCCACAAGAAGCCCCAGCGAGCCGATCCTCAACGTGTCCCACGACAGCGGCACGCCTTCCAGCATCAGCGGTCCGCCGAGATTGCCCCAGTAGTGCCACGTCCACACGGCGAGGGCGACCTGCGGCGCGAGGAACAACGCGGCAGCGAGCACGCGGTCGCCTTTCCTCATCTCCGCCAACCTCGATCGCTGCTGCCACCCAACCGTCAGCAGCAGCGCGGCGGCGTAGACGACGTACTTGCGATGGAACCAGGGCAGCGCACCCAGCGAAACCGTCAACAGCAGGAGACGCGTGCGCACGTGAGCGCTCGAATCAGCGAAGGCCGCGCGGACCGCGAACGCGGTCGCCAGCAGGGCGAACGCTTCAGGAAATACCAGGAAACTGTTCGAGAGCACTGGCGGCGACAGCCATGCCGCAACGACGATCGTCGATGCGAGAGCCGGTGACGTGCCTTGCGCGATCAGGGCAGTGCGCGTGATCGCCGCCGCGGTCACGACCATGAAAAGGATGCAGAGTGAAATCAGGGAATAGGCAAACAGTCCCCGCGTCATGCGGAACCGGCTCAGAATCGATTCAGAGGAGACGCTCGATACGGCGGTCGCGGCCGCGTAGATCGGCGTCAATATCACAGGCACGCCAATGTCGTGCACGGGGAAGAGCGTACCAAAACGGTTTTCGCGGGCGTGCAGTCCCATCTCGAGCCCAGCCGCGCCGAAGCGTTTCCCGTCGTCGCTGCGATAGTTGTTTCGGACGTCGAGATCGCCATCGCCCCACAAGCTCTGGCACACCATGAGGTAATGCGGCTCATCGCCTGAAGCCGAATACTTGCCGTGCGTCGTCATCGCCCAGCAGACGACGAAAATCACTGCAGGCGCGAACCATCTGCTTCGCATCACGTGATTCTCATTTCGTGTCGGCAGGACATTCTATGTCGATATACTTCACCAAGATGGCCTTCGCCCCGGAGTACGTGGCCCACGTGCTCAACGAGAACTTCGAGGATGCGAAACGGCTGTTTTTCGCACCGCTCGTGGCGATTCACTACGCGCATCTCGCCATGCTTGCCGCGACCGGCATCATCTCGCCCGAAGACGCCCACGCCGTACGGATCGCGCTCGATTCGGTCTCGACGACCGATCTCGGTCCAGTGCGCTACGACGGCACGTGTGAGGATTTGTTCTTTTATGTCGAACGGCTGATCGTGGGCGCGTGCGGCGAAGACGCGGCCGGGCGGCTTCATACGGCGCGCAGCCGCAACGACATCGACATGACGATGTACCGGATGCGGCAGCGCGAGTTCATCCTCGGCCTCGCGGCAGCGACCTTCGGTCTGCGCCGGACGCTGCTCGATCTCGTGGATCGGCACCGCGAGACTGTCTTTACCGTCCACACGCACACCCAGCGCGCGCAGCCCACGACCGTTGCGCACTACCTGCTCGCGGTCATCGAGCAGATCGAGCGGGACGCGGCGAGGTTGAGGGCGGCATACGATCGCACGAACCAGAATCCACTGGGTGCCTGCGCCATCACCGGCACAGGATTCCCGATCGACCGCCAGATGACGTCAGAGTTGCTCGGCTTCTGCGGTCCCACCGGCAATACCTACGGGAGCATCGCAGCAGTCGACTATCTGCTCGAGAGCGCGTCGGCGGCGGCCGTGCTGCTCGTCGGGCTCGGGCGGTTCGTTCAGGACCTGCTGCTCTGGTGCACGGCAGAGTTCGGATACGTGCGTTTTGGCGAGGGCTTCGTGCAGTCGAGCAGCATCATGCCTCAGAAGCGGAACCCTGTGGCGATCGAACACGTGCGGGCCATCGGCAGCAAGGCGCTGGGGCAGGCGCACGCCATACTCACCACCGTCCATAACACGCCCTTCGGCGATATCGTCGACACCGAAGACGATCTGCAGCCGCTGGTCTTTTCCATGTTCAGGGACTCGACGCGTGCGGTGGAACTGACCGCAGCCGCCATGGCGACGGCGGAATTTGACGCCGAACGTCTCGAGCGGACCGCGAACCTGGGCTGGACGACGCTCACCGAGTTGGCCGATACGCTGACGCGCGATCATCGGATTCCGTTTCGGACGGCCCACCAGATCGCCGGCCGGCTGATGGCCGCACGCGAGCGGGAGCCGGAGCGTACGCTATCCGCGCTGGTCGAAGCGATCTCTCGCGAATTGCTCGGCGCCCCACTGACGTACACCGAGGAACGGCTCACGCAGATCCTCAGCCCCCGGCACTTCGTGAACGTGCGCCGAACGCCAGGCGGACCGGCGCCGGAGGAAACTGAGCGCGCCGCGCGCGCGTCACGTGCGCAGCTCGAAACGGATCAGGAGTGGTGGAGGAGCGCAACCGGCGCGCTCGCCGCGGCGGAGCATCGTCTGGCTGATGAGAGCGCCCGCCTGTGAATCCGAAGATCGACGATCCCCTCGAGCGCGATACGCCGATGACGGCCACCTACATCCGCGTGCTGGTTGTCGAGGCGATCATCCTCGTGGCGCTCTGGATATTCGGAAGACTGTTCTCCTAGTGTCGGAGACACGACACTAGCCATGCATCCCGTTGATTGGGCCGTCGTCGTCGTTTACCTGGTCTGGATTGTGTACGACGGTCTGCGCCGATCGAAAGGCACCGACAAGGTCGCCGGGTATTTCCTGGCGAACCGGTCGCTGCCGTGGTGGGCGGTTGGGTTGTCGGTGATGGCGACGCAGATGAGCGCCGTGACGCTTGTCGGCACGACGGGTCAGGCTTACGCAACCGGCTTGCGGTTCATCCAGTTGTACTTCGGCCTGCCGCTCGCGATGGTCATTCTCTCGCTCACGGTTGTGCCGTTTTTTACGCGCGCGCGGGTGTACACCGCGTACGAGTATCTCGAGCGCCGTTTCGATGTGCGGGTGCGCTCGCTGGCGAGCTTTCTCTTTCTGGTCGGCCGCGCGTTCTCGCTCGGCGTCACGCTGGCGGCGCCGTCGGTGGTGATGTCCGCGATTCTTGGCTGGACGCTGCCGGTGACCGTGCTCGTCATCTGTGTGCCGATGATCCTCTACACGACGATCGGCGGCGTCCAGGCGGTCGCGTGGACCGACGTGAAGCAGATGTTCGTGGTGGTCGGAGGGATGTCCGCCGCGGTCGTCATCCTGTTGTACGGCATCCTGCACAGCGTCAGCTTCGGCGACGCACTGCACCTGGCGGGCGCAACCGGCCGCCTCAAGGCGATCGACTTCAGGTTCGATCCGCGCGAAACCTACACCTTCTGGTCGGGAATGATCGGCGGGCTGTTCCTGATGCTGTCGTACTTCGGCTGCGATCAGAGCCAGGTGCAGCGCTATCTCACTGCGAAGTCGATAGACGAGGCGCGGCATTCGCTGCTGATGAGCGCCTTCGTCAAGATCCCGCTTCAACTCCTGATTTTGACGAGCGGCGTCCTGGTCTTTGTCTTCTACCTCTTTCAAACGCCGCCGATGCTGTTCAACCACACCTACGATGCGCGTGTGGCGGCGAGCCCGGGGGCGGCGGAGTACGCGGCTCTCGAGCAGGACTTCGGCGCGGCGATTGACGCCAGACGCGCGGCGGCGGGACGCGGCGAGCGGGACGCGTTTCTCGAGAGCGACACGCGTGTGAGAGACGTTCGGGCGAAGGCCGCGGCCCTCGTCAAGCTGGTGAGCGGGGATCAGCGCTACAACGACGTCAACTACGTGTTCCCCACCTTCATCACGACGCGCATGCCGATCGGCCTCGTCGGACTGATGATTGCGGCGATCTTCGCGGCGGCCATGTCGGCCAGCGGCGGCGAGCTGAACGCGCTGGCGACGGCGACGATCATCGATTTCTACCGGCGCCATTTCGTCACCGAGGCTTCGGATCGCCACTATCTGGCGGTGTCGAAGCTGGCGACCTTGTCTTGGGGCCTGTTTGCGTGCGTCGTGGCGATGTACTCGGCGAACCAGGGGTCGCTCGTCGAGGTCGTGAACCGGTACGGGTCGTTCTTCTACGGCTCGCTGCTCGGCGTCTTCATGCTCGCGATCCTGACCAGGCGCGCGACGGCGCGCGGGGCCTTTTGGGGCGTCATCTGCGGCATGGTGGTCGTGCTGACGGTCGCGTTCTCTCCGTGGACGCGCGATATCGCCTTTCTCTGGCACAACCTGATCGGCGCCGTCGTCGTTTTCGTCGTGGGCATGGCGATCAGCCTGTTCGAGCCGCGGCAAGCAGCCGCGCAAGCGGGGTAGGCGTATCGCCGGCGCGGCAATTCACGCGGATGACGAGCGGGCGAACGGTTTTGTAAGGGCCGGAGCGGTCGCTCGCCTCAGACGACTCTGCTAAGTGCGCCAAACACACGGCTTGATGAATCCTGGCGTCTTGGATCGAACCTTGCTGGTTCATCGTGCGTGATGAATATCCTCTGGGACGTTCGCTGGCAGTAAACAGTTCTGCACACGCCGCCGCGGCCGCCGCGGTCCGCCCCGCAAACCGAGATCAGCCCGCACAGCTTTTTCACTTCAGATCAAGATTTTTGAAAACGGCAGAAGTTACCGTGCCACCGAAGGTGCCGGGCCGAAGACATCGTCGATGCCGAGCGGCTTGATGGCTCCCAGATTCAGTGCTCGGATCCCCGGCTCGATGACTTTCCGATCGCCGACCACGACGACGGCGACGCGCCCCGGCTGGATGTACTTCTGGGCCACCCGCTGGACGTCGGCCGCGGTGACCGCCTCGATGTTCTGCACGTACTTCGAGAAGTAGTCGTCGGGCAGCCGATAGATGAGGACTTCCTCGAGCCGGCGCGAGATGTCGCTCGTCGCTTCGAATCCGGACGGGAAGCGCAGCGACACGTAGTTCTTCGCTCGCGAAAGCTCGTCTGCCGGCACCGCCTGCAGGATCCCGTTCAGCTCGTTGAAGAATTCCTTCAGTGCCTCCGACGTCTTGTCGGTCTGCACGCCGGCGGCCGCCGTGAACGGTCCTGCGGCCGCGCGCATGTCGAATCCAGAGCTGGCGCCGTAGGTGTACCCGTGCTTCTCGCGCAGGTTCATGTTCAGGCGCGATGAAAACGACCCGCCGAGAATCGTGTTCATGACCTGAAGCGGGAAGTAATCGGGCGTGGACCTTGGCACGCCAATCGATCCAATGCGGATTTGGGTTTGCGGCGCGCCCGGTTTGTCGACGATGTAGACCTCGCGCGTGGAGGGCGGGTTGACGGCCGGCAGCGCGATCGGCGTTGCGGCGCCGGCGGCCTTCCAGCTTCCGAAGCTGGTCTCGAGCAGCGCCATCGCGTTGTCGGGCGTGACGTCGCCGACCACGAGGAGCGCGCCGTTGTTGGGCCGGAAGCTTGCAGCGTACTGCGCGCGAAGGCCGGCCGTGGTCAACGCCTTGATGGTTTCTGCCGTGCCCGCCATCGCGGTGCCGTAGCGGTGCCTTGCACCGTACAACACCCGTGCGAACGCCTGCGGAATGATGGCCGCCGGGTCATCGCGCGCTTGCAGCAGGGCGGTGAGCCGCTGCTGGCGCAGTCGATCGAGCTCCTCTTGCGGGAACGTCGGCCGCAGCGCGACGTCGGCCATGATGGGCAGCGCGTCGGCGAGGCGCGCAACGGGAACGTGCAGGCGCACCGCCGACGCATCAAACGTGCTGCCCGCGGCGAGATCCGCGCCCAGAAAATCGACGGCGTCGGCAATCTGCAGCGCCGAACGCGACCCCGCGCCTTCTTCGAGCATCGCCGTCATGAGGTTCGTCACGCCGAACGTGCCGGCCGGATCAGCCGCGCTGCCGCTGAACACCACGAGGTTGACCTGCGCGACCGGAACTTCGTGCAGCTCCACGAGCCAGACCGGCAGCCCGTTGGAGAGCTGCCGCTTCTGGATCGAGGGCAGCTTCAGCACCGGCGGGGTGCCGGGCCGAGGTGCCTTGGTGCGATCGGGCGCTTGCGCATGGACGGCGACGCTGACGGCGAGGGCGGCGACGACGAGCACATGATGTAGACGCATGGTGGTCTCGTTTCAACGATTGTTTGTCTACTGTTTGGCTTCCGGGACAACCGTCAGCTCGACCCTGCGGTCCCGCGGCAGGAACGCCTCCGCGGCCGCGCGCACATCCGACGGCGAAAGCGCGCGGTACCGGCCGAGGTCCTCGTTGAACGAATCGGGGTTGCCCGTTTCGGTGTAGTACGCGTTGAGCTGATCGGCCTTCCCGCCGAATCCGCCCACTCGCTCCATCCGGTTGTAGAACGACGATTCGATCTGGTTGAGTGACCGATCCAACTCGTGCGCGGTGGGCGATTCCTGCTGCAATCTGGCGATCTCTTCGTCGACGACCTTCTGCAGTTCGTCGGCCGTGTGGCCGGGCCGCGGCGTCGCCTCGATCTGAAAATAGGACGCCAGCCGGCCGGACGACTGCTGAGCGCTGACGTTCTGCGCGATCTGCATGTCGTAGACGAGCCGCTTGTACAGCCTCGAGTTCTTGCCGCCGGCGAGGATGTCGGCGACGACGTCGAGCGCGGCGTCGCCGGGCTCGAAGTGCCGCGGCGTGATCCACGCCAGATACAAGCGAGGCAATTGCACGCGGTCGGTGATCGTTTTCTTCTGGACGCTCGTCAGTGCCACGCCCGGAATGGTCGGGGGCTCAACGGGTGCACCCCCTTTGACGTCGCCAAACCACTTCTCGGCCAGCTTGCGCGTCGTTGCCGTGTCGAGATCGCCCGCGACCACCAGGCTGGCGTTCGCCGGCGCGTAATACTTCTTGAAGAACGCGACGACGTCCTCGTAGCTGGCCGCGGTCAGGTCCGGCATGTAGCCGATGACCGGCCAGTGATACGGATGGCCGTCCGGAAAGAGCATCTCGGTGAGCGCGATGTCGGCCATGCCGTACGGACGATTCTCGTAGCTTTGACGGCGTTCGTTCTTGACGACGTCGCGCTGCGCGTCGACGGTTTGCGGTGTCATCGTGTCGAGCAGATACCCCATGCGGTCGGATTCGAGAAACAGCGCGAGCTCGAGCGCGTTCGAAGGGACGTTGATCCAGTAGTTGGTCCTGTCTGTTTCCGTCGATCCGTTGTTGGTGCCACCGACCGCTTCCAGCAGCGTGTCGAATTCGCCGGGTTTGACGTGCCCCGATCCCATGAACATCAGGTGCTCGAACAGATGCGCGAAGCCGGTGCGGCCCATCCGCTCGCGGCCCGAGCCCACGTGGTACCACATGTTGACGGTGACGATCGGCACGCTGTGATCCTCGTGAAGGATCACGTGCAGCCCGTTGGCCAAGTTGAACTGCGTGTACGGAACGTCGATTTTTGTCGCCCCGCTCGGCGCCGTCGGTGACTGTGCGGCGGCGGGTGCGGCGACGACGAGCGCTATCAGGAGAGCAAGCGGCTTCATGGCGCGATTTTACTCCCCTCCGGAGTCGTGATGAAATAGGCCCATGTCAGAGCCGCGTCCGCTGGTGGGGATCATCATGGGCAGTAAGTCCGACTGGGACGCGATGCGTCAGGCCGACGAGATCCTGACCAGGTTCGACGTGCCGCACGAGGCGCGCATCCTGTCCGCGCACCGGTCGCCGGCGGTGACGATCGCGTACGCGTCGGAGGCGATTGGGCGCGGACTCGAAGTGATCATTGCCGGCGCCGGCGGCGCGGCGCATCTGGCGGGCCTGGTCGCGGCCCACACCGTGCTGCCCGTGATTGGCGTCCCGATGTCGAGCGCGCTCAACGGCCTCGATTCTCTTCTGTCGACGGTGCAGATGCCGAAAGGCGTGCCGGTGGCGACCGTGGCGATTGGCCCATCAGGTGCCGCGAATGCGGGGCTGCTGGCCGTGGCGATTCTCGCCACCGCTCGCCCGGAGCTGCGCGCGAAGCTGCAGAGCTATCGCGACGAGATGGCCGAGCAGGTCCGCCACGACTCGCTGTAAACTAGTCCTACGTCAACCAGACTCATGCGCTTCTTCGGCGCCGGACTCGCCTGCGCGCTCGCGTGCGCGGATCTGTCGGCTCATCAAAACTTCGCGCAGGTGCTCGAACGGTTTCTGTCGCGGAGCGATCCGCGCCCCGCTCATTACCGGGCGCTACGCCATCTCGACGCGCGCAACCAGCACTTCAGGGCGAGCGCGTGGATGGACGTCTGGACCGAAGCGGATGCGGCCGGCGGGTTCACATATCAGGTGGCCGCCGAAGGCGGATCGAGTTACATCCGCAAACACGTCTTTGTGGCCGCGCTGACCGCCGAGCAGAAAATGTGGCGGGACGGCGAGCCGCAGCGTGCCGACGTGAACGTCTCCAATTACCAATTTCAGGATCACGGCGCCGCCGAAGGCCTTGCAGCGCTGGCGATTACGCCGCGCCGCAAAGACGTCCTGCTGATCGACGGCTGGGTCTTCGTCAAACAGGAAGACGGCGACCTCGTACGCATCGAAGGGCGCCTGTCGAAGAACCCGTCAATCTGGACGCGCCGCGTCGAGATCATCCGCCGCTACGAGCGCGTGGGCGGCGTGCGCGTGCCGACCGAAATCGAATCGATCGCGCAGGTCCTGATCGCGGGCCAGTCGACGTTCCGCATGACCTACGAGTACGCCACAATCAACGGTCAGCACATCGGCGATCCGAAGCCGCGCACGCAGGGCAGGCAGAACTAGCCGTCCCTGTCCATCATCCTCAGCGCGATCGCGAACAGCAGAAAGCCTACCGCGCCGCGCCAGTAGCCGACCGGCGGAAGCAGGAATGCCCCGCCCCTGAACGCGAGTGCGGCCCCCACACCAAACGCGGCGGCAGCGAGCACAATCAACAGCCAGCACAAGCTTCGCATGGGCGGGGATTATATCTGCTGCGCGTCCTGCGGCCGGATGCTATTCTGCAGAAGCGCATCGATTGTCGGCGCACATGAGGGAGATATCTGATGAATTCGCGTAGAGCCGTGGTCGTTGTCGGAGTGATGGGATTGGCGGCATCGTTGTTTGCTCAAGGGCCGCGCCGCGACGGTAAATGGGAAGTCAAGATAGAGATGCAGATGCCGGGCATGACCATGCCGGCTCAGACGGTGACGCAGTGCGTCACCAAAGAAGAAGCCGCCGATCCCCTGAAGGCGATGCCTCAGGGCGGGCGGGGCGCGAATGCGAGCGACTGCAAGGTGAGCGATTACAAAGTCGACGGCAATAAGGTGACCTGGTCGATGACGTGCGAAAAGGACGGCATGACCGGTTCGGGAGAGCTCGTGTACGCCGGCGAGACCTACACCGGCAGCATGAAAGTAGACACCCGGGGTCAGGCGATGACGATGAAGTACTCCGGCAAGCGTCTGGGCGACTGCACGAAGTAGCTCACGCTTTACCCGCGTCGGCCGACGTGGGCCACCGTCTTGTCGACCAGTCGCAGATACGCCTGGATGGTTGTTTCGAGGTGGGGTGTGGGCGTGTCCTCTTCCTTGCAGTGCGACAGGCCATTCGAGGAATACGCGAACATCATGACGACCGGCATGTGCGGAACCATCTCCGCCGCGTCGTGCAGCGGCCCGGAGGGCAGGGTTGGCGCGTCGCCGGTTTCCTCGCGAACGGCTTCCTCGCACAAACGGATGAGATCGGGATCGAAGGGTCGCGGGTTGATTCGCCACAGCGGTTTCCATTCGACGGCGACGTTGTTCTCCCTGGCCGAGCGCCCGGACGCGTCGCGCGCGTCGCCGAGCATCGCCGCAAGCACGTCGGCGTCCAGCGCGCGCTGATCGAGCGAGATTTCGCACACGCCCGGCACAGCTGTCACAATCTTCGGTTCGACGTTCACGACACCCACGGTGCACACAACGCCCGCGCCGGGCTTCGAGTGCCTGAGCGCGATCTCGCGGCAGGCGAGCGCGGTCTGAGCGGCGGCCAGGAATGCGTCGCGCCGCATCGGAATCGGCGTCGATCCTGAGTGCGCGGCCTGACCGATGAAGCGGATCATGTGGCGCTCGACGCCGAAGGTGCCCAGCACGACGCCGGTCGGCTTCTGCATCGATTCGAGAACCGGTCCCTGCTCGATGTGCAGCTCGAGGTACGCCCGCGCGTCGATCGCTTTCAGCTCGCGATGGGCGTTCGACATCGTGTCGATCGCCACGCCGTTCTCCGCGAGGGCATCGACGAGGCGCGTCCCCTGGCGGTCCTTCAACTCTCTGATCTCGTCGACCTTCAGACTTCCGGCCGCGGCCGATGATCCCAGCAGACTGCGGCCGAACCGCGCCCCTTCCTCGTCGGCCCAGTCGACGAGCCTCATCGTCACCGGCGGCGTGCCGGCGGCGGCCTGGATGCGGAGCGCTTCGAGCGCCGCGGCGACGCCCAGACACCCATCGAGCCACCCGCCGTTGGGCACCGAGTCGAGATGGCTGCCGACGATCACCGTTCGCGCGGAGGTACCGGGCAGCGTCACCCAGTTGTTTCCCGCCGAATCGGTGACGATGTCCAAACCGATCTCGTCGATCTTGCCTTTGAACCACGCGCGTGCGTCGCGCCAGACGGGTCCCCACGCCAGGCGCTGCGCACCGTCGCCAGTGGACGTGCGAGCCGACAACTCGCGAAGATCGGCGATCACTCGTTGTGCGTGTGTCATGACTGTGGTCCCGTCCCGACTTCACCCGGACTGCGGAGTGCTGGACTAGGGAGATGCTAACATCCGCACATGCGAAGGCTCACGACCTGGTGGGTTGCCGGGCTTCTTGCCGGTCTGGCCGCGACCGGGTCGGCCCAGCAGCCGATTCTGACCGAGCTTGTGCGTCCCCGGTCGATTCAGCCGCCGGATGCTCCACTGCCTTCAGAAGCCGACTCGGCGCGCGTGACGCGCTTCTCGTTCATCGCCTACGGCGACACGCGCAGTCAGGTTGACGGGCTGTCGCTGCAGCCCGACCACGGCCGCGTCGTCGACGCGGTGCTCGCCAGGATCGCGTCGCTCGCTTCGACCCCGTTCGCCGTGCGGTTCGTCGTGCATTCGGGTGACGCCGTGGCGCGCGGCGTCGACGGCGCGCAATGGAATGTCAGTTTCTCCCCGCTCGTCGAGAAGCTCACCCGCGCCGGCAACGTGCCGTACTTCTTCGCCGCCGGCAACCACGATGTGGCATTGCCGCCGGTCGAGGCGACGCGCGCGCTGGGATTGCACAACCTGCTGGCCGCGATGTCCAGGCTGATGCCGGCCGAGGGATCGCCACGGCGCCTGAACGGCTATCCGACATACGCGTTCGGCTACGGCAACCTCCTTGCGATCGTGATCGACTCGAACATTGCGGCCGATCAGCTGCAGCTCGCGTGGGTGACCGATCAGCTCGAGCACCTCGATCGCTCGCGGTATCGCCACGTCATCGCGGTCTTTCATCACCCGGTATTCTCGTCGGGACCGCACGGGGGAAGCTCGGGTCCGTCCGGATCCGACGTTGACAGTGCCGAGCCGCCGACCGCGGCGATGCGGGAGCTGTACTTGCCGCTGTTCCGGAAGCACCGTGTGCGAATGACCCTCAGTGGCCACGATCATCTCCTTGATCACTGGGTCGAACGCTACACGGTGGCCGGCACGAGCTACCGGCGAGACGACGTGGTGTCGGGCGGCGGCGGAGCGCCGATCTATACGTACGGCGGCGAGCCATCGGTGCAGCGATACCTGGCCGCCGGCGCGGCGGAAAACGTTCGCCTCGAACACATCATGAAGCCGGGAATCACCGCCGCCGAGAACCCGCATCATTTCGTGGTGGTGCAGGTCGACGGCGATCGATTGTCGCTGGACGTCGTGGGAACGGCGGCGACCCCATTCACGCCATACAACGGCGGCTCGCACGTCGATCTGGACGATGCGGCACGCTGATCGCTACGTGACATGACAGGCAGACAGATCGGTCCCTACCAGGTTCTTGAACAACTTGGCGCCGGCGGCATGGGAGAGGTCTGTCGTGCGCGGGACACACGCCTGGGACGCGACGTGGCCGTCGAGGTGCTCCCCGCCGCGTACGCGTCGGATGCCGACCGTCTGCGTCGTTTCCAGGAGGAGGCCCGGGCGGCCTCGGTCAACCTCCCGAACAACATCCTGCGCGACATGAACGACATTCTCGCGCTCCAGAGCGCCTAAAGGCGGACACTACGTACGCAAACGCGCCGGTTCGGCGATGCGGCGCTCCGGGTCGATCGCGAGCCATGCGACCGCGCCGGCCGTGTAGACGATGGCGGTGATGTGGAACGGTAGCGTCCACGAGTGCAACCGATCCACCGCCCAGCCAACCACCAGGGGACAGATCAGGCCTCCGAGATTTCCACACGTGTTCATCAGGCCGGTGACGACGCCCGCATGCGCGGCGGCGATGTCGAGGGGTGCGGCCCAGCAGGCGCTGAGCGCCAGGTCGGCTGAGCCGAGCGCAAGCGCGAGCAGCACCGCCTTCGCGGTGGCCTGGGGCGCCAGGGTCGATCCAAAAATCAACGCCGCCGTCGTCACAAACGCCGCGAAGCCGAGGCCGCAGCGGGCCACGCGGAGCCCGTGATCGCGCGCAAGACGATCGGTCAGCCATCCGCCTGTCACGTTCGCGATGCCGGCGAGCAGAAATGGAAGCGCGGCGAACAAACCGCCGCGGAGCGCCGAGAACCCGAGCTCGCTGATGAGATACGTGGGCAGCCACGTGAAATAGAAATAGAGACCGTAGCCGTAGGCCGCATACATCGCGCAGATCGCCCAGATACTGCGGTTGGCGAGCAACTGGTCCCACGGCGTGGCGGACAGGTGGGATCTCGACGCCGCGCCGTCCTGCTCGATCCACGCGAGCTCTTCGGCATTGACACCCGGGTGCTCGGACGGTCGATCGCGATACCACGCCGCCCACGCCGCGGTCCACACGAGCCCAATCGCGCCGAACGCCACGAAGCTCGCGCGCCACCCCAGGCGGGCAATCATCCCGAGCGCGATGGGCGCCGACAGCATCCCGCCCAGGCGCGATCCAAGGAACATCACCCCGCTGGCTTTGCCACGTTCGCGAACAGGGAACCAGTGCGCGAAGCTGCGCATGATGTTCGGAAATGCACCTGCCTCGCCGGCGCCGAAGAGAAAGCGGATGGTGACGAGCGACGAAAGTCCTTGCGCGGCGGCGGTCAGCATCGTGAAGCCGGACCACCACAGCACGATGCGCGTCAGCACGCGGCGCGGTCCGCGCCTGTCGCCGAGCCAGCCAGATGGAATCTCGAACAGCGAATACGCGAGCGTAAAGGCGCTGAAGGCGACGCTCATCTGCAGAAACGTGATGTGCAGGTCGTTCATGATGAACGGCGCCGCCGCGGCAATGCAGACGCGATCGAGATACGTGATGACCGTCAACAGGAAGGTGAGTGCGAGAACGCGGCCGCGAATGCGGGAAGGGCGCGCCATCGAGTAATCAGGCGGACCCATCATGCCACGAACCATTGCATTTTCCCGTCGACGATGGCATCGTCGTCAACGAGCTGAGTCAACACAAAGGACACCAAGGACACTAAGGTGCAAACCTAAGGTATCTTCCTTTGTGTCCGTTGTGTCCTCTGTGTTGAACGTCGTTACATAAGGAGTGACGCGGACGTGGCTGCAGCACCGAAGTTGATGACGCTCGACGACTGCTTCAATACGCCGGAAACGCTTCGCGTGCGAGGTGCGCCCAATCTCGTGGTCGAGATCCTGTCGCCGCAGCCGCGAATCGGCCGGACGGAAGACCGCGTCGGCTGGTTCGCGGAGTACGGAGTCGGCGAGTGCTGGCTGGTCCACCAGGACCGGAGGGAAGTCGCGGTCCTTGAGTTTGCCGATAAGCGGTTGCGCGAGCGGCGTCTGTTCAAAGCGCGCGAAGCCGTGGTCTCGGACGTCCTGCCGGAGTTGTCGATCAGCCTCGAAGACATCCTCGACGTGTGAGTACGCCGGATCAGGTCGCGCTCGCCTCGGCAACCTCGAAAGCGCGCCGCCGGCTGATCCCCTTTCTCTTTCTCCTCTACATTGTCGCCTACCTCGATCGCGTCAACGTCGGCTTTGCCGCGCTGCAGATGAACGAGGCGCTTGGTTTTTCGGCGCGCACGTACGGTCTGGGATCCGGAATCTTTTTTCTGAGCTACGTCGCGCTGGAGATTCCCAGCAACGTGATCCTCGCGCGAGTGGGCGCCCGGCTGTGGATCGCGCGGATCATGATCACGTGGGGGCTCGTGTCGTCGGCGATGATGTTCGTGCGCGGTGCCACCGGCTTCTACACGATGCGATTTCTGCTCGGCGCGGCCGAGGCCGGCTTTTTTCCCGGCATCATTTTCTATTTGACCTGCTGGTTTCCCCAGCGCGAGCGGGCGCGGACCGTCGCCGCCTTTATGACCGCGGTTCTGGCTGCCGGAATGATCGGCGGTCCCGTGTCGGGCGCGCTGTTGTCGCTCGATGGCGCGGGAGGGCTCGCCGGGTGGCAGTGGCTCTTTCTCCTCGAGGGGTTGCCGGCTTTGGCGCTCGGGTTCGTCGTGCTCGCCGTCTTGAGTGAACGGCCCGACGATGCCTCGTGGCTGACGATACATGAGCGGGCGACGTTGACCGCATGCCTCCGCGACGAAGCCAGCCTGAGGCGCGGGCGGCCGCAGACTGCGGTTGCCGCGTTGACGAGCCGGCCGGTCTGGATCCTGGCCCTCGTGTATTTCACGATACCAGTCGCGCTCTATGGCATGGCCTTCTGGCTGCCGCAAATCATCAAGACCGCGTCGGGCGGCTCGGATCTCGAAGTCGGACTGCTTAGCGCGATCCCGTACATCTTCGGCGCCATCGGGATGGTCGTGGTGGGCCGGCATTCGGACCGGACAGGCGAGCGGCGATGGCACGTCGCGCTGTCGGCCCTCACCGGTGGCGTGGCCTTCGCCGCCAGCGCGTTCGTTCACACGCTCGTTCCATCGCTGATGCTGTTGTCGATCGCGATGATGGGGCTGGCATCGATGTTCGGGCCGTTCTGGACGCTGGCGACATCCGTGGTCGGCGGCCTCGGCGCGGCCGCCGGCATCGCGCTCGTCAACTCGGTTGGCAACGTGGGCGGGTTCGTCGGTCCCTATATGCTAGGCTACGTCCTCGACACGACGCACAGTTTTGCTGCGGGCCTGGTCGCCATCGGCGCGATTCTGGCGGCGGGCGGCGTGCTCCTGATTGTGATCCCAGACCAACCACAGTGACTCATCGTCGTTGGGGCCGCGCCGTGTTGTGGGTCGGATTCTAGGGTGCGCTGAGCGCAGTGTTTTGCGCCACTGTTCAAAATCCCCCACGCGACCGGCATTCTGGATTGGGACCAGCACCTCTTCTATCACGGCGCGGTGCTGAAGAACATCGTCGAGTACGCCGCGTTCCCAATTTGCCGCGAACGAACACTTGACGTAGGTAGTGTCCGCCTTCAGCCGGACCGTTTGCCGCCTGCGTACGGGGCGAGTACCGTCGCGATGAAGCGGTGAGTCGGTGCCAGGACGCCGACCTCCTCGCCGATGCGGACGACCGCGCCGCTCAGCCAGGGGAGCTCGAGCGGGCGGCCGCGTTCCAGGTCTTCGAGCATCGACGACTTCGCCTGTGGCGGAAGCGCTTGAAACCCCTTCAGCATGTCGTCGAAGACCTTGGTCGGCAGCGGGATCCCTTTCGCGTGCGCGACCGCCATCGTCTCCATGCCCGCAGCCTGGCACATCGTCATCAGGTCCGGATCGTCGCGGACGGCGCCGATTGGCAGTCGAGTCACCGTCGTCACGCCGCTGAAGACGGAAAGCCAGACGAACTTCGACCAGATGTCGATCTCGATGTGCTCGCTAAGCTTGGATTGGAAACCCGCGGCACGACAGGCCTCGTGCAAGTACTCGAGCCGGGGCGACCGGTCACCGTTCATCTCGCCGAATGTCAGCCGATTGTTCGCGGTATGGCGAATGACTCCGGGCTCCGCCACCACCGCGGCAACGTATGCCGTGCCCCCGGCCGTGTGTTGCGGGCCGACCGCCCGCGTCAGCACCTCGACGCTCTGCACGCCGTTCTGAAACGGAACGACGACGGTGTCGGGACCGATGAGCGGCGGGAGCAGCTCGGTTGCCGAGGCGGTGTCGTAGAGCTTGACGGTAAAGAAAACGACGTCTACCGGCCCGATTGTTGACGGGTTGTCGGTCGCGTGAACATTCGGCACGTAGAAGTTGCCCAGGGGACTCTGGATACGGAGACCGCGCGTGCGTAGCGCCTCGAGGTGCGCGCCGCGCGCGATGAAGGCGACGTCGGTCCCGGCCGCAGCGAGCCGCCCGCCGAAGTAGCCGCCCACGCCGCCGCTGCCGAGGATCGCGATGCGCACCGAGGCATCATCTTACGATCACTTGATGACGGTCAGCGTGACGTCGACTTTGGTCACCTCGCCGTTGACCCTGTCGGTCGCCGCGGTGAATTCTGTTGTCTGGCCGTCCTTCAGGATGACGCTCTCGCTCGATCTGAACGAGCGGAATGAAGGGATGTCGCTGACCTTCGTCACACCCTCCGCCGATTGGCCATCTGCATACACCGACGAGTCGTCGATGTTGATGTCCACTTTGAAGCGCCCATCGTCGGTGCTGGAGGCGGTGCAATCGATGTTCGTGCCGATGTCCTTGTACTGCACGGAACTCATCGGACCCGGCACCGTGTCTTTGGGGGTCATAAACGTCAGTATCGGAACCTGCGCGCCCATTCGAAGAGAAGCTCGGCCCCCGCCGTTGGCATTGACCGAGAGCATGTACGGCACGTTGCTCACCTTCTTGTCGCCTCGATACCGCGAGATGACAATCTGGACTTTGAGCGGAGTAAGCGCCGGCTTCGCGGCCGGCGTCCTTGCCGCTGGTTCCTGCGTCTGAACCACTCCTCCGAACGCCAGCGCGAATACCGTGGCGAGCGCGAGCAGGTGTGGATGTTTCACTGACGTTCTCCTTCTCCAGCCGTCGTCGGCTCGAAAACAATTGGCGGAATGGTGAGGTCGCCCAGCGGTTGAAGCGCTGCGGTGGCGGAGGGGCCCTCCGGCACCAACGACAGGTCGATGCGTCCTTGCCCGACAAGTTCGAAGAGACGCCGCCAAGCCCTCGCCTCGTCGGCCGCTATCAGCACTTCGGGCTCTTTGACGGCCATACTCGGTCGGCTCAACTTCCTCGGCGCAGGACTAAAGTCCTGCGTCACAACAATGTCCTGCGCCGAATCGCGCGTCGCGATCGGTGGTGTTGCTCGTGCAGTCCCTGAGTTCTGCGTGTTGGCGACGTCGTTCTGGCGCGGAGAGCGATTCGTTCCAGGCATCGCCAGGATCACGGCGATCACGATCGCTCCCGCGGCCGCGAACACCCAGGGCAGGCGCCAGCCCGAAGGCGCCGGCTCGCTCGAGAGCCGCGTCCGCACGCGTGCGAGAAACTCCGGCGACGGATCGATCGCGAGCGCCGCTTCGATCTCTCGATCGATCGCCGACTCGGTCAGCGCGTCGGCGGATCGGTGATCGTCCATTGCAACAGCTCCTTCAATCGTCTTCTCGCAAGAAACAGACGAGACTTCACCGTGCCTTCCGGCAAACCCAGCAGCGCCGCCACTTGGCGCAGGTCGTGTCCCTCGATTCCTGCGAGAACGCTCACGATACGCAGTTTCTCCGGGAGCGCATCGATCGCCTGCCAGAGTTGAGTGGTGCGTTCCTGTTCGACAAGCGCATCCACCGTCGAGGTTGCCGGTGGCCCCGCATGGCCCAACTCCCGAACCATCCGCCGCCGATTCGCCCGCTGACGGTCGATGGCCAGCCGCCACGTCATCCGGACGAGCCACGCCCGGAACCGATCGCGATCGCGAAGCTGCCGGAAGCCGCGATACGCTTTCACAAACGCTTCCTGCGCGACGTCTTCCGCATCCTGACGATGCCGGAGGACGCTGAAGGCGACCCGAAACGCGAGCGCCGACGACTCGACCAGCCGTGCCTCAAACTCGCGTTCGAGCTCGTCTTCCACGCTGATTAGCCCGCCGGCCAGACGGTCCGTGCACTCATTCATCAACGCGAACAATCATGTAGCAGGACGCCGCCGACCGTCCTGCGGTTCACTGGCTTATTATTTGACCGCAAGACCCGGATAGCGTCCCGTCGGGCTGTGGTGCAGACTGTTCCTGTCTTATGACTGACCTGTCAACTCACGCCGAAGAGACGGTTCGATGGCGTGCGGTGCTGGCCCATGACAAGCGCGTGGACGGGACCTTCGTGTACGCCGTGCGGTCGACGGGCATCTACTGCCGGCCGTCGTGCCCCAGCCGGCGGCCCAATCGCGACCGCGTTGTCTTCTTCGAGTCCCCTCTGGCCGCGGAAGGTTCCGGGTTTCGCGCGTGCAAGCGGTGTCGGCCGCAGGAAACCGCGGCATCCGACCCCTGGGTTGAGAAGATCCGTCGCGCGTGCGTGTATCTCGCCGATGTCGACGGACATCCGTCGCTGGCGGCGCTCGCCACGCGGATTGGCGGCAGCCCCTATCACCTGCAGCGCAATTTCAAGCGGCTGGTCGGGCTAACGCCGCGTCAATACGCGGACGCCTGCCGCCTCGGAAAGGTGAAGCGTCAGCTGCGCCGGGGCCACGCCGTCACATCTGCGATCTTTGATGCGGGATATGGATCGAGCAGTCGATTTTATGAAGGCGCGGCGGGGAAGCTCGGTATGACGCCGTCCACCTACCAACGCGGAGGATCCGGGATGAGCATTGCGTACACGATCGTCGATTCGGCGTTGGGGCGAGTGCTCGTTGCGGCGACGGACCGGGGCATTTGCGCGGTTTCGATGGGCACGTCGGACGGAAGCCTGGAGCGCAACCTGAGAGTCGAATATCCTGCGGCGACCATCGCCGCGGCAGCCGGATCGTTTACCGCATGGACCACCGAGATCCTGGCGCGCCTGGCCGGTCGGCAACCGCGCGTGGATCTGCCGTTGCACGTGCAGGCCACCGCCTTTCAGTGGCAGGTGTGGCAGGCGCTCGGGACGATTCCGCATGGCGAGACTCGGACGTACGGCGAGCTCGCCGCCGCCATCGGCCGCCCGAATGCGGTGCGCGCCGTCGCCCGCGCGTGCGCGACCAACCCGGTGGCTGTGGCGATTCCCTGTCACCGCGTTGTCGCGGCCTCGGGATCGATCAGCGGTTATCGATGGGGCACCGACCGAAAAAAAGCGCTGCTCGCGCGCGAACGGCAAGTCTGATTCAGTGGCTGAGGATCACGAAGCCACGAAGGTAGGTGGCGCGCCTCACCTATTGGGGGTGTCTGAAGTTAAATAATCGATAGCTAAAATGACACCTTTCTGTGTAGCCTCCGATAACGAAATAGTAGCGGGTGCCTGCAGTCACCGTCCAACCGCCGAGGGGGCCGAATTCGCTCGGCGGCACCGCCGCTTGCCCACTCGATGAGATGTAGTAGACCAAGCCGAAGTCGTAGCCTTGGAAAGGAAATACAAAAGGTGAAAAGGCAGAATTCGCTGTTCCATCGCGGTGGACGTCAAACACCGCCATTGTTCTGGCTTTCAGTTCGCAGAGCTGGTTCTCGCAGCAGATGTGGTCATCGCGGCGGCAGAGGCCGCTAAAGAACGGATCGATCGGATGCTCCGTACATACATCGGTGCCCGTTATGTCGGATGAAATGTCCGCGGGTCGCATCGCGATGTCTGGATGGCTGTCGCGCGGCAATTGCACGACGCCGAACTGCTTGGTGTCGTAACCCGGCTTGCTCACAACCAGGCTGAATCCAGCGGTCTCAATGCCCCGCAGCGTGAAGTGCCCGGTGTCGTCGGTGGTTGTGGCCTCGTTGTCATGCGGGCAGGTCGGACACCCGACGAAGTGAATGCCGACCGTGGCGCCCGACAACGCGACACCCTGCGTGGGCGCGCTCTCGTGGACCACGCCGCTGATGTCAAACCGCACGGGTTGCGAAATCTGTTTCGCCACCGCCACATGCGCCGTACCCTGCACGCTTTGGAACGTCGCCGTCACGTCGGTGTCGCCCGGCCCCTTCACCGTGACGAGACCGGTGCTCGACACCGTCGCGACCGCGACGTTGGATGATTGCCAGGACGCCTGGCTCGTGACGTCCTTCCGCGTCCCATCGGACAATGCCGCGGACGCGCCCAGCTGCGTGGTCTGACCAACTGCCAGAGTACTCAAGCCGGTGATGGTGACAGCCGTGACGAACGCCACCGCGGGTGAGGGCGTCACCGGACTGGTCGTCGTTGACGTCGGGGCGTCGCCGCCACATGCGGCAACCGAGACCGCGAGCCCTCCAAACACCAGCCAACTCGCCGTCCGCCGCGTCGACGGTGAAATCATGTGATGGTCATTCTGGCCGTTTCCGTCTGGCTCACGTCTCACTCTCGCGTGAACACTTCCGAAAATCAAGCTCGACCGAGCTGACCCAACCCGACCGACCTGACCTACCTGACTTACCTGAACCCACCCGGCCCACCTGACCTACCCGACCCACCTGACCTAGAATGACCACCGCATCTCATGACCAAATACGGACGATCCGTCTGGCTTGACCGATTCCCGAAGTCGCGCGTGCCGGTATACCCGCGTCACCGCAGTTCCATGAACACCGACGTCGTCATCGTCGGCGGCGGGCTGACCGGCTGCGCCACCGCGTACGCCTTCGGCGCGGCGGGCGTGAAGGTGCTGCTGCTCGAGGCCGATCAGATCGGCCGTGGCGGCACCGCATCCGGCGCAGGGTGGATCGCCGGCGATCCGGGCGTGAGCCTGGCGGACCTGGAGAAAGCGTTGGGAGCCCGGCCGGCTCGCCGCGCGTGGCAGGTCTGGCACCGGGCGAGTCTCGACTTCGCGGCGCTGCTGCGCCGGTTGAAGATTTCATGTGCGCTCGAACCGCATGGATCCGTCACGGTGGCCATGAACACGGAGCAGGCGGGCCGCCTCAAGCGGGAGCAGGAAGCGCGCCGGGACGCCGGGTTGGACGTGCCGCTGCTCACCCCGCGGATGCTGGGACCGGACGTCGGACTGGCGGCGACCGCCGGCATGCGGGTGCGCGAGGGCGCCACTTTCGATCCGTATCGGGCTGCGCTTGGATTAGCCGCTGCCGCAACCGAGCGCGGCGCGCGGTTGTTCGAGCGCTCAACCGCCGTGCGGATCACGTTCGGCCGTCGCGACGTCCACGTCCAGACTTCCGGCGGCACCATCCGCGCCGCGCGGCTTGTCGTGGCGACCGGCGGGCCGACGCCGCTCTTTAAGGCGCTTCGACGGCACTTCTGGTTTCGCCATACCTACCTGGCACTCACGGCGCCTGTACCGGCCCGGATCCGCCAGCAGATGGGCGGGCGCGAGACGGTGGTCCGCGACAGCGCGAGTCCGCCGCATGTCGTGCGGTGGGTCGGCGATGACCGGCTGCTCATCATGGGCGCGGACTCGGAGTCGGCCCCCGATCGTCAGCGATCCAAAGTTCTCGTGCAGCGCACGGGTCAGTTGATGTACGAGCTGTCGACGCTGTATCCCGACATCTCAGGAATCGCGCCGGAGTACGGATGGGATGCGGCGTACGCGCTGACGGGCGACGGGTTGCCGCACATCGGTCCGCACCGCAACTTCCCGCATCACCTCTTCGCGTTCGGCGACGCCAGTCACAGCGCGACGGGTGGATATCTGGCGAGCCGCATTCTCCTCCGCCATCATCTCGGCGAGCTCGAGCCGGCGGACGAGGTGTTTGGGTTCCGGTAGACCCACCCTGAATTTGGTCATCTCGTCATCTGGTCATTGCTCATCAATCGATCAATCAATGACCAGATGACCGGATGATCAAATGACCAGATGTATCCTAAGAAGGACATGTCCGTTGATCTCCTCGTGTTCGGACCGCATCCTGACGACATCGAGATCGGCCTCGGCGGCACAATCGCCCGTCATGCGGCGATGGGGCTGACCGTGGGAGTCTGCGATCTCACCGCCGGCGAGATGGGCAGCAACGGCACCGTCGACGAGCGGCTTGCGGAAAGCGAGGCGGCGCGCAAGGCGCTCGGTGCGGTCTGGCGCGAAAACTTCCGCTGGCCCGATCGCCGGATCGGCACGGATGCCGCGCATCTGGACCAGGCGGTTGCCTTCATACGACGCCACCAGCCGCGAGTGATTGCCGTGCCGTACTGGTCCGATCGGCATCCCGACCACGTCGCGGCCAGCCACGTGCTGACCGATGCCGCGTTCAACAGCGGGCTTCGCCGGTACCCTTCGGAAGGCCCGGCCTGGAAGCCCGAGTGGATTTGCTATTACTTCATCAACGATTCGGCGGCACCGTCGTTCGTCGTCGACGTGTCCGACTGCTACCAGCAGAAGCGAGCCGCGCTGGACTGCTACGTGAGTCAGTTCCAGCGCAACGCGCCAGGCGCGGCGGCGACGCGGCTGAACACGCCGCTGTTCCGGCAGCTCGTCGAAAGCCGCGATGCGCAGTTTGGCGCGCTCGCCGGTGTCACCTGGGCAGAAGGCTTCGTGGTGCGCGAGCCCGTTGTTCGTGAGGGCCTCATGAAAGAGTCTCGATGAATATCGGAATCGTCTGTTACGCCTCGATCGGCGGCAGCGGCGTCATCGCCAGCGAGCTCGGCAAGACGCTGGCCGCACGCGGCCATCGCGTCCACATTTTGAGCAGCGACACGCCCTTCAGGCTGGGCGACTACCAGCCGGGGTTGTCGTTCCACCGCGTCGAGACGCCGACCTATCCGCTCTTCCGCGAGCCGCAGTACCTGCTGTCGCTGGCCAACAAGATCGTGCAGGTCTCGCGGTCCGAGCGGCTCGACATCATCCACGCACACTACGCGATCCCGCACGCCACCGCGGCGTACCTCGCGCGCCAGATTCTGACGCTGTCGCCGGTTCACCGGGTGCCGCCGAAGGTCATCACGACGCTTCATGGGACCGACATCACGCTGCTCGGCAGCGATCCGTCGTACTCGGAGACCGTCGCGTTCTGCATTCAGCAGTCCGACGGCGTCACCGCGGTGTCGGAAAGCCTCAAAGCGGACACGCAGCGCGCGCTAGGGGTGGATCGCGAGATCCGCGTGATTCCGAATTTCCTCGATTGCTCCGTGCATCGCCGCATCGACGTGCCCGGCCTCCGCAGCCGCTTCGCGAACAACAACGAGAAGATCGTCATCCACGTGTCGAACTTCCGGCCGGTGAAGCGTGTCGTGGCCGTCATCGAGATCTTCGCGCGAATTCGACGCGACATGCCCGCGCGCCTGTTGATGGTGGGCGACGGCCCCGATATGGGCGAGGCGGTCCTGCGCGCCCGAGCGCTGGGCCTCGCCGACGATATTCACTTCCTCGGCGAGCAGGATCAGGTGCTCCCGCTGCTGTCCATTTCCGACCTGTTCCTGCTGCCATCGGCGCAGGAGAGCTTCGGGCTGGCGGCGCTCGAAGCGATGGCTTGCGAGGTGCCCGTGATCGCCTCCCGTGTCGGCGGGCTGCCGGAGGTCATCACGCACGACGACAGCGGTTTTCTCCACGCGCCAGACGATCTCGACGGCATGGCGCGGTCGGCCGCCATGCTGCTGACCGACGAGGGGTTGCATCGCCGCGTGGCCGGCGCGGCGCGGCGCCGGGTGCACGAGCGGTTTTGCGACGAAAAAATTGTCCCAGTGTACGAGGCGTATTACGAGGAAACCCTCAGGTCCGGCTGAAGATAGAATTGACGCCATGAAACGCATGCTCGTCCTCGCCGCCGCCCTCGTCGCCGCCGCCGGCCTCGTCCCGCGCGCGCAGATGCGCGTCGTCCCCGTCGACGAGGAGCAGGGCCATGTCGCGCTCGGTCTCGCGCTGCGGCATCTGGGCAACGCGGGCGTCTTCATGATGGCCACCGCGCATCCAGACGACGAGAACAATGGATTGCTCGTGGAGCTCAATCGCGGTCAGGGGTATCGCACGACGCTCGCGACGGCAACTCGGGGCAACGGCGGGCAGAACGAGATTGGACCGGAGATCTTCGAGGCGCTGGGCGTGCTGCGGACTGAGGAGCTCGCCGCGCTCCACCGCTTCGACGGAGCGGAGCAGTACTTCACGCGCGCCGTCGACTTCGGCTATTCGTTCAGCATCGAAGAGACGTACGAGAAGTGGGGGAGAGAGCAGATCATCGGCGATTACGTCCGCCTCATCCGCCTGATCCGTCCCGACGTGATGACCGGCATGACTCCCAACGGCACGGGTGGCGGCCAGCATCATCAGGCCTCAGCCGTGCTGTCCCGTGATGCGTTCAAGCTCGCCGGCGATCCCACGAAATATCCGGAGCAGCTCAAGGACGGTCTGCGTCCGTGGCAACCCAGGAAGTACTACTTCAACCAGGGCGTCGCCGGCTTCCCGCCGCAGGGCGATCAACCGCCGGCCGCGAAGATTCTCCGCCTCAATCTCGCGTCTTACGATCCGCTGCTCGGCAAGACGTACTCCGAAATCGGCACCGAAGCGCGGAGCATGCACAAGTGTCAGGGCATGGCGCAGCTTCTCGCGCTGCCCGGTCCTTCCGCCACGACGTACCAGCTCGTCGAGTCGACGCTTCCCGGTCAGATGCAGCGCGATGAGACGACGCTCTTTGACGGGATCGATACCAGCATTTCCGGCCTCGCGCAGTTTGCCGGCCCAAGACCCCCGAAGGAGTTGGTGGACGGTCTGACCACCATTTCGAGCGAGGTGAAGGCTGCGCAAAAGGGGTTCGACCAAGACACGCACGATTCGACCATGCACGCGCTCCTGGCCGGGCTCCACGACGTCCGCGTCCTGCGCAACAAGATCCGCGGCATGGCCATCGACGAGGGTGGTCGGTACGACATCGATCTCCGGCTTCGTCAGAAAGAAGCGGAGTTCCAGCAGGCGATCCTCCTCGCCAACGGCGTCCGCGTCGAGGTCCTGGCCGACGACGGCATCGTGGTTCCGGGTCAGGCGGTGAAGGTGTCGCTGCTTGTGGCCAACAACGGCGCGACTGACGTGAACGTGAAGCAGGTGCGGTTCAGCGGCTTCGACGGTGACGCGGCGTGCACGCTGACGGCGGCGACCGGCGGCGGAGGTCGCGGCGGCGGTGGTGGTGGCGGCCGTGGCGGACGCGGCGCGGCCGCTCCCCCTGCTCCGACGATCTCCACGTTCAAAAAGGAAATGGTCGCGCGGTGCGACGTCAATCTGAAGGTTCCCGCCAACGCGCGCGTGACCGAGCCGTACTGGCACCGCGATGGTGAAGCGGGCCGGTACACGTTCGACGCGGACGCGCCGTTCGGTCTGCCGTTTCGTCCGACGCCCTTTTTCGCGCAGGTGACATTTGGATTTCCGAGCGGCGCCGCGGGCAGCGGCGGCACCTCCGCGAGCGAAGACGTGATCGACGGCCTTCCGGTTCAATACCGCTACGAGGGCAACATCTTCAGCGGCGAGAAGCGAACCGACCTGCTCGTCGTGCCGGCCCTGTCGGTCCGCGTCTCGCCGGAAATTGCGATTGTGCCCGTCGCATCGCTGCCGGTGTTGCCGACGGTGGCGCCAAGGGCACGGTCTAAAGACCGTGCCCTGCAGCCCACTGGTAATGCCCTGCAGCCCACTGGTAGGGGACGGTCTTCAGACCGTCCCGCACCAGCCGATCGTGAGATCCGGGTCACGGTCGCCAACGATCAACCGGGGGCCGCTGAAAGCGTCGTGAAGCTCGATGTGCCGGCACGCTGGTCTGCCGTCCCGGCGCAGCAGACACTGAAGTTCGCGCGTTCGGATGAATCGCAGACCGTACGCTTTCAGATCAAGCCGACCACCGACACGGTGCCTGGCGCGTATCACGTGCGTGCCATCGTGTCGTCGGGCGGCCAGACGTTCACTCGCGGATATCAGACGATCGAATACCCGCACATCCGGCGGCAGCACATCTACCACGACGCCGACGTCAGCGTGAAGGTGCTCAACGTCAAAACCGCCCCCAACCTGACCGTTGGCTACATCGTCGGAGTGGGCGACGAGGTGCCGGCGGCTATCGAGCAGCTTGGCGTGAAGGTCGAGCTCATCACGGCGGAGGATCTTGCCTGGGGCAACCTGTCGCGGTTCAACACCATCGTCACGGGCGTTCGCGCGTACGAGCGCCGGGCGGACCTGCGTGCGAACAACGGCCGGCTGCTGGACTACGTCAACGGCGGTGGCACGCTGATCGTTCAATACAACAAGTTCGAGTTCAACGAGGCGCAGTACGGTCCGTATCCGGCGCAGGTGAGTGGTAACCGGGTGACCGACGAGTTCGCCCCCGTGTCCGTAACCGCGCCAGGGCACCCGCTTGTGACCTTCCCCAACGAGATTACGAGCGCGACGTGGAAGGGATGGGTGCAGGAGCGCGGGCTCTATTTCCTCGGCGACCGCGATCCGCGCTATCGGGATCTCGTGACTCTCGAAGATCCGTTTCCTTACAACAAGGGCGAGAAGAAGGGCGCGCTGGTCGAGACGACGTACGGGAAGGGGCACTGGGTTTACGTGGGCCTGGGCCTGTGGCGTCAGCTGCCGGCCGGCACCGACGGCGCGTATCAGCTGCTCGCCAATTTGATCAGCCTCAGCAAAGCGCCAGCCGCGCCGAAGTCTCAAGTCTCAGGGCTCAAGTCTCAAAGGAAATAGCAGACTTGAGACTTCAGACTTGAGACGCTGTTATTGTGTTTCTTTCTCGAGATAGTCCAGCCACTGTTTGACGAGCGGCAGGTCCGGACCCTTCGTCATCAGATACCGTCCCGCATAGCCGCGCGCCAGCTGAAGATCGTCGGCTCGAGTGCGGACGACGGCACCGGCGCGGTGGATGTTGAACAGCCACTGCAGCGTAAGGAACAGCGATCGTTCGTCCGTCGGATGATCGCTGACGAACCGCTCCATCGATCGGACGGCATCGCCGCCGTTTCCCAAGGTCGCGTAGAGCAGCGCCAACGGTCGAGCGAAGCGTGTGTCGGCCGGCCAGCGCTCGACCGCTGCCTCCAACGTCGACCGTGCCTCCGCGAACAGCCGGCTGCGCATCAACGTTCCGCCGAGCCACTCGTACACGTCCGGCAGATCGCTGGATCGGGCGAGCGCCGCCTTCCAGGCGTTGGCCGCCTCGGCGTCGTAACCTGCAGCCGCGAAGCAGGCGGCGAGATAGGCGAGTGACGCGCCGCTCTCGCCGTCCTGCCGGGTCGCGCGTCTGAAGCTCGTTTCTGCGTCGGCGTACTCGCCCTTCTGAAGATGCGCCACCCCGTCATCGAACGCCGGCTTTGCGTCCGCTGTCACTCGGTCGCGAAAGAGCGCCAGCGTGGACGGCCTCAGCGCATCATCGCGCCGGAACGGCGACGAGAGGTCCTTGCTTTCAACGGGCAGCGCCACGCTCGACGCGAAGGCGGGCGCGGTGGAAACCGGCGGGGTCGCCGACGTGTGCGCCGGAGCCGGCGCTCCGAGCTCGAACGCCCGCGAGAGAGTGGCGACCGGGGTGCCATTCCTGGTGACGATGGCGCGAAGGCGGTACGCGCCAGGTGGAAGAGACTGGACGAGCATCATCTGGCTGAAGACCGCGCGCGCGTCCCCCGCCAGGCGGCCAGGCGCGTCAGCGGTCAGCAGTGCCGGACTCCGATCGTCGGCGGCCACTTCGAGCTCGACTTTCAGCGAGGCGACGTCGCCGCCGTACGCTTCCAGGTACCCGTGGACGGATCCGAAGCCGACTCGATCGCCGATCGTCGGCTGCGAAAGATTGCCCGGAGGCACGGGACCGCCGGCCATCAACTCGGTGAGCTTGAACGGGCCGGCGTTGACGAGCGCGGCGTGGACGGGCAGCTCGAGGCTGCCTAGCCTGTCGCCGTCAGCCGCGGCAATCCTGACTGTGTAGTCGCCGGGCTCGACGCTCGCGCCGGCGACGAAGGCGAGCGACGAGGCAACGCCGGCGGCGATCGGCGTAAGCCGTGTTTCCGACAGCTGACCATCGACGGCGCGGCCCTGCCGATCCAGGACGGCGTAGGCAACCGACATCCGTTGCGGCGCCGTGTAGCCGGAGCCGATGTCGACGTGGATCAGCAGCTGAATCTTCGATGGATCCGGACCGAGCAGCGAGAATGCAATCCCGCGCAGTGGCAGGTTCGACAGCAGCAGCGGTGCGCCGAGTGCCGCCGCCACGGCCTCGCGAGGCGATCGCGGTGCCGCGACGGCCTCGCCCGTGGCGAGGGTCGTCGGTCGGGCGCGAACCGTGGCGCCGCGGCGGGTGACGTCGACGGCGATCGGATGCGGCTTTCCATCGCGGTCGCCTGCCGTCGGATCGACGCCGAGCAGATAGTAGCCGGCGAGCTCTGACGTGATCCGATCGAAGATGCCGGTCCCGGTGCCCGCCACGTTGAAGAGCGTGCCGCGCGCGGCGCTCGACAGCGCCTGAAGTCCCTCTCGCATTTGTTGACGATCTTCAACGGGAGCGTTGGAGATGGCGCCTTGAGAAATATCGAAGGTGTCTTCTTCGAGGCGAACCGTGTAAATCGTCGTGCGAGCGGCTGCAGCCAGAGACGCGATCTCGGTCACCCGGGTGATCCCGTCGCGGTCCGGATCCATGAAAAAACCCTGCGAGAGAAGGACGAGTGATTTGGGGGCGTCCACGCCCTTGAGCGCCGTCAGAAGGTTGCGCAAGGCCTGAAGCGCCATATCGCCTTCCCGCCGCGCGTTTTGCACCCGTTCCGCCGCCTCCGTTTGAATCTGTCCGATGCAGAATTCCAGGACCCGGGGATCCTTCGGACAATCACGGGCGACCAGCCTGGCCAGCGTGGTGTTGCCGCCGCGCTCGATGGCGAGAGCGGTGTACAGGCCCATCAGTTCCGATCCGATGAGCGGAACGACAGTGCGCTGCTGCCCAGGCATTCTCGCAACCGCGGCTTTCGCCTGGTCGCGATTCGAGGTGAACGAGATCGATGGTGCGCCGTTACCGAACCCCACAACGGCAATCCGGTCTGATGGCGAGAGACGATCGATGAAGGTGTTCAGCGTCTCCTGTAGCGGCCGGACGCCGGTGAACGGGATATTCGGCTGGTCGATGGCGATCACGATCAGGCGCCCGTTGGCCGCCTGTTCGTTCGAACTGTAGCCTTCCGGCACGCGCACCGCCGCGGCTGCGGCACGTTGGCCGGTCATCGGAATCCATTCGGCGGTGATGACACGCCGGGGCTGGCCGTCGATCTTTACGGTGAAGTCGGCGGCCGTCAGGTCCCGAAGTTGCTGCCCGCGACCGTCAACGACCGTGACGTCGATCGGAATGACATCGACGGTGGCCTGAAACCTCGGTTGCTGAGCTTCCCCCAGCAGACTTGTCATCAAGATGATTGCGGCTGCGGCTGCGAGTCGTGTCGTTGCCACAGGGGAATCCTACTAACGGCGCGGACGGCCGAGCCAGCGAAAAAAGAGAATGACGATCACAGCCGGAATGAACGGTCCCCACCAGGCTTGGAGGCCGAATGCGAGCAGCGCTCTGGACCCTCCTCTGACGAGCAGCATGATGGCGGTCGCCCAGGCGAACGCGCTCGTCAGATTGAGCAGGCTGAACTTGATCGCGCGGACGCCGGCGTAGGCGCATGCGACAGGGATGGCCGTGCGCAGACCCGGCAGGAAGCGGCTGATGAGGATCATGCCGGTCTCGTGGGAATGCACGCGGGCGCTGACTCGTTCGCGGTACTTGGCCAGAAGAGGATATCTGTCGAGCCAGTGGAGGCGTCCGCGGAGGATGTAAAACCACAACTGATCGCCCGTCGCGCCGCCCAGAGCGCCCGCGGCAATGACGAGCAGCCAGTTCAGCTCGCCTCTGACGGCCCTCGCGCAGACCGTGCTGTAGTAGACCTCGCCCTCGACGACCGCCAGGATGAAGATTGGAATGTAGGACAGCAACGCGAACCGCCTCAGTCGGCTGGTCCCGGGGCCTTTGGTTGTGAGGCTCGAGTCAGCACGCCGCGAACGACGCGCGCGACGCGCGCCGCCTGAGCGTCGCTGAGTGTGGAGTAGACCGGCACCTGCATGGCGGCGGTCGCCCGGTGCGCACCCGGCGCATCCGGCGGCTCGACTCTGGTTCCCGCAAACAGGTCCAGATCGCTGCAGACGTCCACGTGCAGTGTTTCGATGTCGATGCCGCGGCGGACCGAGCGCACGACCAGCTCGTCGCGCTGCGGACCGTACACGCAGTACTGGTAATAGACATGCGTGTGCTTCGGCGGCACGCGCGGGACGGTGATGCCCGGCAAATCGCCGAGCGCGCGATCCATCACGCGGGCATGCCGCCCGGTCCGTTCGGTCCAGTCGTCCAGCAGTTCGAGCGCGGCCAGCCCGATCGCGGCCTGGACGTTTGGAAATCGTTCGGTGTAGGCGTCGGGCAGCGGATCGAGCGAGCGGATCTCCTCCCACAAGTACACGTCAGGGTTCGCGCCGATGAGCGAGGACACCCAGAGAATGGGAAACGCGCTGATCGAAAACACCCATGGCTTGATGAAGATCCGCTGCAGGCGCCCGACCAGCAGCCGGTGATCGATCCGTTTTTCGTCCGGCCAGGGCTCACGCTCGGCCAGCTCCCGGACGCGGCCGGCCAACAGCGCGTCCTTCATCAGCGCCAATCCTCCGCCGTAACAATTGAGCGGCTTGAGCGTCTGGAAGCTGAAAAACCCGGCGTCCCCAAAGAGACCCACCGGCCGGCCGTCGAACGTGGCGCCCAGCGCGTGCGCGCAGTCTTCGATGACCTTCAATCCGTGGCGCGACGCAATCGCCATGATCGCGTCCATGTCGCAGGACAATCCGTACAGATGCGTCGGCACGACCGCCCGGGTGGCCGGCGTGATCGCCCGCTCGAACGACTGCGGATCCATCGTGAAGGTTGTCGGGTCGACGTCGGCGAAGACGACCTTCAAGCCGGCGACGCGCGCGAGCTCGGGAACCACCCAGAAGGTGAGCGCCGGCAGCACGATCTCAGAGCCGGGCGGCAGCTCCAGCGCCTTGAGCACGTAGTAGAACGCCATGCGCCCGTACGACGCGGTGACGGCGTGACCGCCTCCGAGTCGCGCGGCGAATGTCTGCTCGAACTGCGCGATCTGGGGACCCTGGATGAATTCGCCGCGGGCTTTGCAGCCCGCGACGATGTCCTCGGTATTGGGCAGGACTCGCGCTCCATAGCGCGAGATGGCTGTCAGCATGCAACAGGACGGGAAATGTCGGCTATCTCCTCGCGCGAATGGCGATCGTTGACGCGCCGATCCATCCGGCTCACCCATTCACGAACGGCCGTGTTCTGGACCTTGAGGAGGTTCGCGAGGTACGACGGCCGCATGTAGAACCGTTTGTACGCCGCGCCGAGCAGGAACCGAAGCTCGATCTCCGACAGGTTGGGGTGCCGGAACGTCGGCGTGTACCCGTCGTACTTCTCCCAGTCGGTTTCAGTCAGCAGCGGCTCGAGCTGCCTGAACATCGGCGTCCCGGGGTACGGTGTCAGGATCTTGAACTGCGCGAACGTCGATCCCACATCCGTCGCGTATTCGATCGTCGCCGCGATGGAGTTCCAATCGTCCTGAAGGAACCCCAGCACGTAAAACGCCGCCGTCATGATGCCGCGCTTGCGGCAGTGCTCGATGATCTCGCGCTGATGCGCTTCCGGAATCGGCCGCCGTCCGGATTTTTTCAGCGTCTCGGGCGCCAGCGACTCGACCCCGAAGCTCATCGCGCGGAACCCGGCGGCATACAGCTTGTCGAGCAGGTCGATGTCGAGGCGATCCAGCCGGGTTTCCGCCTCGAACGTGAGCTCCAATCCGCGCGTCTGGATCTCGTCGCAGAGCTCCAGGCAGCGTTCGCGCTGTTCGGTGAACAGGGGATCGCGGAAGATGACGTAGGGGCGCCGGACCTGATCGCACAGCCGTTCGAGCTCGTCGGCGATGTTCGCGATCGATCGGGCGCGATAACCCGCCAGAATGCGGTGAGGACAATACGTACAGAACTCCGGGCAGCCGCGGCTCGCCAGTAGCGGATAGCCGCCGCCGATCTGACGCGCCGACCATGGGATCCTGAAGCGCACCTGGTCCGTGGTCACCAGGTCCCAGCGCGGGAACGGAAGGGAGTCGAGGTCGTTGATCTGCTCGCTGACGACGATTCCCTCGGGGATCTCTCCCCGGGCGATCCGCATCGCGCCGGCTTCGGGCTCACCGTTGAGGATGAAGTCGCAATGGTCGGCAAACAACTGCGGCATCTTCGACGCCGTGATGCCGATGAACCCCACCTTGACGCCGCGGGCGCGCAACCCGTCGGCCCATGCCGTCTCGGCTTTGTAATCGACCAGCGACGAGAGCACGAGCGCGACGTCGCCGTCGACCGCCTCGCCGCGGGTCCACTTCACCTCGTGGCCGGCGCGCGCGAGGATGGCGGCGATATACGCCATGTGCACGCTGGGCACGTCGTGAAACTGTTTCTTCAGGTACGCCATGATCGCCGTCACCCGCGAAAATGGATCGAGCCGCGATCCATAGCCGCCGACGACGGTATCTTTACTGACGAACCCCCGACTCGATTCCAGGTCTGCGAGAATCACTCGCATCGGTCACCTCAATTTGACGAAGCTGATGCAGCCCAGCGTGCTGCGCGAATGACATCGGCCGCCGAATAACGGACGGTCGAACCCCGTGCAGGCTGAAGCAGGCTAGGCAGGTGACGGAGGAGGACCCCGTGGCGTCCGCCGCGAAACCGTTCGATGGCTGGTGAGCTGACAGGGCGGCAGCGCGAGCATGCCGATCGGCTCGAGCACCGTGAGCTGGCGCCGCTGATCGTCCCCGCCCACCGCCGCCGTCGTCTGGATGGCCTCATCGTCGTCGCCGAGCGGCTTGACCCGGTTGCGCTGCAGTTTCGCCAGAATGTGGCGATGCACCAGACGGTGGGTCGGCGCGAGGAACGCCGTTCGGATGAAGGGCCTCGACGCGGCGCCCGCGCCGCACAGCGCCCGAGGCGTACGGGCGTGGTGCCGGCGCACCGGCGCAGCATCGGCGATGGAGGTACCGAGCAGCCACAACACCAGCGAGCCGGTAGCCGCCATCACCAATCTGACGGTTGACGAACGACGCACGTAAAGGCGTTTCAAGAAGTGTAAGTGGTTGTAACTATCCCACAGCCCGGCTGTGGACTTCAACACGTCACGATATACCAAGAACGGCCGGCCAGCCTTTAATGCGCCGTTTCCATGGCCTTACGTAGGAGTTTCGCTCCGGTTGTCGTCGTTGGCGCCGGGCCGGCCGGTGCAACGGCGGCCCGGACCCCTCACCCGGGCGGGGGTCGCCGTTAAACTAATCGACCGCTCCACCTTTCCAAGGAACAAGCCCTGCGGCGGCGCGGTCAACCTTCGGGTCCTGCACCGGTTCCCCTGCTTCGAGCAGGAATTAGAACGGACCGCCACGCACGCGGTCAGTCGGCTGGCCCTCGAAGGTCCGGGCGGCGACTCGACGATCGAGGAATCGGACGGTCCGGCGGCGTTGATGATCCGGCGGGTCGAGTTCGACGCGCTGCTCGTCTCGCTCGCCGTGGAAGCTGGAGCGGAGCTGGTGACTGGTATGGACATCGTTCAGGCGTCGGCCACCGACGGTCGCGTGTCGCTCACGGGCCGCGACGGCCGCCAGGTCGAAGCGTCCGTCGTGATCGCCGCCGGCGCGTGCGTATTACCACGGGTCCGTCGAGAAGGCGCCGTACGAGCTACAGCGCGAGTCGGTCGCGCAGTTGCGCGCGCGGGGCGTGATGGCCGGAGAATCCGTCAGGCGCAACTTCACGCCGTTCCTGATTTCCGTCGGCGGGCCGCCGCCCAATCCCGGCCGAGACCGGGTGGCGGTGGGAGGCGATGCGGGCGGATTCGTGAATGCCCTCACGGCCGAAGGTATTTATTACGCGATGGTGTCAGGGGATCTGGGCGCGGGCCATCGTCGAGACAGGCGGGGCGACCGCCGGCAACCGGCTCGCGCGACGACACCCGCGCGCGTGGAATGACGAAATTGGCAGCGAGCTACGAGATTCCGTCCTCGTGCAGCGGTCCTTGTTTTCCAGCCGACAGCGAGTCGGACGTATGATCAAGAACGCGCATCGGTGTCCGGCGGCCACCCGCGCGCTGCTCGAATATGCGACCAGCCTCCGATCGTACGCGTCCGTGCGCCGGCGGCTGTTGACCCGTTCGCCGCACTTGGCACTCCGTTTGATGTGGGAGGGAGTCCGACCGCTCTTCCCCAATCGCCTCGGCAAGGATTAGTCGCTTTTTCTGGGAGACCACGATGGCGCGCCACAGCGACCGTCAGATCGAGCATCTCTTGCGCCGGGCGG